>CAZHWV010000102.1:0-14837 GCA_964536185.1 uncultured Anaerolinea sp. | reverse complement strand
TAGCGCAGTTGTACAGCATAATCAGTGGCTTCAGATAAGTCCAGCTATTGAAGTTCAGGGATTGGCTGGACGATGTTACAGCTTCGCTGGAGTTCGTCCAGGTCGTGAGTCCGTGGAATGGGTTAACCACTTAAAGCCAACAAGGCTTTCATCGCTTTTTCAATAGCTTGTTGCGCATGGAAGCAAGCTGCATCGTAAGGCCCGTTGCCATCCAGCAAGCGTTCGGTTGCATATAAATCGCTACGAGCTTTTTCCAACCAACCATGCGCAAGGTCGCGATTATCTTTCATACAATACCTGGCCTTCACGCAGGGCGGTGGTGATGAAAGCGTTCGGAACATTTTTCCAATCATCAATTTCGTTTTGTGTCCAAACCAGGATGTCTTTGGGGTGTCCTAAATCTTTTAATGCTCGACGATATGGCGCGGCGCGGCGGTAACGTGGCACTGAAGAATTTTCGACTACCAGCAGGTCGTAATCGCTCTCTGAGGATGCCTGGCCGCGTGCTTGTGAGCCAAACAGGATAATTTTTTGCGGGTGACCGGCACGCAACAATTGTTGAACAATTTGTCTCAAAGTTGGTTCTACGTGGCCGACGCTGATCATTTGTAATTTACCTTTCTGAAAATATTATACGCTGGTTTGTGATAGTTTTAGTAGTTAATTTACCACCCGCCGCCGATACCGACCAATCCCCGTGTTTTTCGGGGGTACCGAAGCAATGCGCACGATCCCATCGCTGGCGGAGGAGTTTGGGCGGAAGGAAAAGAGCATGTGGGGCAGTTGCACGAAGATGAGGAAGAAGTTGCCGCTCTGTGAACCACACCATCTGAATATCCACACACATATTGTGGCCCCTGGGGGTACCTCTCTACAGGCAAACATTTTGCCACTCGTTTGTTCCAAGCAAAAAGACCAGGTCATGCCCTGGTCTTTTTGCTATCTATTACCCAATGTTGCTACGCTCTTGACTTGAGGAGATTTTTGATTTAATTTGAGACTACCGTGCATTCATTTGTAACAAAAATTCACGAGATTCAACAAGCCAGGGATGAATTACTTTTAATTGACTTCGCCGCTCCCAAAGGTAGTTCAAGTATTCCAATACCGCAGTATCTAACGATTTATCCATTGCTTCAATTATCTTGCTAAGATAGGCAGGGTTTCCATCTTGATCCCATGCAATTTTATCAGCAAGAAATACCACTTTATCCAAGAGAGTAGGTTTGGCTTTCAAAGTTGTGTGACACCCAACTGCACTGAGTACTTCATTGTCAGTAACTCCGAATACTTCTCTAGCCAAAATGACAGAGAGTTTTTGGTGAATAATCATTGGGTATTGAATTTCCTCCGCCAATAATTTCATAGACTGACTTCGAGCAAATTCAATTCGCTTTTCATTTGGTATTACGGCACTAATATCGTGCAAATATCCTGCTTGTTCTGCTTTGGACGCATCGCTATTATATTTTTTAGCCAGTTCTTTTGCTTTGGATGCGACAGCGGAACAATGTTCGGCTGTCTTTTGGTGACCAAATAATGCTAAAAAACCAGGAACATCATCAACGATTTTGCCTGTACTTCTGAAAACACCAATGTAATCATCAAGCATAAATATTCCCAAAGATACACAGTTTTGGAACGAATTAAGGATTGATCCCATAAAAGACTCGGACCCTGTGCAGCGGGATGGACAGGGAATTGTCCAGTTGATCTAAGCCGCACACCCGAGACTTCAGCCTGCCAGGTATTTGGAATTTACATGGTGCTGCGCAAGCCGTAATGCCAATTCATCCAAGCTAAATTATTCAGCGAAAACCCACATCCACAGGATAATTGTACGTCGAAAAGACATTTTTTAGCATCTACAATGGGCGCAATTTCAGCGGAACGAGTTTGAAAGACACACTCTCTCAAGGCTGACTGAATGTATTGCGCAACAAAATGAGGGTATATTTACGTCATTTCCCCTTCATCCATGGCGTGTTAGAAGGAACGAGAATTGCCTTATCGCCGATTTCAAGCCAGCCGTACTGGTCTGTCCAGGTGACGGTTTGGAGCCGGTTCCCTGAAAGCGTGGGCAACGACTGCACTTGTCAGGACCACCCAGGCAAGAAGGCGGGCTATCTTGCTTCCCAAAAACGCTTTGTTGGGCGGGGACTTGAAGACGCGATGACTGCCGACATAGCGAATGCATTTTTCGCCTATTAGGTTCTCTTTTTGGCTCCGAGTTGTACGTTAGAAGAATCTTGACAGGTTCTCGTTTTTAACCCGCCCTATATTTTGGCGCAGTTTATCCGCGGGGAAGGGTTTTCCATGAGCAGGGTAGATGGTTTGCGCGCCGGCGTCCAGCATTTTTTGCCAACTGCGATAGGCTTCATCCATGTCGGTCATGAAGACGGGACAGTAATGCGTTCCTGCCCAAAGCAGGAAACTGGCCGCAGCGTCACCGCAGAAGACCTCACCGCTATCGAGCGCAATCACAATGTGGTCAAGACAATGCCCCGGTGTGTAAAGTATCTGCCCAGCGATACCCAAATCGCGCAAGATCTGGTTGTCACTGCCTGTCAATAAAATATCCTTTTCTCGCAGCGCAAAGGGCGGAAAAGTCAGCGTCCAGCGAGGATCGAAGCGCATTTTGATGCCAGCCACGAACTTGATCAAGCCGTTCATATATCCGCCGCCGCGGGTTTTGTCGTTCTGGCCGGTTTTTAGGAGCGCGCTGGCTGCTTCATGAGCGATGATCGTGATCGCGGTCTCGCGGGTCAGTTCGTCCAGGAAACCGGCATGGTCATCGTGGTGATGGGTCAGCGCCAGATAGCGAACGTTTTCAAGGGGAATTCCGACTTTGGCGAGATTCCTGCGGTAAAGGGGATAGTCATATTCGTAGCCTGTGTCAATCTGGAGATAGCCAGACGGGCAGGGGATCAGGAAAACGCTCGACATACTCAAGGGAATGGTGATCGGTTTCATGGCTGTTTCACCCGGCAATATTGAAAATCACAGATCTTGTCGCCGCGCCCAGGGGTAAGGGGGCGGATGTATCGCACTTCATTTGGATAGGCAAACTCTCAGCTATTTTTTGTTGCAATCAAAGGTTGACTAGCGTTTCAACGCTCACGCCGCGCTGATGAGCCTGTTTTTTGATCTCCGCAATAAAGTCGAGGCGCTTGAAAAAAGTATATCACTTTTGGTAACCTTGGGATTGTGTGTTCTTAAGCAGAAATATTGTTTCTGGGCTGGAAGTTTATCTTTTCGAAGGCCAAAGAGAACGGTTTGAAGGACAAAACTGGAGACATTCAAGACTCCTTATTTTTGCTCTAAGGATTTTCTATCATTAGACAAATCAAAAAAGTAGATACCAGCAATTCCAAATTAGAAAATTTTTGGACGCGGACAAGCGCTGAAAAACACGGATAAAATTATTCTGCTGTAATCATTTTTAGAAATACTGGCCTAACCGAAAGAACGATCAAAAACCTTTTGCTTGCACTCGCTACAAATATCCGCGGCCCCTTGATTACTTTCAGAATAATGCCAGAGGACCAACTTCTCCAGGCCACATTCTGCGCAGCGCCCCTGGCCAACTCGCTGACCTCTTCTTGAAGTGAGGATGAGACTGACTGCACTCCTTGGCAGGCCAACCTGTTTGCCGGTCGTCGATTTCGTGATCACTTTGGGTGGAAAGGTACTCGCGATACGCGCCTTGTAAGTGGTAAAGCTTTTCCTTGGAGCAGCCCTGGTTGAGTGAACTTTCTGAATATGCGTTTGCAGCCGATCTTTTCGAATCCAAACTTGATTTGAGCACTGCTCGCAGGGAACCATCATTTCGTTATCTACATCGCTTGGGTTGGCCATTAAGTCTCACATTCTTCCCGATAACCGGTGATGGTTTCAGTGTAGCACAATCCATTTTATTATGGGGGGTGCTTGCGGTCATTTGTCCCGTTGTAGTTGCTGGACCAGTCTTGCAAGCGCAGGGCTCGCAGCCGGACCGGTCCCGCCGCCCAGCAGCTTCCAGCTGGAACTCTTCCCAAACCAGGCATCCCAAACATCGCGCGCTTAAGCCTGGGCAATTTTACCCTGACCGGCTGGATGATGACCAGCGCCCCAACTGACGGCGGCAGCCTGACCGCCACCTGGCTCTCAAACGAACCATCCTTTGCCGCCATGGGCCAGGACGGACAGAAGTACCGTCCAGCCATTTACCAATTGGCGGCTGTTGCTGGATAAGTTTGCGGGACCATGCCTGATTGTTGGGGCTGCGCTTCCTGAAATAACGAAAGAGGATGATATGGTTCCGCCTGGGACACACTAAATATGTGTGTTAGAAGCGTGCTGGGGTGGTTCATTTGGAAAACGCATACTTATCTTCAGTCCGCCTGTGGGCAGGTTTTCCGCGCAAACCGAACCGCCCTGCGCTTCAATGAATTGTTTGGCAATTGCCAACCCCAGCCCGGAGCCGCCGCGGGCGCGGGCGCGGGACTTTTCTTTGCGCCAGAAGCGGTTGAAGATGTAGGGTAAATCTTCGGCAGGGATGCCGGGGCCGTTGTCGTTGACGGTCAGGCTGATAGTTGCTTCCGTTTGCTCAAGGGTCAGCCACACTTTCCCGCCGGATGGGACATAGCGCAGGGCGTTGCCGACCAGGTTGCCGATGACCTGTTCGGTGCGCTGGGGGTCAATCTGAGCCAGGAAAGGCTCGGAAGTGGGAAACAGTTCCAGGGTGATGCCTTTTTCATCAGCTTCGGCGCTGAACATTTCAACGGTATGCGCAGCCAGGATAGATAAATCGGTTTCTTTCAGGTCAAAGGTCAGTTGGCGGGATTCCGCCAGGGTCAGAATGCGCAAGTCTTCCACCAGTCGTTCCAAAAGATAATTGGCTTTGAGCGCCAGGCTGAGGTGCTTCTCGTCGGCGGGGTAGACACCATCGAGCATGCCTTCTAGCCGTCCGCGAATGATGGTGATGGGGGTGCGCAGTTCATGGGCGATATCGGCCAGCAGGTCGCGGCGTTCGTGTTCGCTGCGTTCGAGCGAGGCGGCCATCTGGTTGAAGCTGTCGGTCAGGGCGAGCAGGTCTTGCGGTCCGCGGACTTCGACGCGCGCATCCAGTTTTCCAGCGGTGACGGCGCGCGAGGCGGCGATGACTTCGGCCAACGGGTTGACAATGCGGCGGGAGAGCAGGGCGACCACTAAAATGGCCAGAAAAGCCAAGAAAACGGCGACAAGGGTCACTGGGATGAGAATCGGGGAAATCTCAGCCAGCGGCGACGGCGCGGTCTCCCGATCCAGCACAATGCTGCCGACCGTTTCCCCATCCACCTTGAGATTGAGCGTGATTTTATTTGCGTCGGATTGGTAAAGTGTGCCTACGCTGGCGCTGTCGCTCGCGCCGTGGTCGAGCACGATGCGGCCTGTGGCGTCGAGCAGGGTCAGTTTTTCGCCGATGACCAGTTTGTCGCCGGCAGCAGAACTGGAATCTTGAAGGATGATCTGGGCGCCATCCCATCCGCCGTGACCGATATAGTAGCCTTCGAGCCGCGAGACGATGGGCAGCTTGTTGAGGGGAGAAATATCCAGATTGTTGTCGATGGCGATACCGGTGACGGCGATGACGGTTAGCAGGGTGACGAGCACCACGCCAATGAAGGCGCGCAGGATAAGCCAGATGATACGGCGGCGAATTTGGTGGGTACCGCTTTCCATTTTTTAGCCCTCGAATTTGTAGCCGATGCCGTGGATGGTGACGATGTACTCGCCCGGTTCGAGCTTGCGGCGCAGGTTGTTGATGTGTGAATTGATGGCGCGCTCGTAACTCTCAAAGGATGTGCCATGCACTGCCTCGGTGAGCTGGCTGCGAGAGAAAATCCGCCCGGGCTGGCTCATCAACGTGGCGAGAATCTCAAACTCTGTGGCGGTTAGCGGGACAGTTTTGCCAGGTAGCTCGGCGGCATAATGGGCCCGGTCGAGGCTGACCTCACCAACGCGCAACACATCGCTGGCCCGGTCGGTGCTGATGCGGCGCAGGACGACGCGTACGCGGGCGACCAGTTCGCGCGGGCTGAAAGGTTTGGTGATGTAATCATCCGCGCCGATTTCCAGGCCGATGAGTTTGTCGGTCTCCTCGACGCGAGCGGTGAGCATGATGATGGGTACCTCGCTCTCACGGCGGATCGCGCGGCAGACATCCAGCCCGTCCATTTCGGGCAGCATTAAGTCGAGCACGATCAGGTCGGGTTTTTCGCGGCGCGCGGCTGCAAGCCCTGTCAGGCCATCGGCAGCGGTGACTACAGCGTGCCCGGCGGCTTTCAGGTAGTCGCAGCAAATTTCGATAATGTCGGGGTCATCTTCGATGACAAGGATTTTTTTGGACATAGGATTATTATAAGACCTATCGCCCTCTCCCCCTTCCCTTAAAAGTAAAAGGGAAAGGGGAGAGGTAGTTTATTCATAGCGCAGCGCTTCGATTGGGTGCAGGCTGGCGGCGCGGTAGGCGGGGTAGATGCCAAAGAACAGGCCAACGGCCAGGGCAAAGCTGAAAGCCAGCAGGATGGAGCTGAGTGTAATCTGGGCGGCAATCAGGTCGAGTACCGTCACCAGCCCGGCCACGCCGACCCCGAAAATGATGCCGATGACCCCGCCCAACATGCTCAGGGTAAGCGTTTCCACCAAAAACTGGAACAGGATTTGCTCTTTGCGCGCGCCGACGGCTTTGCGCAGGCCGATTTCCTTGGTGCGTTCGCTGACTGAGACGAGCATGATGTTCATGATGCCGATGCCGCCGACCAACAGGGAAAGGCCCGCGATTGCGCCCAGGAAAATATTCAGGGTGGTGGTGATTGTATCCAGCGTGGATAAAAAGTCGCTCTGGCTCATCACGCTGAAATCGGCATCCTCGGTCACTGTGATGCGATGTTCCTGGCGCAAAATGCGCTCAGCTTGTGCCATGACGCTATCCACCGTCTCGGATGAACTGGCCGACATGGCGATGATGCTGACCAGTTGTTTACCATCGCGAGTGGCGGATTCACCGAACAGTTTGCTGTAGCCGGTTTGGAGTGGGATGAGCACCACATCGTCCGAGTTCTGGCTGCTACCGCCCTTGGATTTGAGCACGCCGACGACTTCGAAACGCACACCGTTGATTTTGATGGCTTTACCAAGTGGATAGAGACTGCCAAACAGGTCGCTGGCAGTCGTCGCGCCGATGACCGCCACACGCGCCTGGGATTTGCCATCGTTCGCGTTGATGGCGCGTCCGTTTTCCACTTCAAAAGCGCGCACCGGGAAAAATGCTGGTGTGATGCCGGTGACATTGACGCGGGTGCTCTCATTTTGGTATTTAACCGTGTACGATGACTGGAAGGTGGGCGAAGTCGCCTCTACGCCGCTGATCTGGCGGGCGATGGCTTCGTAGTCGCTGTAATACAGGACACTGGTGGTGCCGGTTTGTGCGCCGGGACCCATCTGCATTTTGCCGGGGGTGACAGAGACCAGGTTCGAGCCGATGCCTTCGATTTCCCCGGTGATGCTCTCGGTGGCGCCATTGCCAATTGCCAGCAGCGCCACAACAGCTCCTACACCGATGATGATGCCGAGCATGGTCAGGATCGAGCGCATTTTGTTGGCGGTTAATGCCCGTAGGGCAATTAGAAAATTTTGAGTGAGTAACATGGTCTTCCTTCTTATTTATTCTGCGGAGCGAGGCGCGCCGGCCTTGAGCGGATTGGGGTTCAATTCGTCCGAGACAATGCGCCCATCGCCGAGGCGGATGATGCGATCGGTGTGGCGGGCGATGAAGGCGTCGTGCGTGACCAGGATCACGGTTTGCCCATTTTCGCTGTGCAGGGTCTGGAACAATTGCATGATCTCTGCGCCAGTTTTGCTATCCAGCGCGCCGGTGGGTTCATCGGCCAGCAGAATGGATGGGTCGTTGACCAAGGCGCGGGCAATGGCCACCCGCTGCTGCTGCCCGCCAGAAAGCTCGTTGGGGTGATGGTTGATGCGCTGGCCCAGGCCCACTTTTTCCAGGGTCTGGACAGCCTTTTCGCGGCGTTTGCTGCCGGGGATGTTTGAATAATACAGCGGCAGCATCACGTTTTCGAGGGCGCTGGTGCGCGAGAGCAGGTTGAACTGCTGAAAGACAAAGCCAATCTTGCGCCCACGCACATCGGCTAACTGCCCATCCGTCATCCCCTGGACAGACTCGCCATCCAGGGTGTAAGCGCCGCCAGTGGGCACATCCAGGCAACCGATGATTGACATGAGTGTGCTTTTGCCTGAGCCGGAAGGCCCCATGATTGAGACCATTTCGCCTTTTTGGATGGTAAAGCTGACCCCATCCAGCGCGCGTACTTCGCTATCGCCCATTTGAAAGAATTTGGTGAGATTTTCAGTCTGTAACATTGCACACCTACTTCATCCCCGGGATGGGGGCATCAACGCCATTTTGATATTCGGCCTGGACGATGTCGCCGGCTTTCAAATCGCCGCTGACGATGACCAAATCCTCAACAGATTCCCCGCTTTGCACCGTTACCCGCCGGGTGCTGCTATTCGTTTCCATAACGTTCACATACTCCCCATCTTTGTCGCTCTGCACCGCGCTGACCGGTACTGCCAACGCAGCCTGGGACTCGTTGATTTGAATGGTCACGTCGGCAGTTGCGCCCAGCAGCATGGGTTCAGTGACCGGTTCCAGTTCCACACGCACAGTATATTTGATCAAGCCTGAAACAGTCTCGCCAACTGGATTGATGAATGTCACGCTACCGTTGAACGTTTTTCCGGGGACGGCATCCAGCGTGACTGTGACGGGGTTGCCCACCGCGATGCTGGCAATATCGGCTTCGTCGACCTGTGCTTCTGCGTTTAATTTAGCGCGGTTGGCGATTTGAACAGCAACAAGACCAGTGGAAACCGTATCGCCGGGGTTCTGTTCGATGGCAAGTACTTCACCATCAAATGGAGCAATGATATAGAGTGAGTTGATGGTCGCCTGGGCGGCATCGATTTTGGCTTGCGCCGAGGCAATATCCTCAGCGGTTGGACCGTCCTTCAAGCGATCCACCTCGCGTTGGGCATCGGCCTGCTGCGCCTGGGCCACAGCCAGGGCAGCGTTATATTTTGCTATTTCGATGCTATCGGGTGTGCCCATGTACCAGTTCAGGTAAGCGATCTTGTTATCGCGTTCGGTGCGGGCATTAATCAAATTCAGCTCAGCCTGTGCCTTGAGCGTGTCGCCTTCCGGGCGATTCTTGACGAGTTTGAAAGAATCTTCGGCCCTGGAGACTTTCTTATTTGCCAGATCGATCTCATCCTGGGTCTGTGTGATCAGATCATCAGAAGCGCGCCGGTAGTCGATCTTGGTAACATCATCCTGGGCTGCGTCGACTGCATCCAGGGCATTTGCCAGGTCTTGCTGGGCTTGCGCCAGAGCCAGGTTGGAGTGTAATAAATCATCCAATGCCTGGTTGGCGCTGACCAGATCAGCCCGCGCAGAAAGAATATTGGCGCTTGCGCTGGAGGGTTGCAGGCGCATGAGCAGGTCGCCGGCTTTGACCTTGTCGCCCACTTTGACGTTGAGTTTTTCGACTGTCCCGCTGGTTTTCCAGGCCAGGCTGGCGGCGGATTGCGCTTCGAGTGACCCGCTGGTATCGATACTTTCTGCGCGGGTTACAGTGGTGACAGTTGCGGCATTCGTGCCGGTGACGGCTTGTGTGGCTTTTACGCTGCCCCCCAGAGAAATGACGAGCACTACAATCACCGCGATGATGGCTATCAGCCAGGATATAAACGATTTGTTTTTGAACATGGTTGTGTCTCCTTGTGTAGTTGAATATTGCAAGGATAACAACCAGTTGTAAAGAATTTATCAAGAAAAAGACGAGAGAGATAAAGGCTGCTTCGCTGTCGAATTTCAACCCGGCGAGTGCCTCATTCCAGTACCTTCTCAACGCCAAAACACACAACTATAACGTGCAGCCTTGGGGGCACAGTATAGTTGTGTGTTTTCAGAAGTGAGATGGTGATTTTTCCATCTCATCAGGTAGTTACGATTATTGACTGATGACGTTAGATGGGATTATTTTCTTGAAGTGTTTAGCAGAGAGATAGCAAGCCACAATCCAGCGCCAATGATCGGGATCAAGCTGGCCAAAATTAACCAGTTGGGCAGGCTGCCAGGGGTGGTGAGTTGAAGCAACATTGGCAAACCGACCACGAAGGCGGCAACCAGCAAGCTGAGCGCCAGCCGGGTGACCAGCCGGTCCATCCGGCTCAGAATGCGGTCAAGATCGTTAATTTCCATGCGGAAAGGCTCGTTGCGGTCCAGCCGCTCCAGCATCCGGTTCCCAACCCGAGGCAGACGGTGAAGCAATTCCCCCCAGTTGGCGCTGTCCATCAGGACAGTTCGCGCCCAATCCCCATGAGGCAGGAGCAAGTTTTTCATCAGGGTTCGAATGTGAGGCGCAGCCGCTTCGAAGACATCGAAGTCTGGGTCCAGCTGCAAGCCGATCCCTTCCAGCATGACAATCGTCTGCCCCACCAGCCACCAAGTCGCAGGCAGCCGCAGGTGATGCCGAAAGGTGATGGCTGTGATCTCGTCGATCAATTCCCGCGCGCGGACGTACTTGATGGGAACTCCATAATATTTGTTCAGGAAACGGCTGAGGTCGTAGGCCAGCCTGTTCCGATCCAGATCATCACCTACTGCGCCCATCCGCGCCAGCTGGTCAATGATCCCGTCCACATCCATTTCAATCGCGACGATATAAAGCCGGATCAGATCCATCCGGTCCTTGTCTCGCAAATAGCCCACCTTGCCAAAATCCACGAGACCGAGCACCTCTCCAGGTAAGATGAGGTAGTTCCCGGAATGAGGATCGGCATGGAAAAAGCCGTCTTCGAGCACCTGTTTGACCGTTGCGCTGGCGCTGTTCAGCGCCACCTTGTGACGATCATACCCAGCGGCATCCAGTCCCGGGATGTCATTGATCTTGATGCCATAAATACGTTCCATCACCAGCACCTGCCGGGTGCTTAATTGCCAGTAGATCTTGGGGATGTAAAGTAAATCTTTGGCTTTGGAAAAGCTCTCCCGCAGGCGGTCTGCGTTGCGTCCCTCGCGTTGGTAATCCAGTTCGTTGCGCAGGGTAAAGCTGAAGTCATCCGCAATGCCCATGAAATCAGTGACTTTTCCCAGTGATGAAGCCTGCGCGCTGGCCGCCAGCGAGGCCAGGATCTCAAGGTCAGTATCGATGATGGCGGAGATATTCGGACGCTGGATTTTAATGACCACTTCCTGTCCATCGGGCAGGACAGCTGCGTGAACCTGTGAAAGCGAGGCGGAGGCCATCGGCTGCGGGTCGATGGAAGCGAACAGGGTTTCCGGTTCCCGTCCAAGTTCTCGGGCCAGGAGCGCACGCATCTTCTCCCAGGGTTCCGGAGAGACCGAATCCACCAATTTGCTCAATTCAGCAATAAAGGACAGCGGCAGCACGTCGGGACGGGTGGAGAGGATTTGCCCAAATTTTATAAAGGTAGGCCCCAATTCTCCCAATGCTAGCCGAAAATGAACCGCCAGGTGATCAATCTGAGATGGCACATCTGGCAGAGGCGCATGCCATGGTAGCCGAAACCAGGCGCGCGGGCCGGGCTCCGGGCGGTTAAATAAAAACCCGAAGCCGTGCCGGGCAAAGACGGTCACGATCTCGCTGTAACGCTGCAGATGGCGAATGGGACGCGCGGAATTGAACATTATTGAGGTCTACCAGGTTTTCCGACACTTGTCATCGGGATGGAGCCGGGATATTCTGATCCTGAACTGTTCAGCTTACTCTTTCTTCTCAGCCAGCATTTTTTGAAGATCTTCCTTGGTGGCCAATCCCATTTCATCCAGGACTTTTTTCATCTCATCGCGGATCAACTTGCGCAGGGCCTGACGCTCCTCCTCGCCGCGGTCGGAGAGCTGGTCAACCCACTGTTTCATTTCGCTTTTTTGAAGCTCGCCCTCGTGGCTGAGTTCTTCAATGATATCTTGAGCTTTTTCACGTGTCATCGAGAGCAGCCCGATTCCTGCCAGGAAACCTTTTTCCAATATGTTTTTCATTGCGACTCCTTTTAAAATCTCGTGTGGAATTCTGCCGATACGATAACAAATTGTACCGTCTTTATGGAAGTAAGACAAATAAAAGTTGGATATTGGTTTGTTTATTTGCCCCCTCCCTAACTTCCAACACTTCATTGATATGTATCCGCCTGGGGCACACTAAATAGGTGTGCTGAGACCCTTACAGTGAAGTTTATGCCTGCTTGCCCGGTAATCTTCGAGAAGATCAGGCTGAAATCGATCCCACTTTTGAGGTAAGATGTAGCAACATTTATGCTTCTTTTTATGGAGGATTTCCTATGCTTGAAGAGTTGAAATTACAAGTTTACCAGGCCAACATTGAGCTGCCAAACCGTGGTTTGGTCACTTACACCTGGGGAAATGTCAGCGGTATTGACCGTTCACGCGGGCTGTTTGTGATCAAGCCCAGCGGCGTAGACTATGAACTGCTCACACCTGAAGACATGGTGGTGATCGATATGGAAGGGAAAAAAGTAGAGGGGCGAGATAACAAGCCATCCTCTGACACATCCACTCACCTCGAGCTTTACAGGGCCTTTCCTACGATTGGCGGGGTGGTGCACACGCATTCCCCCTGGGCCACTTCCTGGGCCCAGGCCAGCCGCTGCATTCCCTGTTACGGCAGCACCCATGCCGACTATTTCTATGGTGAGATCCCGTGTGCTCGTTCCCTGACCGCCGCCGAGATCGAGAACGATTATGAAAAAAATACAGGCCTGGTGATCGTTGAAACGTTCAGGGGGAAAGATCCTTTACATTTACCTGGCGTGCTCTGCGCCAACCATGGTCCCTTCACGTGGGGAAAAGATGTCCGCGCAGCTGTGCATAATGCTGTCGTCCTCGAAGAAGTCGCCAAAATGGCCTATCAGACTGAAATGCTCCGCAGCGATGTCCAACCAGCTCCCATTGAGTTGCTGCAAAAGCACTTCCTACGTAAACACGGTCCGAAAGCTACCTATGGACAGTAATCATTAAAACGAACAGCGTGTAGAATATTATTTTCGGGCTCAAGAGGTTCAGTGGTGCTGTAATCCTACATAATATGCGCACAAGATCTAAACAAGATCTAAATATGTGCCTGATAAGATGGGAACATAGATCCGATCAGCCAACCAATAATCACAAATTACGGATCTAACCAAATAGGAGCGTCAATATGTCTAAGAAAATAGTAACCACACTGGTACTGTCTATGACCTTGGTCCTGGTAGCCGTTGGCGGGGTGTTCGCCTACAGCCGCGCTGCAGCCCAGGGCATCACGCCCGGCGTACCCGCGCAAGGCACACAAACTGCGCCAGGCGCGCAGGGCCAGCCCAACGAAATGCGCGGCGGCACACGCGATACCAACCTGGCCAGCGCCCTGGGCATCAGCCTTGAAACCCTGCAAGCCGCTTTTCAGAGCGCCAACGAAGCCGGGCTGAAGCAAGCTGTCAGCAATGGCACGCTCACCCAGGAACAGGCCGATCAGCTGATCGCCCAGGGGTTGCCCAACCACCCCATGCGTGAATTGGGACGCCCGGGCAGCAGCGACGGTGTTGATTTTGAGGCT
Source organism: uncultured Anaerolinea sp. (assembly GCA_964536185.1). Lineage (GTDB taxonomy): Bacteria > Chloroflexota > Anaerolineae > Anaerolineales > Villigracilaceae > UBA5195. Next base: position 1,161 of record CAZHWV010000102.1, on the reverse strand, counting down.
TTGCTGGCCCAGGCGCTGGGCATCAGCAGCGCACAACTGCAAACGGCCCGCCAGGAAGCGCAGGCCGCAGAGCTGAATGCTGCTGTCGCAAACGGACAGCTCACCCAGGAACAGGTCGATATAATGAAGGCGCGCGATGCGCTGATGGCCGACACAAAATTTCAGGCCAGTATGAAAGCCGCCTACGAAGCCGGGTTAGAGCAAGCCGTCAGTGATGGTGTCTTGACCCAGGCCCAGGCTGACCTGCTGGTGAAGGAAAAAGTTGCTGGCCCTGGTGGGTTTGACGGGCGCGGGCAAGGCGGGCGCGGCCCTGGAGGACCGGGTGGCCCGGACGGCCCGGATGGAGCCGGTAAGAACAAATAAATCTCAAAAGACAGGGCGCGGCAAATCTGCCGCGCCCTGTCTGCTAGAAAGAAAAAAAACGGTAGCGAGATTTACAATGTTGCGTTCTATTCTCGGCAAGGTTATTCTTTCGTCCAAAAATTCGCCAACTTCTCGGCCTGATCCAGGACTTTTGTCACCGAAACAGTATATTCCCCGGTGGCCGGGTCGTCAGGCGGATATTTGTATTTGCGCAGGATGCGCTTGACCAGCACGCGCAGTTGGGCCTGGACGCTTTCCTTGAGCTGCCAATCGATGCTCGTGTTCTGGCGCACTTTTTCGACCAGTTCGTGGGCGATCAGCTTGAGGATCTGGTCACCCAGTACGGCTTCGGCAGTCGGGTTGTCGGCTAGGGCGTCAAAGAAGGCCAGTTCGTCCACGCGCAGATTCATCTTTTCGCCGCGCTGGTCAGCGGCGCGCAGGTCTTTGGCCAGTTGGATCAGTTCATCGATCAGGCGCGCCGAGTCAATCAGTCCGTTCTGGTAGCGCTTGACGGCTTCGGCCAGCATTTCGGAAAATTTCTTGCCCTGCACCAGGTTGAGCTGCGAGCGAGTCTTGATTTCGTCAGCCAGCAGGCGTTTAAGCAGTTCAAAAGCCAGGTTCTTGCGCTCCATGCCCTGAATATCGGCCAGGAATTCATCCGACAGGATCGAAATATCCGGCTTCTTGATCCCCGCCGCGTCAAAGACATCGATGACTTCGCCGGAAATAATCGCATCGTTGACGATCTGGCGGATGGCGGTTTCAATTTCTTCGTTGGTGCGCGTTTTGGTCTGGTCG
>CAZHWV010000101.1:0-16205 GCA_964536185.1 uncultured Anaerolinea sp. | reverse complement strand
TCCCATTTCAATTGTTTGAGCCATTACTGACTCGAGTTTGGGGTCATTCCTGGCCCCAAACGCCAGCCATCAATGGAGCCGACGACGAGAATTGAACTCGTAACCTCCCACTTACAAGGCGGGTGCTCTGCCGATTGAGCTACGTCGGCGGGAATTATCTCCCGCGTTAAGCGGGCAAATTATACCAAATGCTTCCGACTGCTACAAGGTTAGCGGGCAAAATTATCAGCCTGTACCCAAGCAATTGATGGGTTGCAGGCTGAACGATAGGCCTAGCGGAAAGGGAGTTTATCAGGATTCAGTCAGGGCGTCAAGTCCGCTATGTTATAATCTGCACAATCAACCCTTAGGAGTTAACGAATGATGAAAATCGAGGTAACTTACTGCGCAGTTTGACACTACACTGACCAGGCCGTGAGCCTGGCAAACGAACTGCTGAAAACCTTTGAGGCGGATATTGAATCCATCAGCCTGGTCCCGTCGGACGAGGGCCGTTTTGAAGTAACTGTGAACGGCAAACTAATCTATTCAAAACTTGAGACAAAGCGGCATGCCGAACCCGGCGAGGTGCTTGGTCTTGTGAAAAAATTCAATCGTTAGCGAGGTAGAATGGCAAAGAAAGGCCGTGTTTTCTCGGGCGCCCGCCCCACTGGGCGCCAACATCTGGGCAATTACCTGGGAGCCATTAAAAATTATGTCGCTTTACAGGATGAGTATGAGTGTGTGTACTGCATCGTGGATGTGCACGCGCTAACCACCATTGAAACCACCAAGGACCTGGTTTCCAATACCTATGATATGGCACTGGATTGGCTGGCGGCTGGCATCCGCCCGGCTGAATCAATCATGTTTGTCCAGAGCCACGTCCCACAGGTCATGGAATTGCATACCTACCTCTCGATGGTGACGCCCTGGGGGAAACTGACCGACCTGCCCACGTTTAAAGAGAAAGTCCGCCAGCAGGAAAGCAACGTGAACTACGGCCTGGTAGGCTACCCAATATTAATGACAGCCGATATTGTCCTGTACAAGAGTGACGAGGTTCCGGTAGGTGTCGACCAGGCTCCGCATATTGAATTTGCGCGCGAAACGGTGCGCTCCTTCAATTATCGATACAACACCCATGCGCTAAAAGAACCACAGATGAAGAATACTGAGATTCCCAAAGTGTTGGGTATTGATGGCGTGCAAAAAATGGGCAAGAGTCTTAACAATCACATTGAGTTGGCCTCCACTGCCGATGAAACCCGCCAGCGTGTCATGCAGATGGTCACAGATCCACAGCGCGCGCGGCGCACTGACCCAGGCAACCCGGATGTGTGCAATGTATTCTCGATGCACAAGGTTTTCACACCTGCGGAAGAATTAAATATGATCAGTATGGAATGCCGCCAGGCTGGGATCGGCTGCGTAGACTGCAAGAAACGCTTCGCCGAAAACTTGAACAAGAACCTGGAACCTTTCCGCACCCGGCGCGCTGAAATTAACCAAAACCCAGAGATTGTCTGGGACGTGCTCCACGATGGTGGCAAACGCGCCAGAATCATCGCCGAAGAAACCATGCGCGAAGTACGCGCAGCGCTGCAGTTGCCAAAATTTAGCTGAATCAGATGCGCGCCCTGGTTCAACGCGTACGCTATGGAAAGGTCAGCGTGGAAGGCAAAACCTGCGCCGAGATTGACCAGGGGCTGGTCATCCTGCTGGGCGTGGGACACGCAGATGGTGAAGGGCAGGCAGCTTTCCTGGCTGATAAGATCGCCAACCTGCGCATCTTCGAGGACGCAGATGGTCGGATGAACCTGTCACTTCTGGACGTGCAAGGGGCAGCCATCGTCGTTTCCCAATTTACCCTGTTTGCCGACACGCGTAAGGGCCGCAGACCGTCATTCAGCGCTGCGGCCCTGCCAGAGGTGGCCCGCCCGTTGGTCGCGCGGTTTGCAGAATACCTTGAAGCACAGGGCATCCCGACCGGGCAAGGCATTTTCGGCGCTGATATGCTCGTAGAAATTCACAATGACGGCCCGGTGACCGTCTGGTTGGAAAAATAAGCCCCGGCGCGAACCCAGGTTGATAATTGCAGCCGTTTAAACCTTGACGCGCATCGTTTTCACTGATATATTTTGACGCGTAGGATGCAAGTAAGTTTTCGTTGGAAACAAGTAAGACGACGGCCTAAAGCATTGCCTTAGGGCCGTTTTTTTATAGACCGGCCGAAGACATACTGCACCACAACTCTCCACCCTTTTTGTTGTTTTGCTCTAAGGAGGCAAAAAATGTCTGAACGTGTCATCGGTACGGTCAAGTGGTTCAATGGTAGCAAGGGCTACGGTTTCATCTCCCGCGAAGGCGGCCCAGATGTCTTCGTCCACTTCTCCGCTATCCAAGGCGATGGTTTCCGCAACCTCGAAGAAGGCCAGCGCGTTGAATTCACGGTCGAAAAAGGCCCCAAGGGTCTGCAGGCCGCGAACGTCAAGGCCGTCTAATTAGCCTGACTGTACACACAAAACCTCGTCGTGAGACGAGGTTTTTTTATTGATGCACGACCCCGGGGGGTCTTAAACCCATAAAACCGTGTCGAGCTGGACTGCCAGCGCTCCGCAAGCAAGCATGGTCTCTGCCTGTTCCTGATGATAAACACCCACCCCAGCAATGACAGGCAAGGCTAACCTGTTAGCTCTGCGCAGCAGGTCAAGTGCTTGCGGAAACAACGAAGGACCATATAATCGCCCGCTGATCAGTGACCTGGAGCCATTTTGCGCAGCCCATTGCCTGGGCAAGGCTCCGCGCGGTGCCGCAAAACTGAGCGCGGCAGCCCCGCGTTGGATAACTTGCGGACCCAGGCTGAGCACCTGCTCAAAAGGCAGGTTTACGATCAAGGGCAGCTCGCCCACAGACAATTCCACAGCCATCAAGACGATATCTGCAGCCATCAGCGGGGCAAAACCAAGTTCGATAGCCACAATATTTTCCAGCCCTTCCACAGACCGGACCATACCAGCTGTCTCTTCGGGGTGGTCAGCCATCAAATGAAGGATGACCGGCAACTGAGTGGCTGCCCAGCGGCGAGAATATTTTTTAACGGTATTGGCCAGGCCCGGGTTAGGCAGCCCAGCATGCAAAAGCAACCCGCCGGGATATTGGATCAATTCTGGGGCTGGCGTTGGCCGCCTGGGACGCAGGCTGATTGGATTGGTCACAAAAGCGCCGAAATCATCCCAGGTTCCCGCTGGAAACGAATTAACAGCAGCATGAGGATCGGGAGCAAAACCGAGCATCCCGGCAGCGTTCATCAAGGTCGTGCGAAAGATCAGGTCATTTTTGAACATGAGAAAAATTCCGCCAGTCCTTCTGGTTGGGCTGGCGGAAGAAAACATTTTTGCAAAAAACAATCAGCGAGAATTCGGAAAATCAGATTTAATCCGCGTTCTAATCAACTTAGAAACGCAAAGCAGTAACAAATTTTATTCTGAGGGCGGCTGCGGTGTTTCCTCGGCCTTGATAGGTTTCTCGACCGGGGCATGCTCGCCAATCAGGATCATGCACAGCTTGTTAAAGACGATCGTCGTTCTCCAAATCGTAACGTCCGGGTAGAGTGAGTAGGTCGCAATCGCATCGGTCAGGGGGATAAACTCATCTGCTCTGGATAACAACACCCGGCGGATATCGAGCTTTTCGGTCAGATGAACATGTCCAATCAACTCAAAATTTGGCAAAATCACGCCAACGGAAAAGACCTGCCGGCTGGCCCTGCGGTAAATACTCTTTGTGGTCATGTCGCTCTCATCCGGATAGGCAAATAAGATGGAATGTTTTTCCATGCGCACTTCGGGCATCAACATCGGCGGTGATTCTCCCAAACTCAGCAGCCGGCTGATTTGCGCATTGCGAATCAAGATGGTAGTCTCGGTTTTCACATTCAGAAAATCGCTCAAACGCTCTTGGGATGTATCCACATACCCGCGAACAACATGGTCAACTGTATAAAACTCAGCTTCAAAAAACATACCTACCCTTTCAAAACAAAATTTTTTATATACCAGGCGCTAGCTTACTTGGGCAGTTCTCGACCTTAAGCAGACAGCGTAACCTTAATGATCGAGAAGAACAGCAGATGATAAAATAATTATACAACTTTCTTGTTTCGTTCACATCATTCGCAGGCTATTAATATGACAGATTACACATCTTATCAATCTCCCTTCTCCTGGCGCTACGGCTCGCCAGAAATGCGTCGCATCTGGTCCGAGCACAACAAACGCCTGCTCTGGCGACAGATTTGGGTAGCGCTGGCGGAGGTGCAGAGCAGCTACGGGCTGGTCAGCCGTGAACAAGCTGCCGACCTGCGAACCCACAGCGCCGAGATTGACCTGCCGCGCGCGCTTGAGATCGAAGCCGAAATCCAGCACGATCTGATGGCGGAAGTGCGTGTCTTTGCTGAACAGGCAGCGCTTGGCGGCGGTATCCTGCACTTTGGAGCCACATCGATGGATGTGGAGGATAACGCTGATGCTCTACGCCTGCGCCAGGGGCTGGATCTGACCATCCAATCACTGCGGGAAATGTTGCGCAGCCTGGTGGCGCTCATGCAGGAGTATGCCCACACTGCGCTGATCGCCTTCACCCACCTCCAGCCCGCAGAACCCTCGACGCTTGGCTACCGGCTGGCCCAATACGCCCAAGACTTGTTTAGCGATTATAAGAGTCTCGTAGCTATCCGCCAGGGAATCCAGGGCAAAGGCTTCAAAGGGGCGGTTGGAACCGGAGCATCTTATGCTGAACTGGTGGGCGTGGACGAACTGTCCAATTTTGAACGCCAATTGAGCGCCAGGCTGGATCTGCCCTTCTATCCGGTTGCCACGCAAACGTATCCGCGCAAGCAAGATTACACGGTGCTGGCGGCGCTGGCTGGGCTGGGACAATCACTCTATAAAATGGCTTTCGACCTGCGCCTGTTGCAATCGCCGACCATCGGTGAATTGAGCGAACCCTTCGGCGCCAAACAAGTTGGCTCCTCCGCCATGCCATTCAAGCGCAACCCGATCCGTGCCGAAAAAATCGACTCGCTGGGGCGCTACCTGGCCCAGCTCCCACGCGTGGCCTGGGATAATGCCGCCCATTCCCTGCTCGAACGCACCCTGGATGACTCGGCCAATCGCCGCACAATCCTGCCAGAAGCCTTCCTGGCGGCTGACGAAATGCTCAAGACTGCCAGATCGATTATCGCCGGGCTAAAAGTGGATGACCGCGCCCTGGCTCGCAACCTGGAAATTTACGGACCTTTTGCAGCAACTGAACGGGTATTGATGGCTGCAGTCAAAGCCGGGGCCGACCGCCAGGAGATGCACGAGCTGATCCGCGTGCAAGCCATGCAAGCCTGGGAGAGCATCCGCAATGGCGAGGCCAATCCTCTCACGGCAAACCTTGTAAAAGACACCGGTTTATTAACGTATTTGCGGTTGGAAGAGATATCCGATTTAATGAATTACCATGCACACGTGGGTGACGCCCCCCGGCGCACCCTGGAACTGGCAAAAACAATTTTAGACGAAATTTAAATTGACGAAATCAATTTCTGCCCCCTCTACGCCTCCTGGAGATCCAATTTAACCAAGCGAGATGATCTTTTCCAGCACTTCGGCATTCGCCCCAAATTTGAAGAACTCCACTCCTCGCAGCCGGGACATCTCAGCCAGTTTGCGGATATCACTCTGCGAAACAGCCATCTTGGTCAGGATCTGCAGGTACTGCAGGACAACCTTCGCTCCGTATACCCTGGCAATAAAACCTTTGTTTTCAAATTCTATGCTATATTTATTTTATACTCGTTAGGTTAGGAACCAGTTTCAACAGGAGAACGTTTCATGAAAAAACCGGAGAAATCCAGGATTGAAAGTTTGTCTGGAATATTTCGCAAGTTTTTCGCTTTCGAGAGAAATCAGGTTCATGACCATCTTAATCAGACCTCAAGCTGGAAACCAAAACCGATCACCACGGTTTCCTCCCCGGACAACCTGCCGGCAGATATGAATACCAGCTTTAAGAATTTAACGTCCAAAGGCGTGACCTCCACCCCTCTGCAAAACCGTCCAATGGCGAAATCATTGGTCAGGGGCAACCATGCCAGCTACATTCCGCCTGCCGCTCAGCCCGCAAACGAGGATGTAGCCCCGGCTAAATCTCCGCCCGCGCCCAGGCGCTTTTTTGAACCGGCCAAAGCCCTACCCGCTTTTTGGACAATTGCCAGCGTGCTATCGTTAATGGTCAACGTAATCCTGATCCTGGCGCTGGTCTTGCTCGGGCGAGAGCTGTTCGTGCTCAAGGCCCTGGTCGGAAATCAACTGCTCGGCGGTCTGTATGAAAACTTTATTTTCATGGATCAGGCTCACATCCGGACCAGCATCAACGTGGCAGATACCATCCCGATCAACTTCACCCTGCCAATCAGTCAGGATACGGTCGTTGTTTTAACCGAGAACACGGCCATTAACGGCGCAAATGTGCGCATGATCACCGGCGGGGTGACCATCAACAGCCCGGCAAACATTATTCTCCCAGCCGGCACCAACCTGCCCGTGCACCTGCAGCTAGATGTCCCGGTCACCACCACCGTTCCGATCAACCTCCTGGTCCCCGTCGACATCCCGCTCGAACAGACTGACTTGCACAAACCCTTTATTGGCTTGCAACAGGTGGTTGCCCCATTTTATAACCTGCTGCAACCGCAGATGAAAGGCCCGCAGGATATCCCGTTCTGCCAGCCATACTCCGCCTTCTGCTCGTTTTATTTCACTAAATAAGATGACCTCACCGGACCGGAGCGCATATCCAAAAGTAGTCCCTGGAGCATAGATGACGGGCTGTATTGAAGTTACCCTCGAAAACGGTTTAAAAGTATTCCTCAAAGAGATCCATACCGCCCCCCTGATCAGCCAATGGATCTGGTACCGCGTCGGCTCAAAAGACGAAAGCACAGGCCAGACCGGTATCTCACATTGGGTGGAGCACATGCAGTTCAAAGGCACCCCACAATTCTCCGCCTCGGTACTGGATAAAGCCATTGCCCGCGAAGGTGGGCAGTGGAACGCATTTACTTTCCTGGATTGGACAACCTACTACGAGACCATGCCCGCAGCCCGGATTGATCTGGCCCTGCGCCTGGAGGCAGATCGCATGGTAAACAGCGAGTTTGCGCTGCAGGAAGTCGAATCTGAGCGCACAGTGATCATCGCTGAGCGCGAAGGCAGCGAGAACGAACCACTCTTCCTGCTGGGAGAAGCCATGCAGCAGGCTGCCTTCCGGGTCCACCCGTATCATCACGAGATTATCGGCGACATGGCCGACCTGCTCAGCCTGACCCGCGAACAACTCTATCACCACTATCGAACCTATTACCAGCCCAACAATGCTGTTCTGGCCATAGCAGGCGATTTCGACACGGATGAAATGCTGGCGCAGGTCAAGCGCTATTTCGCAGCGATCCCCGCCGGTGCCAGCCCGCCACGCCTGCTGCGCCCGGAACCGGAGCAGCCCGGTGAAATGCGCCTGACGGTGGAAGGCCCCGGAGAACCTGCCTTCCTGGAGGTAGCCTACCGCGCCCCGGCCGCCAGCGATCCAGATTTCTTTGGGTTGGCTGTGCTCGACAGTTTGCTGGCTGGCCCGAGCAACCTGAATATGTTCGGCGGGGGCGGCATCTCTAACAAAACTTCGCGCCTCTACCGCGCGATCATCGACAAAGGATTGGCCGTTGGCGTCCACGGCGGCTCGTCCGCCACCATTGACCCTTTTATGTATACCTTTACGATCACCGGACACCCATCCAACCATCTCGATACAGCCCTGGCAGCCCTGGATGATGAACTTAAACGACTGCAGAACGAGCTGGTCAGCCAGGCCGAGGTCAGCCGCGCCATCAAGCAGGCGCGGGCCATGTTCGCTTATGGCGCTGAAAACATCACCAACCAGGCCTTCTGGCTCGGATACGCTGAAATGTTCGCCAATTACAACTGGTTTACGACTTACCTGGATAAATTAAGCCAGGTCACCCCCGAAGACGTGCTGCGCGCCGCCCAGACTTTCTTCCAGCCCAAACAGCGGGTGGTCGGAAATTATCTACCAACTGGCGCTGGAGATGACGAATGAGCCTTTCCCACTCCCTGCCAGGTCCGGATGACATCACCCGGATAGTACTGGCCAACAATATCACCATCCTGGTGCGTTCCAATTTCAACAGCCCGTCGGTCACGCTGAGCGGTTACCTGCTCGCCGGCAGCCTGTTTGATTCTGACGAGCAGCTCGGGCTTTCCGATTTTGCCACCAGCTCGCTGATGCGCGGCACCCAGTCCCGCAGTTTTGAGCAGATCTACGATTCGCTCGAATCAGTCGGAGCCCATCTGGGGTTCTCTGCCGGAACGCATACCACCGGTTTCAGCGGACGCGCGCTGGTCGAGGATTTATCCCTGCTTTTTGAGCTGCTCGCCGACTGCCTGCGCAACCCAGTTTTCCCGGAAAATGAAATCGAGCGGCTGCGCAGCCAATTATTGACGGGTCTGGCCATGCGCGCCCAGGATACCGGCTCGATGGCCTCGATGACCTTTGATAAGCTCATCTTTGGCCAACATCCCTACGCTCGCCCGGACGACGGCTATCCTGAAACGATCAAGGGCATCACCCGCGCGGACATGGTCAACTACCACAGCCGTTGTTTTGGACCCAGCGGGCTGACCATCGCCGTAGTTGGGGCAGTCGATCCAGCCATCGTCACTGAAGAGATCAGCCGCGCGCTGGGTGATTGGCAAAACCCGCAGCAGGCCAGCCCACCACCCTTGCCGGCAGCGAGTCCGCTCACGCAAACCCTGCGCCAGCACATCCCACTCTTGGGAAAATCGCAGACCGACCTGATCGTGGGTGTCCTGGGGCCTGTGCGCCGCGTGCCAGAGTACATGGCCGCTTCGCTGGGCAACTCCATTCTTGGACAATTTGGGATGATGGGACGCATTGGCGATGTCGTCCGCGAACAGAGCGGCCTGGCTTATTACGCATCCTCCAGTTTAAGCGCCGGGACAGGCCCAGGCTCCTGGGAGGTCAGCGCGGGGGTCAACCCGGTCAATCTAGAAAAAGCCCTTGAGCTGATCATCGCCGAGCTAAGCCTGTTCACAGAAAAAGGCGTCAGCAGTGAGGAACTTCAGGACAGCCAGGATAACTTCGTCGGGCGCCTGCCAATTTCCATGGAATCAAATGCCGGGGTAGCCAGCGCGTTGATCAATATTGAGCGTCACGAGTTGGGACTGGATTATTACCGTCGCTATGAAGACCAGGTGCGCGCTGTCACGCCCGAAATGGTCCTGGAAGCCGCGCGCAAATACCTGAACCCCGCCGCGCTGGCAATTGCAACCTCCGGCCCGTAATGGAACATCCCTTGCGCACCGGCGTCGACCTGCTTGAAATCTCGCGCCTGAAAGAGGCCGTCGAAAGACACGGCGAGCGCTTTCTGGCGCGCATCTTCACTCGCGCAGAGCGTGAGTTTTGCGCCGGCAATTTTTCTTCCCTGGCGGCACGCTTTGCCGCCAAAGAAGCCGTCGCCAAGGCACTCGGGACCGGTTTGGGCGCCGTAGCCTGGACCGATATCGAGATACTGCGCGCCGACTCCGGCGCACCGCTGCTGTGCCTGCACGGAAATGCCAGGAGCCTGTCAGATCAGCTCGGCCTGACCCAGTGGTCGATCAGCCTCAGCCATACGCGCGAAAACGCCATCGCAATGGTCGTGGCCAGCGCATAAATGCGCCCGCAGGCGCTCTGCATGAGCCGGCAAAGCCTATGAGCGAATCTGGTTAATCAGTCGAGGTGGGTAGTTTTTCGTCAACACCGATCCACAGGTGACCAGGCATGACAGAACGCAGGGGCTGGATGAGTATCCTTCCCGCCAGCATGGGTTCGCTTTGCGGATTGGTTTTAGCGAGATTGGCCGGGTTGACCATGCACAGGTCCGGGCTGCGGCCGTATTTATGCCGGTAAAAGTCTGCGGCCTTGAGTACCTTGGTGTCCAGGCTGGTTTTGGGGTCATTATCAAACCACATCATACCGATATTCATCATCAACTCCTTGGACTGGCTCAGGTCTGATCAGGCAGGCAAACTGGGCAGCCAGAATCTTAACCAGTTCGATTTCTGGCGCAGACAGAACTGCGCGCCAGGGAACAAACTATTCAATGGAGCGCCTGGGATGGGCGTCAGGGCTTCGACGGTGGACGGGTTGGCGATTCGCCCGTAAATCCGTGTGCGAAAGTAAGCCAGCCATTCGGGCAGCCTGAGACCCATTTCCGAATTGATCGTCACCACCGGCCAGACCAGCGCCTGCGGCCCATTCGCGAGGATGTAAGCCAGGTTCTCCTGGGCTTCCGCATCCATCTGCAAGATCGATTCGAGCCCATCCATCAGCAGCAGGATGGGTTGGTCAACCTGCGGGCTTTGCACCCGCCAGGCGAGCTGGGACAACATTTCGGCAGAACCCGCTTCGTAAGCCGGACAAACCCCCAACAAACGCTCAGGCGCATGAATTTCATCAAAATCCGCTGGATGATCAGTCAAGATCACGAAACGGATTCCAGAAGGCGCAGCCAGGCGCTGCTCGGCCAGCAAAAGCAGCTTGAGAAAATCAGTTTTACCACTGCCCCGCTCACCAATGACCAGGACCGGCCCTGGGCGCGGATCGCGTAGATGGAGCAAGAGCGGCAGCCCATCCGCGGATATCCCAAAAAGCAAGGCATCTTCTGGCAAACTGGCCAGCCCGCCAGGCAGATTCTCAGGCAACACAGGAAAGAGAGTCCGCCCCGCAGCAGGCGCTATGCCCATCTCGATCTGGACTTCATGAAACGCCCTGAAGGCCAGGGCTGACTGATAATTATCTGGCATCTTGACCCTTATAAGGAAAAAGGTTTGATTTTTCGCAAACAGAACTTATGTTCTAATTATAACCCAATCCCGAATAAATACAAGTCCTCCATTTTTTTGATTCGCAAAACGGCCCAGTTCCGGCGTGCTGGATGTTAGAAGCCTCTTAACACCAAAACCATCAGACTTGTCACCCTTGATGAAGGGGGCTATAATTCATTTTCGTTAGCAAGGAGAAGAAAGTATGCCTATTTATATCTATCGCTGCGAAAGCTGCGGCGTGCAGTTTGAGCGCCACCAATCTTTTACCGATGAACCCCTCAAGCGCTGTCCCGAATGCAGCAAGAACAGCCTGCGTAAAGTTTTAACCCCCGCCGGGATTGTCTTTAAAGGCTCAGGCTGGTATGCGACCGACCATAAATCCGCCTCCGGGGCCAGCCGCCCGCTGAAAAATGAAAGCAAGGAAAACGAAGGCGGCAAGTCCGAAAGCGCATCTGAAAGCTCTGGCAAATCCGAGGGCACAAGCAAGTCTGAAAGCAGCGCAAAGTCTGAAAGCCAGAGCAATTCGGGATCGTCCGAAAGCGCCAGCAGTTCAGCCAGCAAATCCGAAAGCGCTTCCAAAGCAAGCGAGTGAAACTTTGGAGTGAGCCAGGTTAAGTTCCGGCCAAAACTGATTGGGATCAGCGCCAACCCAATCAGTCAAGTCGTGAGCTGGTTCATTCCACAAGTCAAAGGTGATGGGCTTTATTCTTTAGCGCCCAGCCTCTCAGCGGGGTATAAGCTTTTCAGCATATCTTTATTCGGGATCACGCACAGGAAGCCCAGGGGTTCAGCACCCACGACGGTAAAATGATGTTTCTTCCAGCCGGGGATATAGATCATGTCATTCGGTCCAACTTCGACTTCTTCGTCCTCCACACGGAGGGTTGCCCGGCCGTGCAAGATCATCACTCCGTGCTCATGGAAATGAAAATCTTCTCGGGCCGAATACCCGCCAGGCTGAACACAAAAATACCGGAAAACAAAATGTGGCGCGCCATCTTCTTTTCCGAGGATGACCATACCGGCCGCGTTTTTCGAGGGGCCATCCGGATATTCCTTGGCCGTCACATTTTCCCAATTGAAGGAATCCGCTTGACCGGTAAAACGGTGAATGTTTATCATATTTCCTCCGCGAGGGGTGGTTTAAGCTGTGGGCAATCGGCTGAGTGACACTCCTATTTTACTACTTGCAAAAGCCCCGGGGGGACCGGCAAATCTTCACTCAAAATATGGCGCGCCCCATCCACGCAGATATAAAAATGCCCTTAGCATAAAAGCTAAAGGCAATTTTATTCGGAATCACTTTCCCTATATCATCTTGTTCGGTGATATTACTTAAAAACACCAATCTTTGCCAATATGCGAGTTACTTTCTTCATCAAACCTTTTTTACTCTGACCGGATGGAAGCCTATTTAGAGAGATATCCGAATATTCTCCTGTTGTATCGTAAAAGGAAAAAGAAGAAGTCGAACTCTTTTGTATTAAGAATTGATCAAAGGGCAAAGCAACAATGGGTAAGTCCATAGCTTCAGCAAAATATATACTAAACGGGCAAACAAGTGTAGGTTCGTAGCGAATATCGTGCTGCCAAGGACTATTAGTAAAATCATCTCCGCCAATTAAACCATTCTCTTTCATTTTAGGCAGTAGTTTAATCAAATCGATGGTTATACCTCTCAAAGTATGATCACCATCAACGTAGGCATAATCAAGAGAATCATCTGGAATTTTTTCGATAACTTCCTTAGTTCTGCCCCTCAGCACTACTATTTTCCTGGATGCAAATGCGGTTTTCTTCATTGCATCAGCGTATACATCATCAAACACTTCCTGAGCTACGTTAAAAGGCTTATTCCAATCTGGGAGATTAGCCCATGGATCAATCATGTAATATCGATCAATGAAATCACATTGTTTGAGAATATGTTTCGCAAAGTCACCTTTCCACACCCCAATTTCCACCATTTCCTTAACCCCAGCAACTTTGAGAAATTGGCTCCACATGTCAAGTTTTGTTTTTGATCCTGATACTATGGATTGCAACTGCGATTTTTCAATTATCATGTTTTCATTATCCTTTGAGTGAATCTGTTCACTTGAAAGTCAAGATCCACAAAATTTATTTTTCTTCAAAAGCATCATTACTCCCATTTTTTTTGACGCTAATGATGCTATTATAAAAAATGCCCTTAGCTAAAAGCTAAAGGCATTTTTTTCAAAGGCTCCCAGCCGAGGATTCGAACCTCGAACCTAGCGGTTAACAGCCGCCCGCTCTGCCGTTGAGCTAGCCGGGAACGCGAGCGAGATTATATATTTAAGAGCGGGGCATGTCAAGCAAAAAGCAGTAGCAAAACAGGGTTTTCATAAAGTCGGATCAGGTCGCTGCCCTGTGGCTGAGTAGTTACAAGCTGGCGCCTGTTTGCGTCAGAGGATAAACCAGGTGATAAAGTAGTAACCGAGCACTGCCCCCCAGATCCATGAGTCAATCCGGTCAAAAGCGCCTCCATGGCCAGGGAAAATCGTCCCTGAGTCTTTCAGCCCGGCCTGGCGCTTGAGCATACTCTCGCCCAGGTCGCCCAGCGGGGTGAGCAAGCCCACCACCAGCCCAAAGAGGACCCCAACCCAGATCGAGAGATGCAGCGGACCCCAGGTGGAGTAAGCAAAAGCCAGGAACCCGCCCATCAGCATGGCAGAAAAGACCCCTGCTGCAAAACCTTCCCAGGTTTTCTTCGGGCTCAGGCGGGGAGACATGCGCTGCTTTCCGTAGGCTGCGCCGAGCAAATAGGCCCCTGTATCCGCGAACCAGACGCAAGGCAGGACAAACATCGCCCACCAGGCACCGTTCTCCAATTGGCGCAGATCAAACAAGTATGAACCCACCCAACCCAGATAGACCAGGGCGCTGACGCTGACGCTGAAATTCAACCCGGCCTGATCGGTCCCGCGTTCGTAATCCACCAGGTGGAAGGCCAGCATGGCCATGACACTTAGGGTCAGAACCGGAATACTGGCTGTCAGGGTAAAAAAACGCGCCGCAGCCACCGCGACCACAGCCACGATAACCAGCCAGCGCGCAGGACGACTTACCAGGCAAAGCGAACCGGCGGCCTGGAACATTCCTACATATTCCCAGGCCGCCACGGTGAGTAAAAAACCAATAAATAAAAAGTAGGGGATGCCGCCAAAAAACAATGTCGGAAAGCCAACCGCCAGCAGAATCAGGGCAGTGGCCGTCCGTTTAGACATGCGAACCTTCATATTCAGCCGCATCCACCTTGCCATAACGGCGATCCCGGTTAGCATACTCGTCCAGGGCCTTGCGCAGCTCTTCCTTGCTGAAATCGGGCCAATAGGTCGGGGTCACATACCACTCTGAATAGGCCGCCTGCCAGATGAGAAAATTGCTGATACGCAGCTCGCCCGATGTACGGATGATCAGGTCAGGGTCGGGGCTGCCGGCGGTGTACAGGTAGCGGCTGACCATTTCCGGGTTGATATCCTCGGGCTTGACTTGATCGACCAGCATCTGGCGCATTGCGTGAATAATTTCATCGCGCCCACCATAATTAAAAGCCACGTTCAGAACCAGCCGGGAGTTGTGGCGGGTCTGCTCTACAGCCGTGAGCACTTTTTTCTGCAGGCTGGGAGAAAGCTGGGCGAGTTTCCCCAGGTGACGGAGCTGCACACCCTGTTCATCCAGTTCGGCCAGTTCCTTCTCGAGCACATCTTCAAGGATACGCAACAGGCCGTCCACCTCTTCGCGCGGGCGGCCCCAGTTTTCGGTGGAAAAGGCATAGATCGTCAGGTATTCGACCCCGAACTCGACACAGGCTTTGATAATGCGGCGCAGGTTCTCTGTTCCGGCTTTGTGCCCGGCCAAACGCGGAAGCCCGCGCTTCTTGGCCCAACGGCCACTGCCATCCATAATAATGGCCACATGCTGAGGAAGTATCTTAGGCATAGTTGGTTGCACAGTTTTGCTCATCGCACATGGAGTCTTTAGACTTCCATGATCTCCTGTTCTTTGTTGTGACCAATTTTATCCACTTCAGCCATCAAGCGATCGGTCAATTTTTGCAACTCTTCTTCGCCGCGCTTGCGGTCATCTTCGGAGATCAATTTCTCGGTTTCGAAATCCTTGATATCTTTCATTGTATCGCGCCGGATGTTGCGCAAGGCTACGCGGATCTCTTCCAGGCGGTGATGAACGCGTTTGACCAGATCACGGCGGCGCTCTTCAGTCAGCGGCGGCAGGTTTAAACGGATGACGATGCCGTCATTGTTGGGGGTCAAACCCAGATCAGAGGCCATGATCGACCTTTCTATCGCTTTCAACGTGCTTTTGTCAAAAGGCTTGATCAACAAGGTACGCGGTTCGGGAACACTGATCGAAGCAAGCTGCATCAAGGAGGTGGGGGAGCCATAATATTCGATTTGCAACTTTTCCACCAAGCCTGGGTTCGCCCGACCGGTTCGGATGGTTGTCAGGTCCTCAAGGAGGACATGAATGGATTTTTGCATGTGGGACTCACAGTCCTTAAGCAGATCTTTTATCACCGCAGCCTCCTGATTTTTGATGAGCAATTATTTATAAGGATACCCTAAAATTTGAAAATGCGCTACTGATGGAAAGCGAGATGCAGGGCTAAATATCGGGGCAAACCACTCGCAAAACCTGCCATCCGGCTCTCAGGGACTGGCAGAAATCAAAAAGACGCCCGGGCAGGCGTCTTTTTGATGAGTTAACAAACGATGGTGCCAACTTTTTCGCCGTACAGGGCGCGGGTCAAGGCTGTTTTATCCCACAGGTTAAGAACCAGGATGGGGATTTTGTGTTCCATGCAATGGGTAATAGCGGTGCCATCCATGACCTTCAAGGCGCGGTTGATCACGTCAATATAGCTCAACTGGTCAAACTTGACCGCCTGCGGGTTCTTCTTCGGGTCAGAGTCATAGACGCCATCCACCTTGGTCGCTTTGATGACCACGGCCGCATCAATTTCAGTAGCGCGCAGTGCGGCAGCGGTATCGGTCGAGAAACAGGGGTTGCCTGTCCCAGCCCCAAAAATGACCACCCGGCCCTTTTCGAGATGGCGGATAGCGCGGCGGCGGATGTAAGGCTCGGCAATGGCGCGCATCTCAATCGCTGACATGACCCGGGTCACGACCTTGGCCCTCTCGAGCGTATCCATCAACGCCAGGGCGTTCATCATCGTCCCGAGCATGCCCATATAATCGGCGGTGGCGCGATCCATGCCACGCTCCAGGCCCTGGC
>CAZHWV010000100.1:2571-16230 GCA_964536185.1 uncultured Anaerolinea sp. | reverse complement strand
GTGCATGCCTGGCACGAACTGAAAGCGCTGGCAAAATCCAAAGGACGGCAGTTCTTCCACGAATCGACTGTGATGGATGGCGCGCCCATCTTCTCGTTGTTTCGCGCTACGCTCCCGGCTGCGCGCTTGAACTCTTTTCGGGCAATTCTGAATTCGACCACAAACCTGATTCTCTCACGGATGGAGGCGGGGGAATCTTTCGATGCCGCCGTTAAATATGCCCAGCAGATTGGCATTGCTGAGACTGACCCATCTGGCGATGTGGATGGCTGGGACGCGGCGATCAAGATTGCGGCCTTGGCCACTGTGCTGATGAACATCCCCCTGCAGCCAGCAACCATTGATCGAACCGGAATACGTGGGATCACGCCAGCTATGATTCAGGCCGCAAAAACCGAGGGTAAACGTTACAAGTTGATCTGTACCGCTGAGCGGGAAGGGAATACGCTCAAGGGTAAAGTAGCCCCCGAACTGGTTCCAATGAGTTCTCCGTTTTATAGCGTGGAAGGTACCACTTCTATTGTCCAGTTTAATACTGATGTGCTCGGCAGCCTGACTTTGATCGAGACTGATCCAGGACCGCACACCACTGCTTACGGTCTGCTGGCTGATTTTATCAATGCAGTCACGAGCGTCTCGTAATAGAATAAATGTAGCCCGTTTAAGCCGTCCGGTAATGGCCGACATCCACGGAATAGACACGGCCCTTTTTGATAACTTGTTTGACCAGGTTGGTGCCGAAGCGGTAGCCCAGGTGACGGTAATCGGGAACTGAGAGTACCAGCAGGTCAGCCTGCTTGCCGGGTTCAATCGAGCCAATCTTATTCGCCATGCGAATGGCGTGGGCTGCATTGATGGTTGAGGCGACGATGGCCTGGGCTGGGGTCAGTTTCATGGCGCGGCAGGCCAGGGCGATGACAAACTGCATGGACTCGTTCCAGGCCGTGCCGGGGTTGCAGTCGGTGGCCAGAGCCAGGATGCAGTCCGCATCCAGGAGCTGCTGCGCGGGGGTGTATTCGAATTCTGCCAGCCCAAAAGGCGTGCAGGGTAGTGAAACGGCTACCGTATCAGAGTGGCCCAGTGCGACCATGTCGGCCGGCGAGGTCTTGACGAGATGGTCGGCGGAGACTGCGCCCAGTTCCACGGCCAGGCTGGCGCCGCCCAGGTTATCGAACTCGTCCGCGTGGATTTTAAGCGGGAAGCCTAGCGATTTGGCCTGGGTCAGCACCTGGCGAGATTGGCTCAGGTCGAAGGCGCGGGTTTCGCAGAATACATCCACAAAGGGTAAGGTTCGTCCCGGCGCGTGGACTTCCCACCATTGGCTCACAATGGGTAACATGGTATTACACACCAGATCGACGTATCCCTGAGGATTATCGTGGAACTCAGAGGGAATGGCGTGCGCGCCTAAAAAGGTAATGGCCAGATCCAGGCGGCTTTCTGCTTCCAGTGCCAGCAAAGCTTTGAGCAGGCGCAGTTCGGTGGCGGTTTGCAGGCCGTAGCCTGTTTTGGCCTCTACGGTGGTCGTGCCGTGCGCGAACATGCGAAAGAGGCGCGAGCGTGTCTGCGCGACCAGCGTCTCAATGCCGGCTGCGCGTGTAGCGCGGACAGTGGCGTTGATGCCCTCCCCAGCTGCAAGAATATCAAGATAGCGCGCGCCCTCCAGGCGTTGCTCGAACTCCTTGGCGCGGTCGCCGCCCCAAATGACATGGGTATGAGGATCGACAAAACCGGGCATAACCACGCAGCCATAGGCATCCTGCAGCGGTTCATGGGGATGGGCGGCGCGCAGGTCAGCGCTTTTGCCTACTTCGACGATCTTTTCGTCACGTATAAGCACTGCGCCATCTTCAATGACGCCCAGGTGACCCAGGTTGCGCCCACGTTGCGGGCCGCCTGAGATGGTCAATAACTGCGAAGCTGAGTGGATAAGCATGTGTTTTTCTACCTTTGGATAGCTGTTGACCTTTTTCGGGACTGCAAAGCCAGTCTTGGGGGAACCTTGCCGGCTCTTATTATAACCAGCATTCGCAATGCCATGCGGATCTGAGCAAAAAAACGAA
Source organism: uncultured Anaerolinea sp. (assembly GCA_964536185.1). GTDB lineage: Bacteria > Chloroflexota > Anaerolineae > Anaerolineales > Villigracilaceae > UBA5195. The sequence goes on along the minus strand of CAZHWV010000100.1, from coordinate 14,167 downwards.
CTGATCTAAATTACGGCTGGTATAATCTGATCTATGACCGATCCCAAGAACCGTCCCATTGCCCCCGAAGCCAAACCGGATGATCGGGTGGATCATGCCTTGCGGCCGCAGAAGCTGGCCGACCTGATTGGGCAGGACCAGGTCAAGGAAAACCTGGCAATTCTGATCACCGCTGCTCGCCAGCGGGCCGAATCGCTTGACCATGTGCTTTTTTATGGTCCTCCGGGGCTGGGAAAAACCACACTGGCAAATGTGCTGGCCAACGAAATGGGCGTAAACATTAAGACTACCTCTGGCCCGGCCATTGAGCGTGCCGGCGACTTGGCGGCTATCTTGACCAACTTGCGCGCAGGGGATATCCTGTTCATTGACGAGATTCACCGGCTGGGGCGCGCCGTGGAAGAAGTACTTTACCCGGCCATGGAAGATTTTGCCCTGGATATAATAATCGGCAAAGGCCCCTCTGCCCGATCAATCCGGCTCAAACTGCCTCGTTTTTCGGTGGTGGGGGCCACCACCCGTCTGGCGTTGGTCACCGCACCCTTGCGAGCCAGGTTTGGAGCTGTTTACCGCATGGACTATTACGATGAACAGGCCATGCGCAAGATTGTCAAGCGTGCAGCCGGAATGCTCAAGGTGACCGCGGACGAGACTGGGATCAATGAAGTTGCCCGCCGCGCGCGTGGAACACCACGTATTGCCCTGCGTTTGTTGAGGCGTGTACGCGATTTTGCCCAGGTGCGCGCCGACGGGGTCATCACCAGCCCGATCGCTTCCAGCGCGTTGGACCTGTTGCAAGTTGACCCGCTTGGGCTGGATGATGTTGACCGGCGTGTCTTGCGCGCGATCATTGAAAAATTCAGCGGTGGCCCGGTAGGGCTGAACACCATCGCGGCAGCGATCAGCGAAGAAGCCGACACCATCATGGATGTAGTTGAGCCATACCTGCTGCAGCTCGGCTTCTTAGATCGTACACCCCAAGGTCGGGTGGCCACGCGCACTGCTTATGCCCATCTGGGTTTCGCTTATCCTGAAAATGGCGAGCAACCGCGATTATTGTGAAATTGGAAACGGTTGTTCATTTGATTATTTTTACCGCAGTATTTGAAATTTTTGAACTGGCCGGAGAAAAACATGTTGTTCCCAAACATTAGACAGGTAGAAAATTCTATCAAACGTGTTTCCCTGGCCACTGTCAGCTTTTTTGTTCTTTCAGCCTGTGGCCGGTTGGATTCCATTCCGTACGATCCGCCGCAAACACCAGCAACCTGGCTGACCATCCAGCCTTTTGCGAATATTAAACTGGGTTCGCAGAGTATTATCTTGATGCAGCCCAGCACCACCGCGATCGTTTATCTGCTTGGGCTGTTGACCATCGGCCTTGGGCTGTATTTTTTTCGCATACGTGGCGGCCAGCATTCACGTCTATGGTGGGGCATCGCAATGCTATTGTGGGGCCTGGGAGCGATCCTAGCCGGTACAAGCTATGAAGCTTTTAGTTATGCGATCAAATGTGCCGGGCGGGAGGCTTGTATTTGGACAAGCTGGTGGGAAATCATCTATCTGTTGGTTACCGTCTGGAGTTTCGATGCGATCTTGTTGGCTGTGTCTTATTCCTCGACGACAGGGCGCTGGCGCAGAGCACTGAGCGGCTATGCGGTTTTGAATGGAGCTGCCTACCTTGCCCTTGTCCTCGCCGGTTCAATTATTCCGGTTAAATTTTGGATTTCTTTCGAAATGCTGATTCTGTTTGCATCGCCTGGTATCCTGCTTTCCTTTTTTATCAACGGTTGGCGCTATATCAAGCACAAGACCGCGCTTGACCTGGTTCTGGTGGGCACCTGGGGGTGGCTGGGTCTGACCACTGGCGCGTACTTTCTTTATTACACTTCCGGTTTGACAGACGTGCTCTGGGCCAGGGGCGCATGGTTCTCAGAGAACGATGTGTTGCATATTTTTCTAATTATCTGGATGCTTTATATTGGTCTGGTGGTTGCCCCCCAGATGGAAGACCTTTCAAACAAGGGATGAAGACCTCCGCTTTTGATTATATTCTGCCCCCTGATGCGATTGCTCAGATACCCGCAGAGCCGCGCGATTCATCCCGCCTGCTGGTCTTGAATCGCGCCACTGGGCAGATTGAGCACAAGACCTTTCATCAAATCGGTGAATCTTTGTGTCCAGGCGACCTGCTGGTGCTGAACCAGACGCGTGTTATCCCTGCGCGCATATATGCTCACAAATCCACGGGTGGAAAGATCGAACTGCTTTTGCTGCGTCGCGAAGATGAGCGCACCTGGGAATGCCTGGTAGGTGGCAAAGGTCTGTTGATTGGCCGGCGTGTCAGCCTGGCAGATGGTCTCGGGGCCGAGATCGTGGAAGTGCTGGAAGGCTCGCGCCGCCGGGTGTGCTTTGACGAGCCTGTGGAGAGCCATCTTGCGGCGGATGGACAGATGCCACTACCTCCCTATATCCATGAGAAACTGAGCGACCCGGAACGTTACCAGACTGTATATGCACGTACGCCGGGTTCAGCAGCCGCACCCACGGCTGGCCTGCATTTTACCTCCCGGCTGCTGGATGAACTCCAGGGGCAAGGTGTGAAGTTGGCAACCGTGACCCTGCACGTTGGACTGGATACCTTCGCGCCAGTCAATGAGGACGATCCTGCTGAACACAAGATCCATACCGAGTGGTGCGAACTGACATCTCAGGCAGCCGATCAAATCAATGCAACGCGTAAAGCTGGTGGGCGCGTGATCGCAGTTGGCACAACCAGTGTGCGCACCCTGGAAACGGCCATGTGTGGGCGTAAGGATAACATCGCTGCTTTTTCCGGTCCCACCTCAATTTATATTCTGCCCGGTTACCAGTTCAAAGTCGTCGATGCTATGATTACCAACTTCCACCTGCCAAAATCTACCCTGATCATGCTGGTCAGTGCCTTTGCCGGAAGCGAAATTGTTTTGCAAACCTATCAGGCTGCCATCCAGGCTGGATATCGATTCTTTTCCTTTGGCGATGCGATGTTTGTTTATTAGCTGGCGCGCTGCGGTATATCTATGCTGGGGGGATGATTTGTTCAGGGGTGATGCCCAGGGCGCTATCGAACTGATCTCTTAGGATCATTTTGCCCATCTTTTCACCGTAAGCATCCAGAAGAGGAATACTGGAGGGGTCGTCCAATGCGATATTTTCGCGCAAGTCCACCTGGAAGCGCCGGAAATCGAGCTTATCGAAAAACGTCTCCACCAGATGTACCTGTTGGTCACCAGCCGAACTCATGAAAGCGCCCAGGGTAGGTTCGATCCAGTTCCATGGCCAGAATTTGTCAGGCTGACCGGGTTGGATGCTGTTTTGTTCACGTCCAGTGCCCAGGCTGATGATCGTGGTCTCTTCGGGTTTCCATTGCAGGCAGAAACGAGCTTCGTAAGCCGCCAGGTAACATGGATTGGCGTATGAGCCCACACCGCCGTCAACAAGGCAGCCATCCATCACGGGAAAATAGGTGGGCACCGAGCTGGATGCCAGAATGGCACTGACCACGGGCCAATCCATGTATTCTTGCTTCCAGGGTTTGATGAAGCGTGTCTTGTTCAGGAGCAGGTCGAAAGTGGTAATCACTACATCAAAGCGCGGATCCTTCGCCCAGAAATCGCCCATGGTCATATCGCCAAGGACACTGTACAAGGCTTGCGCCAGTGGTTCGTGGGGGTAACGATAGTGGGTCAGCGGCCAGAAAAATGTGCGCCAGCTCTTCTGAAAGATTGTCGCGCCCAGTTGGACATAAAGTTCGAAAATCTGGGATGCACTCAGACCGAATCCAATCCCGGCGGAAATAATCGAACCTGTGGATGTGCCTGCCGAGAGTTGGAAGATTTGGTTGGCTGGTTTGGCCAACGCGGTTTCAAGCTTCATCAATGCTTTGCAGGCGATCAGCCCGCGCAGGCCGCCTCCGTCGACGGCAATGGCTACATTCTTCCGTAATGGTTTCATGCCTAACTCTCCTCGCTACATGTACACAGTGTAGCGCGATTTGCTCCGAAATAGAAGAGTCATCGGGTAGAATCAACCCATGAATCTCGAAACGCTCAATTTGCAGGTGATCGCCTGCCGCCGGTGCCCGCGCCTGGTTGCCTGGCGGGAACAGGTTGCTCGCGAAAAGCGCCGCGCTTATCGCGACCAGATTTATTGGGGCAAACCTGTCCCCGGATTCGGTGATCCTGATGCGCGTATTTTCGTGGTCGGACTTGCGCCGGGTGCGCACGGTTCCAACCGCACCGGGCGTCAATTTACCGGAGATGCGTCCGGCGAGTTTTTCTACCCGGCATTGTATCGTGCAGGACTGGCAAACCAGCCATCAGGTATCGCGCTTGACGATGGGCTGGCGCTTACAGATGTCTATACTGCGCCTGTCTGCCGTTGCGCCCCACCCGACAACAAGCCGGATCCGCAAGAAATGGCCAACTGCCAGCCCTTCCTGGAAACTGAATTAGAACTGTTCCGGCCCAGGGTGATCGTTGCTCTCGGTCGGATAGCCTTTGAGAGTGTATTGCGGATATATTTAGTCCGAAATACGGGCTGGAAGTTTGCACACGGTGCCGTGTTTTGCCTTCCTACAGCCTTGCACGGGGTGACCGATTTTGGACACGCGACCGAGAATGGCTCATGGCTGGTGTGTTCGTACCACCCGAGCCGGCAGAATACCCAAACAGGCCGGTTGACGGTCGACATGTTCGCTGCAATCTGGGAAATTGCAAAAGATCTTCTTGCCCGACCCAATCCGTAAGCTTATCGGATTGGAACTGCTTCACGACGAAAGGTAAAGCGATGATGAAGAAATTTCTAAAGTGGGCCGGGCTTGCTTTCCTGGCAGCCATTCTGCTTGGTAGCGCTGGATTTGTCATTTGGGCAGAAACCCCCAGTCAACCAGGCCTGGCGGCACTGGATGCTTTGAAATCTGATGACAACGTTATTGTTACCGATACGGGTAAGTATATAACCTTTGCGCCTGCCCATGGTTCAGTTACGACTGGCTTTATCTTCTACCCGGGTGGGCATGTTGAGTACCGCTCGTATGCTCCCATCCTGAACCAAATTGCTGGGCAGGGGATTTTTGTTGTGCTTGTGCGAGTCAAGCTGAATTTGGCCCTTTTTGACATTGAAGCGGGTGCTCCGGTGCTCGGAGATTTCCCGCAGATCAAAACCTGGGTAACGGGTGGACATTCTCTTGGCGGTGTAGCCTCGGCAATATTTGCGCAAAATCATCCCGAATTCCGGGGCATCGTTTTTTGGGCGTCATATCCAGCGGACGATAAACTCAAAAATGCGGATATCAAGGTACTTTCCATTTATGGTACACAAGATGGCGGCCTCGAAAATGGCGCAAAAATCGAACAATATAAGGCCTACGAACCTGCTGATACTTTTTTTGTTGTTATCCGAGGTGGCAACCATGCTCAATTTGGTGATTATGGGCTCCAACCTGGTGACCACCGGGCTACGATTTCTGCGCAAGAACAATGGCAGCAGACGACTGAGGCGACTGTCCAATTTATCCGCATTCTTGTTCAGTAATGGCCAGGAAAAAAGTAGTCGGGTGATCGAATCATGAATGTTAATTTCGTCACACTCCCGACCAGAGCCTTTGGGATGCTGAAGCGAAGTAGCTTGCTTGGGATGACAGTGTAGATTTTTAAAGGTGACTTATGGAATTAGGAAATATTGCTTTCCTCGGCTCAGGCGAGACTTCGCTGGCCGGAGGGCGTATCTTTGAACAGTTAGCGCGCCGGATTTCTGGCCAGGTACGTATTGTCGTTCTGGAAACACCTGCCGGGTTTGAGCCGAACTCGGGGCAGGTGGCTGGAAAAGTGGCCGATTTTCTCCAGACTCGTTTGGGGAACTACCAGCCGCAGGTAGAAGTGATCGCGGCCCGAAAAAAAGAAAGCTCCTTCAGTACGGACGACCCGGAGATTTGCGCCCCACTTTTACGCGCAAACTTGATTTTTATGGGCCCTGGTAGTCCAACTTATGCCATCCGCCAGTTACAGGGCAGCCTGGCCTGGGAACTGATCCGTGCGCGTCACCGCCTTGGGGCAACACTGGTTTTTGCTAGCGCCGCGACGATTGCCGTGGGAACCTTTGGTTTGCCAGTCTACGAGATTTACAAGGTGGGGCAGGATGTGCATGCTGTGCCGGGTTTGGATTTTTTTGCCGACCTGGAAACTCCGCTTTCGATTGTCCCGCACTGGAATAACACCGATGGCGGCGCAGATGTGGATACCAGTCGCTGTTTCATTGGAATGGATCGTTTTGCGGAATGGTGTTCGCAGCTGCCAAGCGCTCACACTGTTCTAGGATTGGACGAGCACACTGGTATTATTATGGATTTTGCCAGACGTGAATGACAGGTGATGGGGGTTAGTTCGGTCTCACTGGTGCGTGCCTGTGATCCAAAGATCTATCCCTCCGGGACGACTTTCCCCCTTTCGGAAATTGGCCCGCTGTGTTTCGCTGTAGCATCCCGAATCGACAACGGGCAGCAAGGCGAACCGGTAGCGCAGGGTATTTCTGCGCCAGTCTGGGATATGGCTCTGAATGCCTTGCAACCAGAAACTATGAGCGTTGAGACTCCACCGCTGGCAGTGCTGGCTATGGCTGAAGCGCGTCAGGTAGCGCGTGAACGCAAGGATTGGACCGTATCCGATGATCTGCGCCGCAAGATCACTGATCTGGGCTGGAGCATGCAGGATGGCCCTCAGGGCTGGAAACTGGTCAGGGGGTAGCTCTGCACGAAGCAATGTTTTAGATAATGCAACAGGGCAGACCCAAATTTGGGCCTGCCCTGTTGTTGTTGAATGTTGTTTCTTTAGTAAACCAGGCTCTTCTTATCTGTGGTGATGCGTTTGCTGAACATGTAGTATGTCCATCCTTGATAAACGAGGACGATCGGGACGAAGATCAGGGCGATGATGGACATTACCGTTAATGTGTACTGGGATGAGGATGCATTATAGATAGTCAGGCTCCAATCGGGATTGGTGGTGGAAAGCATCACGTTGGGGAAAGTCATACTAAAAAATGTGACCTGGGTCAACACAATGTTCAGCCCAACCATGATGAAAGCCCAGCCTTCCATTTTTTTATTAATGAAATAACCAGCTGCAAGCAGAACCGCTATCGCCGCAATGGGAACGATACCAGGATCGATGATTCCGCGGGCCCAGAAACCGGCTGCGTAAGTGAAAATGCCCAACGCGATGTAGAGGACCGAAGCGACCACCCAGAGTTTTTGAGTCAGGATGTTGGCGCGTTTGCGCAGATCGCCATCCAGTTTCAGGCTGAGAAAGTTCGCCCCATGCAGCAGGAAAGTTGCCACAGTGGTCAGGCCGCCCAGTAAGCCGTAGGGATTGAGCAGGGTGAAAAGGTTGCCAGTGAACATCATCTTTTCGTTAATCGGCACACCACGGGCAAGATTTGCAAAGGCGGTGCCCAGCAATAAAGCGCACAGGAAGGAACCGACCGCGATCATCCAGTCAAAGGTGTTGCGCCATTTGGGGGCTGCATCCTTGGAACGATATTCAAAAGAAACACCTCGAATAATCAGACCAATCAAAAGCAGGAACAGTGCCAGGTAAAAGCCACTGAACATGGTGGCGTACCAGTGCGGAAAAGCTGCAAAGGTCGCGCCGCCGGCAGTCAGCAACCAGACTTCGTTCCCATCCCAGACCGGGCCAATTGTATTGATGATGGCGCGGCGCTCAACGTCTTTCTTGCCCAGGAAGGGCAGGAGCATACCTACCCCGAAATCGAATCCTTCCAGGAAGAAGAAACCAATCCATAGGACGGCAATCAAAATGAACCAAAGGATTTGTAGAAATTCGTATGACATGATATTCCTCCGTTAATCCTGCGATCCGACGAGTGCAGGTGCGACGTCAACTGATTCATGCATGGCAGCATCTGGTCCAGCGATGGCATATTTGCGCATGAGATACACCATGGAAACAGCCAGGGTACCGTAGACCAGGGTATAGCCAACCAGCGAAATCCAGATGTCAACAATAGTCAGGTTCGGGGAGACTGCATCCTGTACCTTGAGTAAACCATATACAATCCAGGGTTGGCGCCCCATTTCAGTCAGGATCCAGCCGCTGGCATTGGCCAGGTAGGGCAGGATGAGTAACCACGGCACCCATTTCATCCATTTAGCCTTGGTGATGTCACCACGAGTATTTGCCCAGACAAAGAAGGCGGTGATACCCATCATGATGAAACCGAAGGCCATCATGATGCGGAAGGTCCAATATGTGACGACCATCAGCGGTATGTAGTCGCCCGGGCCATATTTTTGTTCGGCCTCGGCCTGAAGATCAGTGACACCTTTTATTTCGCAGGTGAAGTTATTGCAGGCCAGGAAACTCATAGCATATGGGATCCGGATTGACCAGAGTTCTTCCTTGCCGGAAAGATCGCCGATGGTCAGCAAGGAAAAGGATGCGGGTTGTTCGGTCTCCCACATGGCTTCCAGCGCTGCTAATTTCATCGGCTGCACGTCACGCATGACTTGACCCATGGTATGCCCACCCAGGAATATGAGCACGCTGGCAACTAGCCCAACCAAGGCTGCTATCGAAAATGAGCGTTTGAACAGCTCAACATTTTGTTTGCGAACTATGTGATAGGCGCTGACAGCCAGGATCAAGAAGGCGGCCATGGCCAGGCCATCCGAGATGGTATGCCAGAAGAATATCCAGCCTTTGGGGTTACCGATCAAGGCAAAGAAGTTGATCAGCTCGAGGCGGCCATTGGCTGCATTATAGGTGTAAGCGGCTGCGGGCGGGGCTTGCATAAAGCTGTTGGCCAGCAGGATGAACAAGGCAGATAAGTTTGAACCGATTGTAGCCAGCCAGATGGATGCTAGATGAACTTTCTCCGGCACTTTGTGTTCTCCAAAAATCCAAATACCCAGGAAGGTGGATTCTAGGAAGAAAGCCAGGAGAGCTTCCACTGCCAGCGGCGCGCCAAAGATATCGCCCACGTAACGGCTGTACTCGCTCCAGTTCATGCCGAACTGGAATTCTTGAACAATACCGGTTACGACACCAATCGCAAAGTTGATCAGGAATAATTTCCCCCAGAACTTCGACATTTTGTGCCAGGTTTCATCTTTGGTCTGGTAATAGCGGGTTTGCATATAAGCCACAAACCAACCCATCCCCAGGGTGAGTGGGACGAACAACCAATGATAAATGGTGGTGAGTGCAAACTGCCACCGTGAGAGAGTAACTGGATCCATAGTTTCTCCTTGAGAAAATGAAATTGACAAAATAGAGTCTGTCCGAGCTGCCAGTTGACGCTGGGCGCCTCTATGTTTACAAAAATGAGGTTGGGATTATTTTTCCCAGTGGGTTGGGTTGAGCCTCAATGGCCAGGTCTGCGAAGTTGATGGAGGCCATTTCGCGGAGCATGGCTATTTGAACACGACCCCACTTTGATCGTACATGACAGTTTCCTTGAAAGGGGCAATCATCCTCATCTTTCACCTGCATACAATCGGAAAGCAACATTGGTCCTTCAAAGGCTTCGACCACATTCCTTAGTGTGATCTCAGCCGCAGGGTGGGCTAGCTGTAAGCCGCCATCGCGTCCCGTGAAGGTTTTAACCAGGTCGCAATTTGCTAATTTTGCCACAATCCTGGGCATGAATGATTGCGGAATGAGCATTTCTTCTTGAATGGCGGAAGATGACATTCGAGTACCTACCTTGCGGTTGGCAAGAGCGAGAATGACACGAACGGCATAATCTGTCTGTCGATTAATTCGGAGCATGTTTGCCTGATAATTCCTTACCGAATTGGTTAATGTTTACTTATATTGTAATGGTTTCGGTGCCTTTCACATAATGGAGATTGTCATATCCTAATCGTGATAAAAGTCACTAATGTCCTAATTAAAGGACGAAACCGTTTTTTTTGAAGCTAAAGAGAATCCAGGGGTTCACAAAAAAAACAGTCCATCAGCTTTTTCAAGCTGGCGGACTGCTGGAAAGAATTTCTAAATAAACAAACCCCCTTCTTTCACATGTTTGAGCCGAATTCTATCCACTCCGTTCTTGACGTTATTTAGTCTGCGGCAGCGGATGGCTGGGGTTCAGGGCCGTCATAAGTGCGCAGCTGGGGCCACTTCAACATGATCAGGCATGCGGCGATGATCGTGCCAATTCCGCCGGAAATAATTGCAAAAGGCACTCCGAAAGCTGTTGCCACCAGACCGGATTCCACTTCCCCCAATTGCGGGCCACCTTGAAAGAAAATCTGATTGATGCTGGTCATGCGTCCCCGGATGTGATCGGGTGTTTGCAATTGGCGGATGGTGTTGCGGATAATGGTACTGACTGTATCTGCTGCGCCGATCAGAATTAAAGCTATCATGGCCAGGAAAAAGGTATTGGATAACCCAAAGGCAACCGTGGCCAATCCGAACACGATGACTGCCGAAAGAAATACAGGTCCTTGTTTGCGGATGACCGTAAGCTGAGAGACGATCACACCGGCCGTTACCGAACCGATAGCCTGGGCTGAAATCAGGAACCCATATCCTACTTCGCCAACCTGGAGAATGTCGCGGGCAACAATGGGCATCATCGTGTTGGCCGAAGCAAAGAAAGTGGCGAAGAAATCCATGATCATAGTCGAGATGATGATCTGGCGTGAAAAAATAAAACGGACGCCATCGGCCATGGCGCGCAGGCTGATTCCACTGGCTTTTTTTAAATCCTGGGGAATATCACCAATTGCCAGCAGGGCAAAAATTACCGCCAGGAAAGAGAGGGCATTAAACAGGTAGGTGTAACCCTGGCCGAGCGTGGCAATCACCACGCCGCTGAGGGCCGGGCCAATGACTGCGCCACTGTTAAAAGCGATCGAGTTCAGGCTAAACGCATTGGGCAAGTCCTGTGTTTTTACCAGGTTGGGCACAATCGCCTGCCGCGCGGGGCCATCAAAGGCAATTGCGGCGGCCTGGATGCCGGTGAGTGCGTAAATATGCCAGATTTGGATGATTCCAAAAAAAGTTAAAAGCGCCAGCCCCGCAGCGGTTAATGCCATTAGGCTCTGGGTAATAAACAAAATAGTCCGGCGGTCGTAGGTATCGGCGAATGTGCCACCAAAGAATGAAAAAATGATAATTGGTAGGATGCGCGCCAGGCCAATCCCACCCAGGGCAAGCGGGTCGGGCGTGCCGGTCAGGGTGCGGATGTGCCAGTGGATGGCGGCTAGTTGCATCTGCGAACCAGCGATGGAAACCAGCAGGCCAGCCCATAATAAAAAGAATCGCCGGTTTTTTAGCGCGGGAGGAATGCGCAGTTGCATTTTTTAGGTGCCCCAATCGCGGATGTACAAAAAATCGTAGCCAGCAGTGCGGGAACTGATCTTAGCGATTGGCGGCATAACCCGTTTGAAATGATTGCGGCGAATGCGGTTAACGACCGTTTCAACAAATTTCGACTCAAAACCGGCCTGGACGCATTCATCCGGACTGTAACGTTGATCCACCAAAAGGAACAACAAGCGGTCAGCATTGTCGTATGTAAAGCC
>CAZHWV010000100.1:0-2561 GCA_964536185.1 uncultured Anaerolinea sp. | reverse complement strand
GTTCGTCAGTTTGCCCGGCCCATAAGTCTGCGGAAGGGGCTTTGTCGATGATAGCTGCCGGGACGCCCAAGGCGCGCGATAGCTGCCGTACCTGGGCTTTGTACAGGTCACCGATAGGATTTAGGGCGTGGGCTGAGTCTCCATACAGGGTCGAATAGCCCAAGAGAATTTCGGTCTTATTGCCGGTGCCCATGACCAGGCCCTTGAATGCTTCTGATTGGTCATAGAGTGTCACCATGCGACAGCGCGCCATAATATTACCCTTGCGCATACTTGACATCTCGGGGAATTTATCGATCAGCCCATCGGCCATTCCGGTAATGGGTATGGTCAGTGTTGGCATTTTTAAGCTATCGATAACCAATTGCGCGTGGTCGAGTGAATCTTGGGCTGAACTTTTATAGGGCATGCGAACACCCAGCACATTTTCAGCCCCCAGGGCTTCAACAGCCAGAAAAGCCACCAAAGCGGAGTCGATACCCCCAGATACACCCAGCACCGCGCGCTTGAAACCGGTCCTGGTGATCTCCGCGTGGATGAACCGGGTCAGCAGGTCTCGGACGAGGTCAGTATTAATAGAAAGGTCAATGTTCATGTTTTTCTTTGTCAGCAATCCTGTTGAGTTCTTTCAACACCATATCCCTACGCTCATCGCGCAGTACAGGCAACCTGATCCTTGTGCGGCGCAGTTGATTTAGATCAAGCTCGGCAATGGTAATGCCTTCCTCATTATATGGAGCTTTGACCACTAATTTGCCATCCGGGTCATAGATCGTCGCGCCGCCCCAGAAGTTCAGCCCGTCTTCAAAACCAACGCGGTTGGCGTGAGCAATAAAAGTTGTAAACAATCCGGCATACGTGCGGTTAACGGTCTCGACCCATTGCGCCGAGCCGAGAATTTCTTCGGTTACGCCGCGTCCTGGTGAGGCAGAGGTAAATAACATCAGGTCAGCGCCATCCATCCATAAAACATAGGGCGAAGAAGCGTGCCAAAAATCCTCGCAGATCAACAGGCCTATACGACCAAACCTGGTATCAAATGCGCGGAAACTATCACCGGCGGCAAAATAGCGTTTTTCATCGAAAATGCCGTAAGTCGGCAAATAGACTTTGCGGTGAACGTGCAGAACTTTACCTTCTGAAAGGTAGGCAGCTGAAATGTAGTATCGAAAGCGCTCATCTTCCTCGACAAAGCCGACAACCATGTCGATATCGCGGGATGCGAGTAGTAGACGCTTGAAGACTGGATCCTCACTGGCCGGCTGGTGGGCAACGCTGGCCGCAATATCCTGCAATACATACCCGGTCAGTGAAAGCTCGGGGAAAATTAGCAAGTCGGCGCCTTGAGTTCTGGCGTCATGCACAAAGGCCAGATGTTTTTCCAGGTTGGCATTGATATCGCCGAGTTTGGTGTTGATCTGGGCTAGCGCGAGAGTAAGTTTTGTCATAAGGGTTATGGAAATTGGGGAGTGGAGGCAGGTGTTTGTAATCTTACCATAATTGCGCGGGCGATATTTTTCCAACCTACAAATTCTTGTTTGCCATTCTGGACTTAACCAAGAATCTCGATAGTTTCCCCTATCTGCAGCCTGCCAGTGCTGATTGGAATAACATTTACCCCGAACATTACCTTCCCGTCGATTTTTCGATAATGGGCTAACGTGGTATTTGGTTCTTTGCCACTTTCAGCAGTATCCTGGTTGATCGTGGGTACATTACAGCGTGCGCATGGTTTTACCAGTGCCATTTCAACCTGTCCGATACGGATACGTTTCCAATGATCTTCTGCAAAGGGCGTGGTCCCGCTGACAACGAGGTTGGGGCGGAAGCGGTTCATCGGGACAGGTTTTTCCAGGCGTTCGTTTAAATCATCCAGGGATTCTTGTGAAATGATCAGAAGGGGGAAACCATCCGCAAAGCCGACCTGATCATCTGGCTGGAGGGCGTATTCGCTGCTGACTTTGCGCAGGTAATCTTCGGCTATGCGGACCAGGCGGGTGGGCATTTTAAGAAAATCTGAGAGCCACTCTGCTGCCAGGTCCCCCTGGTCAATTGATTCGACTCCATGGCTGTCCCAGATTTCAACCTGGATGCGTTTGCCTACCTTGCAGACTTCAAAGGCAATATCTTCCATTCCAGTCGCAGACAGGCTCATCATTCCAGTTCTGAGAACCGGTCTGATCAGCGCCATGCGAGCATGCTCGCGTTGAGTCAGGAACTTGCCCCTCGGGCCGACAATCATCAGGCGACGGTCATTTTCCCACCCCATACGTTCAACGCGGGCAGACTCAATCGCATGCCCGCGCAGAGATTTAACCGGATAGATACTGATAGCCGAAAGCTTGGGTTTGTCCACGTAATTTGCCTTGCCTATGACTGTTGAGCTTGTCCCATTCCGCTGATAACCGGTTGGCCGTTTTTAGAAATTCGGACCAAGTGCCTGAAGGCAGGTAACTTGATGCGCTGCAGGGTAACTTTTCGTAATGAATTTCTTTTGGAAAAATTTGAAGTCACTTTTTTGTATACTTCTGCAGGCCCTTTCCACCAATCGCGAAAGAGAG
>CAZHWV010000099.1:2515-16290 GCA_964536185.1 uncultured Anaerolinea sp. | reverse complement strand
AAACAGCCTGATGCCACGGTTTTTGATACTTTTTGTTTTTGCCATTTTCTTACCGAACCAGGGATATTCCCCGGGATCGGCTTTCAATGGAAAAGATTCGCTTGTGGTTCGGGATGCTCCCAAGAAGCCTGTTAAGAACCGTGGTTTTACCAGAAGAAGTAGCACCCGCAATCACCGTTGATACTCCATACCGGATGCACATCGAAAGAAAATCCAGCATTTCTTCTGTTGCAAAATTGGATCGAATCAACTCGGTCCGATTGATTCTTTGAGGATGCAAAAGCCTTATAGAGACTGCAATCCCAAGTTCCTCATCAACAATCGGTTCTTTAAGTGCTGTGATACGAGTGTTATTCGGCAGATGCCCTTGAGACATGGGGGTGGCGTTATCTATGATCATTCCACTATGATGCAATAGCCGTTTTACAATATCCACCGAATGCTGTGGGGAGTGGAAATGCTCTTTTGTTTTTACAATGCTTCCATCAAGATAGGTAAGCGCAATATCGTTCCAGGCGTTAATGTTTATCTCTTCCAGCTCGGAAGAACCAAGGTATGGAGTTAGAACTGAATACTCGGCCATTTCACAGTAAAGCTTGTCTATAAGCTCTTGTGTTGTGGTCCCATCTACTTCGTATTCCTTATCCCGCAGGTACTTTTCAATATAGGATTTCAGTTGGGATAATTTATTCTTGTCTGTCAGCGCAGCGGCATAGGTTTGTGAAATATATTCCTGGACCAATCTTAAGAGCGGCCAGAATTCCATTGCTTGATTCATTTATGGTAACTTCCTTTCTGCCGCTATAAACGGCTTTATAACAACAAAGAAAATGCAAGTGCCTTCGTCGAAGTTTGGTGGCTTTTGCATTACAACATTAATCGAATTTTTAATGAATATTAAGATGGCATGGTTTTAAAATAATCTTTTAATGCTATACAACCTTCTCAGTGATTGCCTGAATTATTTTATTGTATTTTTTGTTAGAGATTCCATCTAACAGCTTTCCGTCAAGCATTTGCTGCTTTACTTCGCGGCAGTAGGGGAGTACGAAACGCACGTCTTTGAAATGGACTTTTGCCTCATCAATTGGAAGAAACAAATCACAATCTTTCATGAGCAATCCTTGGATATGTTCGGATAAGCGGTATATAGGATCCTCGTAAAGAGAGAGCTGTGAAGAATAAAAGCTCATGCTTTTAAGATCAGGGTTTGCTAGACGAACTACAACATCTGCCTGGCTTAAAGCGGTCTTTGTCAAAATATTGTCCGGATCACTAGTGCAATCAATGATCACATAATCTGAAACGCCTCTCATTAGCGTTAATAGTAAAATTGCCTTAATTTCATCAAATCTTGGATAAGTGTATTTATTTTCTCCGTCCTTGTATCCAAGAAACCCTAGATTTGGCTTTCCTTTTATAGAAACGATATTTTTCAGCAACTCTGTTTGTGTGATGTCTGTTTTTGAAAGTGCTGTGCCAATGGAATAAAGATCGTCCGATTTGTAATCAGGGAATAAAACAGGCAGAGTCGGTATTACGGTGTCCGTATGAAGAACGAGTACCGTCGAATTGTAATGTTTATAAATACTAAGCGCCAATTTTACAGCAAATGAAGTTTTACCAGAGTTAGGGCTCCCCCAGATAGCGATAATCTTACTCATTTGAAAAGACCTCCTTTTGTAATTCTAAAAATTTATTCGCTGTTACCGCATCTCCACGATATACCAGGACTATATAAATATTTCCATTTGCCTGGGCCAAAATCTTAGCCTGTGTTATATTGACAAGCAAAGTTACCGTACTTGGGAGTTCAACGGTTCCATCTTCCTTTGGGGCTTGTTCGTTTCTATCATTTCCGGCTGCTGTAGTGGTGGTTATAACCTTCACCCATTTTAGTTCCGGCGGGATGACGGTTCCTTGAACTCCATCTTTTGATGATAAAATCACACTTATGACATCTCCGTTTTGGAGCTTGCCGGAAAGCCCTCCCGCAAAATTGGGAATCGCAACACTCATTGCAACTTCATTGCCATCAAGCGTCCGAAAGACATCGTCGGAATTATCTGCTGTTTCCTTGATTTTAGCTGGCAGGATATAATCCTCTGCTTTAAGGTCACAGGTTGTGTACTTGCCAACAACGGCTTTCGTGTCTTTTATAACATCAACTGGCAGGTTAAATCCTCCGACTGTAATAGTCTTTACATCTTTTTCTTTTATCTGATGCCCCTTTGGAACATCCATTGCCACTCGAACAATGGTAATTTTTGACGCGGACAACTTATTAACAATCGGCCCGACAGCGAAAATGACGATAATAGCACTGATCATTAAAAAAATTCCTAAAATAGTTCTGTTCTTCATTTTTTAAAATCCATCCTTTCTGATTTTGGGTATATAAAAATAGGCCGCATATGAAATACAAGCCAATTTATTTGTTTGTTTATACTATTAATGGTTCGAAAGCCTAGAGCAAATAGGCAGCCATGCACCCCATGCTAAGATATGGGACAAGTGCGAACGGTTCTTTGTAACGATCTTTTAATAATATTTTGAATGCTAAGTTGCATAAAACGGCTAATGATAACCCAATAATAATAAATAGCAGACCTTTTTGAAGCCCAAGGAGAAAGGAACATGCCGCAGTTAGCTTAATATCCGCACCACCAATGCCACCTGGTTTGAACAGCGCAAAGCCAAATATTGGAATTGTTATAATAACGGCACTCAGTAACATCCCTAGCACCTGTTCCAAAGAAATTCCAATCAATGCTGTCAACCCGATCAAGATGGAATATATATTGCTTACTTCATGGGTTCGAATATCACGTATAGAAGCAAACATTAGTAAAGTGAAAAGGATCAAGGCTTTAATCAGCAAAATATTGATCATGGGTTTAACTCCAATCTGATTTTATAGAATAAATATCATCTTATATATTTAGGAAATGACTGTGATTGAGACAGAAAATAGAATTGATTCCAATTGCATAAAATTAGTTTTTAAAAGGTGCAGCATGATGAGAATTCCCACCATGCTGCATGACTGACTGACAATTAGCCTGAATAGCTGAAGAGCCCGGTTACCTTGGTTGTGAGAGTTGGGATGATGGTGGTGCCGAACAGTTTGTACAAGCCTGCGAGCAATAATGTTCCGACAACAATTGAAATGAGAATGGCTACGCCTGAATCCACGAATCCTTCACCTTTTTTGTTGGTGAGTGCAATCATTGCTCTGATAGCAAGTGCATGGGTCTTGTTGATGATCTTCTTCATAATTTTGGTTTCCTTCCAATAATAAAATTTCTAGGTTTAATGATTTTGTTGCACGATCAAACCCGATAAATCTCTTACAACAATTTGGTTTTGAACTGGGCATAAGCATGGACAGAGGCTGATATAATGATTGAGCCTCTGGCGGGGATTCCTCCTTCCTTCGTTTTTTTGGCTTTATTTTAGCCAGATTTCTCTGGTTAAAAACTAATAAATCGTATGATGCAAGTATCTTCAACTTCCTGTGAGGTATATTGCTCGGGAGTTTTAAATCTTGCTGTGTATTCATCGATTTGTTCACTTGTAAGAGAGGTGCTATCACCATCGTTTGAGTCACCGGTAATAACAAATACTCCTGCGATGATATCTCCGTTATCAAGCTTGCGGTTGCCGGGAAGACCAATGATTTTGCCTTCATCGTTCACATAAATCACTGACTCATCGTCGATATAAGTGCAAGATATCAATCCGCCTACCAGCCGTTGATAAGACATGTAATTATTTTTGATCATGGCTTCATAGGGTTCCTTATTAGGTTCAACAATAAGCACCCGGATCTGGTCTGAAAGGTCAACCTTGGAAACATCAAAATCGATTTTTTCAAACCCCACACTATCGCAAAAGTAAAATTCGCCATCTGCTTCCAAAACGTCAGAGACGGAAAGTGAATGGCCAAGATGCGCGACGGGGATATCTATGTTGAATTTCGTAAAAACATCTTCGGGTGTTTCGCAATCAACGGTTCCATCAAAAACCTTTGAATAAATGCCTGGATCAATCACACCGCAATTTTCTTTGGTTTCTGCAAGGTCGCAAAACATGACTTGTTCCTTGTCTTTTCCCCTGTCAATCTGATAAATTTTAAGTTTCATACATTATTGCTCCTTTCAATCATGGGCTTATTGCCCGTTTTCTTCGTTTTTACCTGAATCGCTTTCGTAACAGCATGCTAGATTTTCCTAATCATCAGCGTGCTTGATGGATTCCTCATCGCATTCATCCTCGTTCCCGTCGCCATCACAAAAATCATCTTCATCGTCTATTAACTCTTTGATGACGATTTCTCCATTCCGGCAATACATCGCATATCCATTTTTGTATTGAATACCGGATTCTTCAAAAAGCTCTATAGGGATGTGGATGATTACCTCTTCGGCTTTTATAACTGTTTTCTTACACATGTTCTTTTCCTCCGTTTGTTTACTGCAGATTATTTTGATCGTCATCTTGGGTGATTTCCTCATCAGAATTGAGGAAAGTCATTTGTGTATACTTTTTCGCCAATTTACTGGTGTCATAATTTGAAATAAGAAGTTCTTTATATTCGCAGCCGCTATCATATCGTTGAGCAAGGTTATTCAATCTCTTTACTGACTCAATATAGATATCGGGCTTTTCATAAAGCGCTCGTATTTCAGGACAATCGTTATAGGATAGTAAAAACTTGCCTTGTATACTTATTAGTGAATCAAAGAGTCGCTGGTGATCGGCACCGGTGAACCCTACATCGCTGTAATAATTCTCTGTTGCAAAGTAGGGAGGGTCACAATAGAAGAAAGTGACAGGGTCATCATAATGTTTAATACAATCAGCAAAATCCTTGTTTTCAATCAGCGTATCTTTCAGCCTTCTATGTGCTTCATTGATCGGTTTGAAATTTGACCACATATTATGTGGCTGGCAGCCATAACTGGTGCATCCACTTGCGTAGGAATACCGGATCAATTGGTAAAACTTGGCGGCTCTTTGCACATCGGTCATCTCTGCATTGGTTTTAAACAATTCCTTGATGCGGTTAAAATCCTCCCGGGAATTAAGAACATATCTTAGTTCTTCGATTAGTTCTTCTTTGTTGTCCCTGACACAGCGATACAGATTTGCAAGGTTTGGGTTAAAGTCGTTATACACTTCGAAATCATTTCGAGGTGGTTTATGGAAAAGCACCCAGCCACCGCCACCAAAGACTTCGACATATTTTTTATAGGAATCGGGGAAGCGTTTGAGTATAATATTCCGGAGAGCTTTTTTCCCACCTATCCATGACATAAAGCTGTTAATATGAATCCACCTCCTTTAAAACGCAAAAAAAGGGCAGTCTGTTTCAAATTTCAGACCACCCTAAAGTGCATTTACTATTTTTTATTATTTCAGGACCAATTCTTCAGGAATGCTAATGAATCACATTCCTCCCATGGTCATTCCGGTTTCCTGATCAGGTTCTGGTACAGGCTCCGCAATCTTGCTGAAACTGTCTTCGCCAGGGATTAGCGATAAAGAAGAACCGTTATCCCAATGCATTCCCAGTTGACCAGCATCATCAACATATTCTACCGTCCCCTCCATGCCACTTGGCATATTGCTTTCTCCGCTCATGGAATTAAGTTTTACCCTCGTACCCACCGGGTATTGTCTTTTAATGTTATCGACTTGATACGGTTTCATAAACATAGTTTCATTCCTCCTGATTCCTCTTGTAAATCTCCATCTGCAATATTTTCTTTACTTTCGGGCTTGATCTCTTCTCCGAATTCATTTTGCTTTGCCATTTTTTCGCTCGAATACTCCTCAAAAACATACGTGCTGCCATCATCAGATACTCGATAGTCGTATTCCAATAAATCAATATCCCATATGGCGGCTCCCATTTCAAAAGCCTCTTTGCTCTCGTTCTCGGGGTCTTTCTCCATGGTTTTTTCGTTTTTGTAATACTCAATTTCTCCAACATTAAACCCAAATTCCTCATCGGCCCATTGATGAAGGATCGGGACATCCGGGTACCATTCGCTTAGTTTTTTGATAATGGGTGTTGGAGGATTCCATGCAGTAAAAAAAGTAATATTCTGGCTTCCATCATATTCATAAAAGCTAAAACCATCCCATTTTGTTCCCCATTCCTTACGGCGAAAATCTTGATAGGCGACAGCATTGATGTTTTCAATATTCTCTGCGAAATATTTGCCTGTTTGAATCATATAACTTTTGAAATCCTCATACGGTGTATCGTTAGATGCAAGATAATCCCTGAAATGATTTGTCGCTTCTTTTATCTGGTCTTCCGTTAAATATGAATCGATTTTGTCATCTGCTAAAATATTTTTGACATTAATGCAAAGCACTGTGAATGCTTCATCTGTATATTTTTCAACACCCAGATAGGGCAGCTTGGGGTTAATGGCAGTCAGATAGAAACTTATCATTTCCCCATATGGAAACCCTGGAGCTATTGTAATGTGTTCCGGCATGGGAATTATTTTGTTAAAGTCAATGGATCCGATTCCTATCTCGTCATTTTTGATGCGCTCAAGGATTGCTAGTAATTCATCACCATCCACATCAAAGGATAGAATGTTCTTAACATGGTTTGGCATAGCTTTTTGTCCTCCTTTTGTTTTTTTAAATACCTTTACTCTTACATTTCCAGCTTTTGGGCTTGTTCGTGATTTTGATTCCAGGCGGTAAAAGAATGTGTATATATAAGATCAACATCATCACGTTTGGTAAAATCCTCGTCCACACGAATCTGCTCCAGCTCGCTATCGTCTGCAATATCACTTTCACCTTCACCCCAGAGGTATGTTTTTGAATCAACCCTAACAGTTTCAATTTCCGGATGCGTCTCTAACAAATTGATAAATACATCGACATTTTCCATATCGTCAGTATCTAATGGATTGCCACAAACAAAATCTTCTGCTGTGACATCGTTATCCGCAGTCAGCTCAATAAAAGAAAACATCTTACTCATGTAATAATCCCTCCCATCTGATGCCCGGATTGATTTTGGGAAAGCGTTGCCCTGAAATCCTCTTCCGGCAATAGAAAATAGTCTTTCCCACTTTGCCAAAAACTAACATAGAGTTCACCATCAGAGGTTTTAATAGGATGTTGCTCGAATCCCTCTCCCCAGCCGTCTGAAAATTGGCCGCCCATATATTCAATGAATTGTTCCTCTTCATCTACAAGCAGATTTTCATTTTGCTTGGTTACCATAACGCCATAGATCTCGCCGTCAATAATTTCAACGCCGGGGAAGGCACTTATTACTTTAGACGAAATATTTTCATTATCTGTAAAGTATTCCATCAGCCCTTTTTCCTTCATTGTCCTATAACAATCAAGGTCAATTGCATCTTGTATTTCTGATAAATAACGAACTCCATCACAAGGTTCGAGCCAGTCGGAACCATCATTGCGTTCTTCATATTTATCAATCTCCATTTGGACTAATAAGGGACAATAGTATTTCACAGTTCTTGTTTCATTAATGTTTTGTTCCATTGATTATTCCTTCTTTCTTATTAAAATATTATTCAATCTTGAGGCTTTATTAATAAACCAATAATCCGTTGCGGGTCATATTGGAATTAGTGTGGGAAGAATCTTGTGATAAGTGGTATGAAGCGAAGGCTAAAAAGGGTAGGGCAGAGCTATGAAAATTGGCAACAAAAAAGGACCTCAAAGATTATTTTCTAATCTCTTAAGTCCTTAAAAATGGATTTTATATATAGAAAAGGGATTGGTGATATTTATTGTAAAAATACCAGGTAAAGCGTTCGAGCCCCCTGCAAATGCCCAAAAGGGCATTTGGCATCTATGAATTTCAATATCGATTTTTGGAAATAAAAAACCCCTCAAAGCGCTGGCGTTGCTACGTTTGAGGGGGTGGCATCTATTTCGATCGCCTGATATGGTGGAGCATACGAGATTCGAACTCGTGACCCCAACAGTGCGAGTGTTGTGCGCTCCCAACTGCGCTAATGCCCCTAGAAAGTAAGTTTTTCAAATTTTATTAACCGTTTTGCCAGTGCAGATTTGGGGGATATTAACTGACCAATTCGGACTCCCAGATGAGCTACATCCCCACGTGTTTTGTTATGTATTATATCATATAGTTTCGTTTAATTATATTTATTTATAAGAAGGATAATGTGTTGATCAGAAGTATATACAGCACTTTCAATCCGCTCTAAGTTCCAAAATAGAAATTTCAGGATATGAGAAAAATCTTAATGGTACAATCACACACCCTAGCCCTCTTGAGATATAACCATGGAAACCCAGATACTCGAAAGGCCCTTTCCGATAGCCCAGCCTGGCCATTTTTTCTTTGCGCAATAACTTGTATTCCAGATCGAACGGCATCCAGATCTGACCGCCATGGAAATGCCCGGATAATAAAAATCGATTATTCTGTATTGATTTGATCCGAGAATTTGATAATACGCCCGAAATTGAATTACAACAGGCTTCCTGTCCAGTTTGCTCAAAGGATGAACTGTCGGAAAGCAACTTGAAAATCGTATCCGGATTGTGAGCCAGAATTATCTCTGGATAATATTGCTGATCTGCATCCCTGTTCGGATCTATTAATTTTTCATTATCAATAAATTGATCAAGTTTAGTTTGCAAATGGTTATTTTGATTATTAGTATATTGTATTGAGTTAAAATCTGCTATCACGTTAGAATATATCGACTCAGGTTTTTTCTCGTCGAGCTTTGTTTCGCTAATATTTTTCAAATTCTCTTTTTTGCAGTTCTTAACTGAAATATAATTTAGCTTCGCTTTGCAGTAATCCGGATTGCCGCGTTTAAGGTCCTGAAGGCCAACAATTTTCCATCGGGAATCGTCTTTTGAGCGGACAATGGCGGATTCGTTAGAAAGAACACGAACATCATTTCCATCAAGTATTTCCAAGATGCCGTAAATGTCGTGATTGCCGGAGACGGCATAGAAGGGAATGCCTTGACTGGTAACAGTGGCAGCGATTCGGGAAATAATCTTTGCTGCTTTTTTCTTTTCTTTTATTGTGCCGCCGTTTGTGAAATCCCCCGCGAAAAGGATGACATCAGCGCCGGATTTTTCTATCACGCTGATGAGTCTATTGAGTGAGACATTAAAATATCTAGCGTGAAGGTCACTTATTAAAATGACTTTAAGGGATTTGTTTCCGTTTCCTAAAACTGAAAAAGAGACATCCAGCCTGAATGTCTCATAAATTCCACGAATAAGGCACGAAAGAGCCGTGGCTATAAAAACTATTAGTAATATTTCACCAAACACTATTCGATAACCTTTCAGCACTATCCTCGTACGACATGAACTGTCTTGTAAAATATAAAAGCAAATTATTATCAAAAACACAAGCCGTCAAAAATGCAAATTATTATCAAAAACACAAGCCGTTATAAAAGCAAATTATTATCAAAAATCAAGGCCGTCAAAAATGCAAATTATTATCAAAAACACAAGCCGTCAAAAAAGCAAATTATTATCAAAAAACAAAACCGTTATATAAGCTAGCTGTTATCTAAAATCCCAGCCTCTTAAGCCAGTCGACACATAGACCAAACCACCCGGAGACCACCTTGTCATCCTTGGCAAGAGCAAGTCCATGCTCGCCATGCGGATAAATGTGCATTTCGAATGGAACGGCTTTAGAAGCAAGAGCGGAGGCCATTGTCAAGGAATTCTCAACCTGAACCGCTTTGTCATCCGCAGTATGCCAGATAAATGTCGGAGGAGTCTGTCTGCTGACACGGTTCTCACAGGATAAATCACTGACCAGGGCTTCTGTGATCCTGTCACCGATCAGATTGGTCTTGCTTCCGACATGTGCGGTTTTGCCCATTGTAATAACGGGATAGCAAAGAACCATGGCATCAGGCCGGGTAGCGGTAGTTGTCCACATGGTTCCGGCGCTTGCTGCAAGGTGACCGCCTGCTGAAAATCCTAAAATAGCTATCTTGTCTGAAATGTATCCTAACTCCTCGGCAAGAGCTCTGACCTTTTCGATAGCTCTGAATGCATCATTTACAGGAGCCGGGTGATAATCAGGCTTTATTCTATAATCAAGAACAAAGGCAGCTATGCCGTTCTTATTAAGCATCTGAGCGATTTCCTCGCCTTCGTAATCCATTGTTTTCATCTCATATCCGCCACCTGGACATACAATAACGCATCCGTGTTTATGTTTGGCATTGGTGGGATAGTAGGTGATACTCGGAATACATGATTTGAATGTCCCGACACCGGAACCACTCCTGGCGTTCATTTCGCTCTCGCTCCAAAGCTGATATTTTTGATTTGACATCTGTTACATTGCTCCTTTAATCTGATAAATTATGAAAAAATCCCTATATGTCAACAAAAAACCAATCGCAATCAAGAAACTTGATTATCAATTACAATTGCATGATATAAAAATGATGTATTCAATTTTACCACAAATATGATAAAATCATCACATAGAATTTTATTTTTAAAAATAAATTTTTATTTTTAAAAATGAATTTGTTTGTTCCAGCCTTTTTGGCATGATTTTTACAAAAAACGGAGGACGAATGGAAGTTTGGCAGGAAATTGCGCAGCTACGCGAAAAGATTAATTATCATAATACAAGATATTATGATTTGGACACTCCGGAGATAACAGATTTTGAGTATGACGCACTTATGCGCAGACTAAAAGAACTGGAAGAGGAGTTCCCGCTTCTTGCATGCGGCGAATCGCCGACTCGCAGGGTTGGAGGCACTGTTTCGGAGGATTTCAAGAAAGTTGCACATAAATACCCGATGCAAAGCCTGACCGACGTCTTTAATGAAGATGAATTGCGTGCTTTTCTGACGAAAATCACCGAAACGCAAAAGGATGTAGAATTTGTTGTAGAACGCAAAATTGACGGACTTTCTGTCGCCTTGGAGTATGTGAGCGGCGAATATGTCAGGGCATCCACCAGAGGTGACGGCCAGACGGGTGAGGATGTAACGGAAAATGTTCGTACAATTCAAAGTGTTCCAGCAAGAATCAGAGAGCAGCTTGCCTTTTTGGAGGTCCGCGGAGAGATTTACATGCCTGTATCATCGTTTCTAGAGTTGAACGAAAAGGCTGAAATTTACGACCAAAAGACATTTGCCAATCCTAGAAATGCAGCGGCAGGTTCGCTTAGACAATTGAATCCCCAGGTAACCGCCCAGCGAAAACTTGATTATTTTATTTTCAATGTTCAGGGTGTTGACGGCAAAGTATTCAGTACACATTCGGAGTCATTGGATTGGCTGGCTAAGCAAGGGTTTTGCGTCAGCCCTGAATTCAGAATATGCAGAACAGTCGATGAAGTCTGGAATGTTATCGAAGAAATTGGTTCTGTACGAGGCACACTCGACTACGGCATCGACGGGGCGGTAGTGAAAGTGAATTCACTGGCTCAACGGCAGGATCTCGGTACCACTAGCAAAGTGCCCAAATGGGCTGTTGCATATAAATATCCACCGGAGCAACAGGAGACATTGATTGAGAAAATTCTTGTTCAAGTGGGGAGGACAGGCAAACTGACTCCGCTTGCACAGCTGACACCGGTAAAAATCGCCGGATCGACCGTTGCCAGAGCGACTTTGCATAACGAGGATTATATCATCGAAAAGGATATCCGCGAGGGTGACACCGCCTTGATACAAAAGGCGGGGGACATAATACCGGAGGTCGTTAAAATCATCATAGAAAAACGTCCTGCGAATTCGCAGCCCTTTAAGATGCCTGTCAACTGCCCTGTCTGCGGAGCATCGGTTGTGCGTGACAACGACGAATCTGCCAGCAGGTGCACGGGGGCTCAATGTCCGGCTCAACTTTTAAGACATATTATTCATTTTGTATCCAAGGATGCTATGAATATCGAGGGGTTAGGACCGTCAATACTTGAGATTTTACTCGAAAAAGGCCTGATCAAAGGTGTAGCGGATATATACAAGCTTCACGAGAAAAGGACTGAACTGCTTGAACTTGACCGTTTCGGCGAAAAGTCGGTGAGCAATTTGCTCGATTCTATAGAAAAAACCAAAAACAATTCACTAGAGAGGCTAATCACAGCACTCGGTATCAGAAACGTAGGCGTGAGAGCTGCTTTCATCCTCGCCGAACATTTCGGTTCAATTGACAAATTGATGAATACAGATATTGAGGAACTTTTAACTCTTGAAGAATTCGGCGAGATAAGCGCAAAATCCGTTTTGGAATTTTTCTTGCAACCTCAGACAAAAGACCTGATTGACAGCCTTAAGGACAGCGGGGTACAGATGGAGAGCAAGTCAAGCGGTGATGTAAAATCCGATAAATTCAAGGGGATGACTTTTGTGCTGACAGGTGCATTGCCGAATATGACGCGAGACGCAGCGACAGCAATTATTTTATCCCATAAGGGCAAGGTCTCCGGATCGGTGTCCAAAAACACCTCGTATGTTGTCGCGGGAGAAGAAGCCGGAAGCAAGCTGGACAAGGCGAATTTGCTAGGCTTGACGGTTCTGGACGAGACTGAGTTTTTGAAGCTGGCGAATATTTCTAGTCAAAGTGATTGAAAAGCAATGCATATAAATGCTTTTAAGGACAATAAGGACAATAGGGACAATAAGGATAATAATGACAATTAGGACAATAAGGACAATAATGACAATAATGAAAATTCAAGAGAAAGTGAATATAGAATTACTTTTGCAAGACGAGCATTGGTTGAAAAAGATTCTCCAATGACAGGAACGGTCGCATAGGAAGGATTGCATATGGCTTTAAGGAGACTTTCAAATAACGAGAATGCCAGCGATGCTGAAATAAAATCACTGATAAGAGGTATACGATGCTGGCTCTTAGATATGGATGGCACGGTAACCATCGGGGAAGAATTGATTCCGGGTGCAGCAAAATTTTTCGAAGCGCTGGGAGATACCCGTTATATATTTGCAACGAACAATTCATCACATAGTGCACAGCATTATCTGAACCGGCTTAAGCGTCTCGGAATCAAGGCTGACAGAGATTATTTAATTACATCGACGGACGCGTTGGTCAAACACATTAAGGACTTGTACACAAGCAAATCAGACTGTCACCGAAGCGAGAAACTGAATGTTGATTTTGAAGGAACATCGAATAGGGGCTCATCATGGAAATTATCTACATTACAGCAGGAGTTACAGCAGGAGTTACTGCAGGAAACGAATGTTAACTTTGAAGGCACGGCGACTCCTATAAATGCTTATGTAATAGGTACACCTGAGTTTGAAAGCGAAATTACCTCGGCGGGTATCAATATAATAAATACCAGAGACAAAAAAATAGATGCTGTACTGGTGGGGTTTGATACCACCTTGACCTATGAGAAGCTTGATGCTGCCTGTGAATATATCCGCGCAGGGGTTCCGTTTTATGCAGCCAATCCAGACAAGGTGTGTCCGCTGGCCGGTGGGAAAGTGCAAGCTGACTGCGGTGCGATTATTGCATTTCTTGAGACTTGCACAGACCGCAAAGTAACGCGGGTGTATGGCAAGCCTGACCCTGCAATGATCGAGATGATACTATCGAGATACGGGTACAAAAAGAATGAACTCGCCATGGTAGGCGATCGCGTTTATACTGACATGGCATTTGCCAAAATGGCAGGCATTGTTGGAATAGGTGTTTTGACTGGAGAAGCTACGCTTGAGGAGATAGCAGAAAGCGAATATTTGCCCGAC
>CAZHWV010000099.1:0-2415 GCA_964536185.1 uncultured Anaerolinea sp. | reverse complement strand
TAAAGGATGAACATGAAAAGCAAAAAGCAAAATGACATGAAAATCAAAATAATCGAGCCAGCCGGCAAAATAATCGAAACACTTGAGAAAAGAGGATTCGATGCATTTCTTGTGGGCGGATGCGTACGAGATGGGCTTTTAGGAATTTCACCAACGGATTATGACATAGCGACTAATGCTCTTCCTTCGCAGGTTATAGAAGTATTCGGCGATTCTTTCAAAGACAATGTTGATAATACGCTGGAGGACTATAACGAAACTCTGGAGCAGAAGGCCTATGTTGTCGAGACAGGTATTGCACATGGGACCGTTACAGTTGTTATCGAATCATTTCCTGTGGAAGTCACCACGTTTCGAATCGATGGTCAGTATACCGATAATAGAAGACCCGATTCGGTTTCGTTTTCGTCTTCCATTAATGATGACCTCTCACGTAGGGATTTTACTATTAATGCAATGGCGTATTCTGATAAAACAGGAATAATCGACCCTTTCAACGGCCGTCAGGATTTGCATGACAGGATTATAAAGTGTGTTGGCGACCCCGAAAGCCGATTTTCGGAGGACTCGCTTAGAATTCTCAGAGCGGTTCGATTTGCATCGGTGCTCGGATTTTCCATAGAACCCGGCACTAAAAGCGCCATTGACATGCTTCGAAATACTATCGGTACTGTAGCGACCGAAAGAATCACGGCTGAGTTTACCAAATTGCTATGCGGATTGTATGTTGAAAATATTTTATTTGAATTCAGGGACATGATTGCCGTAATTATTCCTGAAATTTCACCCTGCTTTGATTTTTTACAGCATAATCCACATCATTCTTTTGACGTGTACACGCATCTCGTGAAGGCGGTGACATACGTTCCTGCCAGATTGCCGTTAAGGCTGACAGCGCTTTTCCATGATATAGGCAAGCCGTCTACATTTTTCAAGGATGCTGATGGGATAGGACATTTTTATGGACATCAGAAAGTCGGCGCCGAAATGGTCAGAGTCATTCTAGACCGTTTGAAGTTCGACAACTTTACCAAAAAGCGGACATACGAGCTTGTTATGTATCACGACATTAAGATTGATGCCGACAAAAAATCGGTTAAGCACATACTGAACAGATTTTCCGAGGATTTTTTCCTTGACCTGATAGCCATTAAGAAGGCCGATGTACATGCACAACAGACTTCTGAAATGCTCCAACGAATCGCATATCTTGATGAACTGCTTCGGATTTACGAAGAAATAATAGAAGAAAATGCGTGCTTTTCATTGAAAGACCTTGCCATTGACGGTGAAGACCTTATTAAGCTGGGATTAAAGCCAGGTAGACAGATAGGAGAGATTCTGGAAGATTGTCTGCATCAGGTAATTGGTGAACGTTTGAATAATGAAAGGGAGGTGCTTTTGGAGTATGTTGCGAAAAGCAAATCAGAAAAACAAACCAACAAATGGCCGAATATCGACGCATAGCAGACCAGGATATTGATAAAATCGGTTGATTTGCAAGGACAAAAACTAACAGAATACTAACAGGATACTAACAAAAAAATAACAGGAAAGTAACAAGATTTCAATCGATTAATAGTAAAATCTAACTGAAACTAATAGAATTGAGAGGAAAACTTTATGATTATAAAAGTGAATGACCTTGTTAAAAAGTACGGTACACTGACGGCTTTGGACCATTTAAATCTGGAGGTTCAGGAGGGTGAGGTGTACGGGCTGCTCGGGCCGAATGGTTCGGGCAAGACAACGGCGATCAACTGCATTTTATCACTGCTTAAGTACGATCAGGGAACTATTGAGATTTTTGACAGACCAATGACTCCGGACGCATACTCAATCAAACAGGATATAGGTATCATAATGCAAAATGTCGCGGTTTTTCAGGAACTGACCGTATATGAAAACATCGATTATTTCTGCGGATTGTATATCAAGGACAAGGCAAAAAGAAAACTCCTGGTAGAAGAGGCGATAGCCTTTGTTGAAATTGCGGAATTCCGTAAATTTTATCCCAAAAAACTGAGCGGTGGACTGCTAAGAAGACTCAATATCGCCTGCGGCATAGCACACAAGCCAAGGCTTATAATCCTTGATGAACCGACTGTCGGAGTTGATCCGCAAAGCAGGAACAAAATACTTGAGGGGATTCAAATTCTAAACAAGCAGGGTGCGACGGTCATATACACATCTCACTATATGGAGGAGGTGGAGCAGATCTGCAGCAGGATTGCAATAATGGAGAAGGGCAAAATTGTTGCAATCGGTTCAAAAGAAGAACTGAAGGCAGGTATCGAGCTGGGCGAAAAAATAACCATTGACATCATCGGGCTTTCTGCGGAAAATTTCGAAGAATTGCAAAACCTTCCGAATATGAATTTTGCAGAACGAAACGGCGATCAACTTGTGCTTAAA
>CAZHWV010000098.1:12646-16500 GCA_964536185.1 uncultured Anaerolinea sp. | reverse complement strand
AGGAAACCATGAAAAAGAAACTGGATGTTGATTTTCGAAAATATACGATTCTCGGTGCCTGCAACCCACCGCTGGCAAACAGAGCGCTGACTGCTCGTCCAGACATAGGTTTACTGCTGCCATGTAATGTCATCGTATACGAAGAAGGCGATAAAACTGTGGTGAACATTATTGACCCGCTGTCGATGACCAGTTTTATCCAGGATCCGGCACTGGACCAGGTGGCAGATGAAGCACACCAGCGGCTTAAACGTGTTTCTGACGCGATCCAAAAATGAGAAGCAAGGAATACATAATAACGCGATTGATGATTAACAGTGTCTCTCCACACCACCTGATTTTAAGCGAGACAACACTTCCAAGAATATTTTCTGCTTCAATCTAGTTTTCCATTATTACTATTAAATATAAAAGCTGGACCGGATAACCACCGGTCCAGCTTTTATATTTTCCTACTTTACCCGCAGCCGCCGCCGCTCTTATCGCGTTTCAACTGTAATTGGATGCGTGGTACAAACTCAACTTTCTCGTACTCGATCGGGCTGGGATCGGAACATTCGTAGCGGTCACCAAGCGCAGCCGGGAAGATGTACTGCAGCTTTTCGGGGGCTGCCGGGTTGGTGGAGCGAACAATACTCTCATCATCCTTGCCAAAGAAGGCGATCCAGTTGTTAATGCCGCCTTCCAGGATGTAGGCATTCGAGACAGATTCGCCCACCAATGTTTTCCAGGCCGTGGTTGATAGATCTTCGTCGTTGCTGATGACCACGTAGACAGTATTCGGTGCGGCGCCCAACAGCAGGGCAGGGACGAGCGTTTTCAGGTCAGCCATCGGGATGTTCAGCGCACGGCGAATATGAAACAGGTTGAAATCGACCTCTGGGCGCACATCGATCATGGTCAGGTCGAGTTTGTCGTCGTTCATGGTTTTGAACAGCTCAGCCGGCGCAATCTGCATCTGGCGCTGGACCAGGGCTTCATCCGCGCTCAAGACGATGGCCACTTCGTTAACGGTCCGGTTGATCTTGGCCCGCGTATACTTGGCTTCGGTCGAGGGGCTGCCGATCACGATCACTGCCAGGGCGGCAGCCACCAGACCACCGGCGGCATAGATACGAATTTTTGGCTGCTTGCTCATATCCTTTTTGCCAACGATACGTTCGAGCTGCTCACTGCCCCAGAACATGAACAGGGCCATCAAAACCACCAGCAAAACAATCACGCCGGTTGGCAGATGGAAGACATCCATCAGGGTCAGGCGGCCGAAATAGCCTGAATTGTTGTACCAGTTGGTGAAGTATTGCTCGGTTTCGCCGAACAGGAAGGCGCCGATGAAGCCACCCGCCACAAAAAACATGCCATCGATTTTACCGGTGGAGGCCGAAGCCAGTGAGGTGGTTGGGCAGAAACCGCCGACAATGAAGCCAACGCCCATGATCAAACCGCCCAGGATACCCGAGGATAGATACGTCGGGTTGACCCAGACCTGGCCAAAGTCTAGCAGACCCAGGCCGACCGCGCCGAAGGTCAGCACCATGGCGACCACAATGGCCGTGAACATGACCTTGATGACGGTCAATTCAGTGAAGTAGAACTGGGCAGCCAGTTTGCGGCTGTCGCCAAAACCGGACATTTCCAGGGTGTAACCAAAGGCAAAGCCAATCACCGCAAAGACGACGTAGGTCCAGGGGTTGGAGGCGCTGACTGCCAAAAAGGATGGAATGGGAAAGTTCATGATGATCTCCTCACTGGCACTAAAGCCAGAGCTTCCGGACGAAATATGCCGTGCCGTAGGCGCCACCAAAAATAGCAAACATGATCAGCCAGGAGCCGGCGGCCAGGGTCGCGCCACCCGAGAGGGCCTGGCCGGAGGTGCAGCCGCGCGCCATACGAGCGCCGTACAGGAACAGGATGCCGCCCAGGAAGGACATTAGCCAGCGGGTCTTGTTACTGATATTGGGGCCCTTAGTGGTTTCAAACTTGGCGCGTCCGTTGACCATTCCGGATGAAAAGCCACCCAGCAGTGCGCCGAAGAAAACCGGAATAATCCAGTCATCCAACGGGTTTTTATCTCCGCCCGCCAACTTGAGCAGGTAGGGTGTCTGATCCACGTGTGCAGGGGAAATCAAGTCCTGGGCGAAAGTGACCAGGCGCGTGGTTGCGCCGGATGAGCCGAGGCCGTTGCCGGTGATAAACATGGCCAGGAAGAGCACGACGCCCAGGATCGCGCCGCCGAAGTACGGATGCACAAAATCTTTCCGCGGGCGGTTAAAGAGGGCTTTGAGACCTTTATTTTGATGTGTGACAGTTGTTGTCATGGTTTAATCTCCTGCTAATTCTGAAGAGGTTTATTTCTTACCCTTCGGGGTCTTTGCTTTGGAGCTTTTGTGGCCGTGGACTTCAAGTTCTTCCCAGCCGGTGACCATACCGCGCATGGCTTCGAGCGGGGTTGCGCCGGTGGTGGTCAGGTAAACATGTGCTACGACAAAGGTCGCCAACAGCCAGGCTACCAGGCTATGAAATGGGGCTAGGACGGGCAGCCCACCAAACCAGCTGGTGATCTGCGGCCACTTTTGCACGCTCCATATCATGGCGCCGGTAAGGATCTGCAGGGGCAGCAGTACGTTGAGCAAGCCGAAATAGGTTGCTTGCTGCAGCGGGTTGAGCTTGCTTTCTTTGCGTTTCTCAAACGGGTGCGCCTCGCCCTTGAAGATGCCGCCAAGGTAGAACTTGGCCTGCACGATCGCATCATCAAAGAAACCGCGCGGACGAGGGATATACTGTTGGATTTCACCGGTGGTCATGTGCCAGAAAAGCGAGAAGACGGCGTTGATCACCAGTATAGCAGCCAGGACGTTGTGAACCAGCACCATGTGTGGGAAGGAGAAGGCACCAAAAATTTCAGGGCGGTGAATGATCAGGCCTGTAAAGAGCAGTACGATGATTGAAACCGTTTGCAGCCAGTGCCAGAAACGTTCGTAGCCCTCGTACATGTAGACTTTTTCAGTTTTTGGGGCTTCTTTTTGCAGCTTGAGCGAGAAGAAATAGCGCGCGCTGCCGTGCCCCAGGACTGCCAGCAGGGTGCCTGCGAAAGCCAGGGCGCCGAACCAGTCGACCCAGTTGATCCGGTCGCGACCGAAGATGTAAACGCCATCGCGGGTGGTGATGGGCTCATAATACAGAGCGCCGTCGGCGCTCGTCACGATCTCGCCGGTGGCGTTGATGTTGCTGTCGGTCACAAATACGGGCGCAACTCCGCCTGGGGTATAGGCTGCCAGCTGCATAGGCTTTGTGACTGCTGAGTTGCTATTGTGGCAGGTGCTGCATTCACGGGTGGCGTATTCGCCGCGTGCGACGTTGTGGTTGATGCTGTAGGGTTGGACCTGGCCCTTGATCTGTGGATTCTTCAATCCGAGTTGGGTCAGGCGTCCGACGACTGCTGCTTGCTGGGTTTCGCTGGTGATCTTCAACTCGCCAGCCTCGATGCTCCCGTTCTGGTCGCTGTCAAAAGCTTTGACGATTTCGGTGATGTAGGCGCCGTTTTCCAGGAACGCCGCCTGCAGGTCGACTTCGCGCACCGGGCGGGTATTGCCGTTGGCATCTTCATAAGTCCAGAACCAGGTGCTGATCAGGTTGTAGGGGGTCAGCAGGGTCTTGCCGTCAATGTTGGTGCGCTGCATCAGAACTGGTTTATAGCCGGTGACCAGGTTGGTGACAGTATCACTGCCGCCCTGGATGCCGCGGCAAAGGTTGGTGGGGGTACCATCGGCCTGTACAACGGTCCAGTCATAAGATTGGATCGCGGGGGCGTACATTTGTGGGATGTGGCAGGATTCGCAGGCCACGACCGCCAT
>CAZHWV010000098.1:1585-12546 GCA_964536185.1 uncultured Anaerolinea sp. | reverse complement strand
TCGCGGGGGCGTACATTTGTGGGATGTGGCAGGATTCGCAGGCCACGACCGCCATGTGTCGTTCGCTATAGGGCAGCCAATCGGCATGCGACTTTTCTGAATCATGGCAAGATTCGCAGCGACGCATAGTGCCCTTGTTCTCGGGGGCAACGGTGAATTGCGCGCTTTGACCGCGGGCAAAGTTGTGATCGGGACTCTGCAAATATTCGCCGATCGTAAGTTTGCGCGGGTCGTAGAGCAGGTGTTCGAGTCCGGTACCAGCTTCTTTTTGGGAGTGGATCGGGTTGTTGATCGAGAAGTGGCAGTCAGTGCACTTCAGACCGCGTTCGGCGTGAATATCCCAGGAACGGGCCAAATCGGCTTTGCCGGAAATGTTAATACCCGATTCGGAGATTTTCTGCGAGGCGATCACCTGGCCGGTGGTGGCGGACTGCGGGTAACTCAGGTCGCAGGCTGAAATTCCGAGCGGTTCCTGGGTATCGGCATGTACTTCGCCGTGGCAGGCCGCGCAGTTTTCGTTGGTGGGGTCCTGGATGAGCACAAATTCTGATTTGACCTTGCCGCTCTCATCGAATGCGGTCTGGTTCCACTGGAAGCCCGCAGCGGTTTTCTCCAACAGGCCGCTGCCCAGCAGAGTGGCAGTATTGGCTTGGCCAAAATTTCCGGCGCGGATTTCTTCAGCGCGAGCTGCCGTGTTGGGTTTGGAAAGGTGGCACAGGAAACAGTTCATTTCCATGTCTCCGGACTTTTTCCAATCCCAGGCCAGGGGTTGGCCGGTTTTCGGGTCCAGGATAGCAGTTTCGGGATTGGCGGCATCCGCGCTCAGGTTGACCAGCCGGTCGCCGCTGCGCGAGGTGGTGGCAGGGCCGCCGCCAGGGACGCGTTCACCATATTTCATCAGCCATTCCGCGGTACCCAGATCCAGACGCTCATCACCGATTTGAGAAAGATAGCGATAGATCAGCGGATCCCACTTGCCAAATACGCCTGGGCTGGCATCCCAACTATCCTGTGCAGACTGGTAGCTGGCCAGGCCAAGGTCGGCATGGAAGCTGTGGGTTTCGATGAAAGCCGTGTCGTGACATTCACCGCAGGTTTTCATGGTAGAAACGGGTAGGCCGCTTTTAAGCACGTTCTCGCCGCTGGCATCCAGCATGGCAAAGACAGGATGAAAAGCGGAGGGCAAGGCCGCCGGGGCCGCGCTGCGCAGCGCCAAAACCTGTTGGATACCCCAGACCGTCAGACCGGTCACAACCAGTGCCAGGGCGATCAGGCTCACAAGCCATTTCTTATCAGATAGGATTCTCGTTTTCATGATCATTTCCATTTCGCCGGTTACTTGTTATCGAAGCGGCCGCCCCATTTGATCGGGTCGCCGGGGTAGCCCAAGGCCGCCCAATCCATGCGTCCATTGTCGCTGTGGCATTCGTCACACTGCAGCGCGTTTTCTTTGGGTTGGACCATGTGTGTGGTAGGCCAGAACATATAGGTCTCGGCGAAATCGTAACCGCCGCTGTATTTCAGCCCCATGCGTTCTTCGGATAACTTGAAGGCGTTATCCCAGTCAAAAGTGGTCCAATAACCATCCGGGCCGGAGGTGACTGGTGCCAGCAGGTAGTTAAAGCCGGTATCGTAAGGCTGATTGGCCACATGCAGCTTGAAAGGGGAGATCTTGGCGGTCGGGTCTTTGATGTCACCCGCCAGCTTGTTGATATAGGTTGGTTTGGTTGGGTCAATCGTATCGCCCAGCAAGTAACGGTAGGAAAGGTTGCCGTTATACCATTGGTAGGTGGGCTGGACATCCTTCTCGTAGACGAAGTTCCCCTTGATTTTTAGATAGCTGAAGTGGTCATCACCAATATCCTGGCCGGAGGTTGACCAGTCCCAAGAGACCTTGGTCGGGTCCTTGACTGCGAAGACTGGAATGTGGCAGGTCTGGCAGGCCAGGGTCTGGACATGCTTATTCAGGCGTTCGTCCTTATGCAGGTCTTCAGCGTGGCACTGCGTGCAGGAGACCTGTTCTTGCGGGTCGATCGTATAGTTATCGACGACCAGGCGGCCTTTAACGACATGTTCCTTGGTGACATGACAATCGGTGCACAGCATGTTGTTCTTTCCCATGTGCACATCCATGCTTTCGGTCGGGAAGATCAGGCTCTCATCGAGATCGCCGTGCTTGACGCCGTTGCCGCCGCCACCATCAAAGTGGCATTTGCCACAGGTGGAGCGATTAGGGGAGGCCACGCTCTTCGCGGCTGCGGTCAGGTCGATGCCATCCGCCGGGTTGCCGTATTGGCCCTTAGCATAACCAGACTGGGCATGACACATCAGGCAGTCCACGTTTTCCTGTTTGCTGAAATCGAAAGCCGGGGTGGTGGCGGTCTTTTCCTTCCAATCATAACCAATGTGACAGGCCATGCAGCTTTTCTGATTGCCCTGAGCGCTGATGCAGAAGTTGTTGATCTGGTTAGCCTTGCCAATCGTGACCGGCTCGTCCCGACCAGGGACCGTGAATGGCTCTGATTCCCAGGTCCAGTGTGTGGTCATCATGATGTCGCTGGCGGCATCCGGGTGACAGGAAAGGCAGTTGCGGGTGACGTCCTGGCCGGTCTCGAATGGGCCTTTAATGATGTCGGCGTGGCTGACATGCACCGGGTGTTCAGGAATGCTGTCCCACGGGCTTTTGGTAGCAGCCGGGGCCTTTGGCCAGAAAACGATCAGCGGTGCAACAGCCACCGCCAGAATTCCGATCAGGCCTAAAATCCAATACGGTTGTTTCGTCATTGCATTCTCCTGGAAAAAAATGAAATTTATCCTGGTTGCACTTCTATTTGTTCCATCAGGCTGGCTTCGCGATTGATGCGGTCGCGCAGTACACTACGCAGCAGATCGAGTGCCTGCAACAGGCGGCGGTCGGCCAGCTGGTAGGTGATGCTGGTACCCTGGCGGGACGCATGCACCAGCCCGCGGTTGCGTAAGATTTTCAAGTGCCGCGAAGTGGTCGGCTGGGAGATATTCAACTCGCTGGTGATGTCGTTGACGTTACGGGGTTTCTCGTCCAGAGTGTAAAGGATCAGTATGCGCGTTGGGTCGGCAAGCGCAAAGCACAGATCAGCTTCAAGCTGGGAGACTTCTTGGGCCAGAGTTGGGGAAATCATTCATCACCTTCTTATATATGAATAAGTGCATGTATCAATTCAATTATACTATTGTGACAAATAGCGCAATAGTATAATTAGTAATGCGACAAATGGATGTATGTAACATATATTGTGTCATGCAGTGAGGGTATCAGGCGTCAGGGGAAGTGCGCGCTTGACGGGTCCTGATCCCTTGCATATTCCTGCAAACGATTGCGCTCAGATGGGAAATCTGCTCTGAAACTTGCCACCCTCAGGAGGTTGCCCTGGTTACCAAAAACGGCGTGCCTAGCCCAGGCACGCCGTTAGAACAGGGAGAATGGAGAATGTTTATTGGAGACAGGTGAGTTTTGCTCCGACCGTGATCCGGCTGGCTGTCCAAACACCGCCAGAAAGCGTACCGCCTGCACTGACAGCATCGCCAGCTTTCAGAT
Organism: uncultured Anaerolinea sp.; assembly: GCA_964536185.1. Taxonomy (GTDB): domain Bacteria; phylum Chloroflexota; class Anaerolineae; order Anaerolineales; family Villigracilaceae; genus UBA5195. The sequence goes on along the minus strand of CAZHWV010000098.1, from coordinate 8,972 downwards.
CTTCAAACTTGATCACCGTGGTTACGGTTCCATCCGTGAAACGGAATAGGGTTGCTGCGGTGGTCTTAATTGTCACGGTTTGACCGATGTATGCTTTGACCTGCGCATTCCCACTCACCACTTGAACGGTCACACTTGCAGAGTCAATTGCGGTAATTGTGCCCACAAGGGCAAAAGGTGAATTTCCCTTCCCGGCAGCGAGCGCAGGAGTAAACATCGCGAACGTCAGGGCAAGGGCCAACATAATGGGTAACATTTTTTTCATAGCATCTCCTTGAAATTTGGATAGAAGTTGGAAATTTGGTTACGCTTTATATGACGCAATTCTTCCTAAATAGATACGCCAAAACGCAAAACTGTAATTTTTACTGTACAATCTCATTGGATTATTCTGACCATCCGTATCTATTCGCCCGTTGTATCGTCTAAATAAGAGAATCACATGCATGCCCTTTCCGATGAACCCCTCTTGCGCCAGGCACGCCACTTTGACCAGGAAGCTCTGGCCGAAGTTTATGACCGTTACAACAACGGCATCTATTATTATGCTTTGCGCTTACTTGGCGACCCATCCCTGGCGGAGGACTGTGCTGCTGAAACCTTCAGCCGCCTTTTACGCGCTCTGCGTAATGGCGGTGGTCCGATAGATAACCTGAAGGCCTATCTTTACCGCTCAGCGCATAACTGGATTACCGATCACTACCGCCGCATTCCACCCCTACCGCTCGACCCTGAGGCCAATCTTGTACAACCTGATAGTGATCCATGCGAACAGGCTGAGAATAGTATTGTCCAGGGGCGGGTGCGCGCTGCCGTGCGTCTGCTCACCCCTGAACAACAGCAAGTCATCGCCTTACGCTTTGTAGATGGCTGGGATTTGGATGAGGTCGCTACTAGCCTAAAAAAACCAGTGGGAGCAGTTAAGGCGCTCCAGCATCGTGCCATAGCGGCCTTGCAAAAAATGTTATTGGAATAAAAGGACATACCTATGAAGCCAAATCCTGAACTTGACCCAAAACTCGATGCCATGCTCCAATCATTGCGCCACACGACTCCCCGTGATAGTCAACGCGCTTTTAAAGCTCGCGACTCTTTCCTGGCCGAGGTTGCCCAATTTGCCCCGCGCGTACCTATTTCCACACAAAGCCGTCTGGATAAGTGGAAAGAAAACCTCAGAATTTTCTCATTTGGTACGCAAAAGGAGCAAAAACCGATGTTCAACATATTTATGACCGTTCTACTCGCTTTGGGTGTGGTGTTTGGTGGCGGCGCAACCACTGTCGCCGCTGCCCAGGTTGCCCAACCCAACGAAACCCTGTATCCCGTCAAAACCTGGAGCGAAGACCTTCGCTTGGGTTGGGAAAGCAACCCGCAGGTAAAGCTCGATCTGGCGCTCGAATTTACCGCCCGTCGCGCCGACGAAATCCAAAATCTGTTTGTGGCTAACAACTCCATTCCAGAACAAGTGATAACCCGTTTTGGAAACCAACAGCAGCAGTCGTTGGACGTAGCCGCCGGATTGCCTGATGACCAAACCATTCCAGCCCTGGAAAGGATACGCGAACAGGCATTCCAACAGGAACAAGCTTTAGCTACGCTGAATATTCAGAACCAGGCAGCTCAAGAGATCCACATACGACTTCAATCCATGATACAAACCCAGGAACAATTCGCCCAGCAGGGCATCCAGGATCCGAATTGGCTGCGTCAGCGTGATCGTAATCGGATCCAGCTTTCCTCACCCACTGCGCTTAGCACGGAGACCGGGCAAACTCCGGTATCAAGCGGTACCCCATGGACGGACGACACACCAACACCAGGTAGTGGTTATGGCTCGGGCGGGTCACAAAACCCATGGACAACCGGGACGCCTACGCCAGGTTCTAGCTATGGCCCTGGGCCTGGCACAGGCGAATGCACCACGTGTACACCTAACCCCAAGAATGGGAATCCTACCCAACAACCGGGCTCAGGTAACGGAAATGATGATGGTAGTGGAAGTGGTGGTGGAGGCGGCAGTGACAATGGTGGCGGTGGTGGTAGCGATGATGGTGGTGGCGGTGGTGGCGGTAGCGATGGTGGCGGTAGCGATGATGGTGGCGGTGGTGGTGGCGGTGGTGGTGGCGGTGGTGGTAGCGATGATGGTGGCGGTGGTGGCAAGCCGTAAAGACGAAAGATGTAGTTGATACAAGTTATGTTTCTATGGTGACATAAATAAAAACAGTTGGGTAAAAGAAATGCAATGGCTTTGGAAAACATTGAGCCGTTGCATTTTCTTTATCTACACATGGAATATCAACTTATTCGCGTAGGGGGTTGAAATAATTGACACTCTCTTATTACTCAGTATTTTTATTGACTGGGTGGTATCCAATAATGTCCATTCTCTCCTGTTATTTGACCAGCATGATAGTATCCAAATCGACCGGATCATAAAAATATTTGGCGTCATATTCAATCGAAAGGTCATCATTACCAATCAGTTCCCAGGTATCGCAAATGAACTGAACATATTGAGGTTCTTCTTCTGACCCAAGTTCGCTATTACCTGAGTAAACGCAATGCGCGCCGGACGCAAGCACTGTGCCCTGCAGTTCTGTATAACCTTCGCCAGCCAGCCTGAATGTTGATTTGTTTGATAATGGGGCAAAAATCAACAATCCTGGAATAGCCTCTCCCGGTCCGAGCTGTGCGGGGCTGGGAAGAATTTCTTTTGCGTAGAGATATCTTGATTCATTGCCTGTCCAGGTGATAGAACCTGTCTCCATGAAGAAGGTGACGCCGCGATTTGCAGCCTTTGTCCCTGTCACGGTCAGGCCAGTGCCATTCAATTTGAAATCACCGGTGATACAGTACAAACCTGGCTCTAGTTTGGTTACATGGTTGGGTGGAAAGTTGCCGTAGGTCCCCGGATAGGCAGTGTCTCCAACCGGATCGGGATGGTTTGGGAGGCAAGACACCGGAACATCAGCCGGGCAATCTCTCGGAACTTGGTCCCAAAGCAGGTCTTCATCCGGAGTGCATGGTTCATGGTATATAATTTTTTCTACTGTGCTGCCTTCTTCCGGAGAAACAGACGAGATAGTGGCGCATGTGCCATCAGAATTTTGATATAAATTTGTGTCGCCATTTTTAATGAAGATGCAATCCGGATAGATTGAATTATTAAATAGACTGCCACCATAGAGATTTAATAAGGGACTACCGTTTATAAAAATGTCCTTGTCTGGTGCGCCTGCACAATCCTTTGTAGCGCAAGACATTACGCTTGCATTCGTCGTTTGTTGTTCGTTGCTACCGGTGGAGCAAGCGCGGGAAGTGGATGAGACAATATTATTTAATTGCGAAATGCCGATGATCCCAGCAAACCAGGTATTCACTATCGTTTTCAGGGTAACGGTGAATTCTATACCGGTTCCACCAGGGGGGCATTTTGAAGAGGTTAGAATTTGGACAGTTCTTTCTTCAGTATTCGCCTCGGTGTAGTCGTTTGAATCCAACCTTTCAAGCGCTTTCGTATTAGGATTGCCAAGTTCCTTGACATAGGTCAACGCAGCGGCGTAGGCGGCGGCATCCACTGCATTCTGGGCCTTGCGGCGGTCAGAAAAAGCCTGGCCACCATCCATGGCTAAGGCAACCATTGCAAACAGGGCGAAGATTACCAGGGCAATCATCACGATGGCCTGCCCTTTTTCAGAGCTGTGATGGGAAAGCATCTCTTCTCCTTTCAGGCCTGCTGAAGGCATAGCCTGTGTTCTCGAACGGGCAATGAAAAACATTCATCGCATTAGCCTGTCACTGTGCAAATTTAGGCTTGAACATATTCATTTTGTCATTCGCTGCAGTCTGCATTATTACCGGCCAATAAGATCGTATTTGTCACGCTGGCTGAGATGGGAATTTCGCCCTTATCGTTTCCGAAAATTTTACCGATCATGGGTGAAATAAAATGATAGTCATAAGTAACGTTAACTCGGATGGCATTGCCAGGGCAGGGATCTCCAGCAGATTCGCCGTCAGTACCAATAATACTTACTGAGATTTGGCTGTTCGGTAAGTTTTCCAAGTTTACCGGCGCGGAGGCAGCGAATCGCACCCTGGCCCTGATAAATGGGAGGCTGTCACCGTTATAGGGTGGGTAAACTGAGCCATAAACGGCGCCTTCTTGGGCAGCGTCGCGCAAGGTGATCCACGACAGGAAAGCCAGGCCAAAGTCAGACACAGCCAGCAGCACGAACATCAGGAGCGTGGCTGTCATCGTAAATTCGACTAGGCTCTGAGCTTTTGATGAGTAAGTAGATTTTTCCACCACGAATGTAGCAGACATTGTGCTTATCCTTTTTCCAGCCGCGATTTTAGGCTGAAATCGGCAGAAATGACCGGCTTGACTGCTTTTCAGATTCTCCAGTCAGACAGAGGAACAAATCCTGGTTACAAAAGTGCCTTCATTACAATCAAGGTCCTGTTTTTTCTATTGAACATCCACCTATATGCACCGTAATGGTATCGGTTGAAGGTAAGGCATTCTTGAAATAAAAACTGAGTGTCGCCGTACTACCATCGGGAGGAAAGGAAATGGGATTTGTTGGTATAGATATGTGGGGACTAACTTTGTCGAACCCATTTATGTTTTCTGTAAAATCTGGTTGTGCGGATCCAACAAACTGGAGGACTGTTTTTTCCAGCCAGTCTCCAGATGACCATCCGATATCAAAGGAAGTTAATTGCACCGGGCTGGAACTGTTGTTGGTTACCGCGATCGTTCGCGGGGTGTTCGATTGGCTTATGATCCCGAGTGTAATATTCGAGCAATTAAGCGTGGCGGTCGCGGTAGGCGTTGATGTACTCGTTTCCGTAGTCGTGGATGTGGGCGTACTTGTGCTTGTAGAGGTTTGTGTTACCGAGGGAGTTATGGTGAGTGTTTGGGTTTCAGTGGGCGATTGAGTGATGGTAGGGGATAAAGTTATAGTTTCAGTTTGAGTGATGGTAGGGGATAAAGTTATAGTTTCAGTTTGAGTCACGCTGGCAGTAACTGTTGGTGATGGGGTCACAGTTGGGGTGGAGGTTGGGGTAGGTGACTCGGTGGGAGGCTCAGTGTAATCGATCAACGTGGGCGGGGGAGCAGCTGTACCGCTGATGTTTACAATTTCGAGGATGGTGCGTGCGCTTGTGGAAGTGATATTCGGGAAAGTAAATGGAATCAATGGCACCAGCGGCGAATACCTGACCTGGACTGTGATAACAATACGACTTCCGAGATGGATGTAGCCTGTTGCAGGCACAGGTACATCGGGATCACATTCACCGGTCAAATTGGTGGTTGGGCCCTGGTCATACTTAATAGAGATGTCATTATCCTCGATGTTTGCGAGAAAACCGAGCCTTTTTGCAGCATCCTTTATAGATTGGCAATTTTCATATTGGTGATTACCGATGCTGGCATCCAAACTACCGGAAGCTGAGCCATAACGAGCGGCTTCACGAGATGCGTTCAGCACCGAAACATAGAGAAAAGTCAGCCGCCCCATTTCGAGAATCCCAAAAATTACTACCATGAGTAGCGGTAGTACCAGGGCAAATTCAACAGCAGATTGAGCGGTCCCCAATGGTTTTGTCTTCACTGACATGCTCCGGGTTGTGGGTCAATCTAAATAATCTTGCCCACCCAGGCAATTTTCCTCCCGGTGGCCAACACAGGGCTAAAAAATACAATTGATAGTACGAGAATCACCTTACATGCTAGAAAACATTTGATGGGTTTCACTATATACGACGTAATGCATTCCCAAAAGATACTGTAATAATGCAGACCGTAATTTTAAGTTACACAAAGCAACCTGATATCTATACTGTCCGTAACTATAACCTGATGGTTTCATCAAAATGAGTGAAACCGAGGTCGCCCCAGCTGCGGTGACGCAGGCGGCGCTCAATCAGCAAGCACGCCACCGGAAGCAGGGACGAACCACATCCCCAGCAGGGTGATGGCGGTCACGATGACCGTTTCGAGCAAAACACGATTGGTTTTCATAGCTTATCCTTTTTCTGCCCAGACATTGCGAAATTTTCCGCTTTTGGGGTCGCGCATGGGCGGTTCAGGGGCGCGGAGGATGCTGACATTGCCCAGCCCCTGCTTTTGGAGATACTCCCGTGCCCGGATTTCGACTTTATCCCAGGTTTCCGCCTCGCTCCCGGCATGTTTCGCTTCGAGCCGGATTCTCAGCACATCCGACGCAGTCTGGGTGGTGACATAAGCCAGCCAGGTTCCTAAAATGACGCATACCAAAATCATCATCAAGATTCCGCTCAACGGCGCCCCCCAGTAGTCCGAGCCATAGTTGAAGCCCGGCAGAACCAGCGGCGAGATGAAGATAAAAGCAAACCCAACCAGGATGATGATTTGGGGTGTCAGCAGCAGCAGGCTAAACGAACCCCATAATGCCAGATAGGCGGTTTGATTGTATGATTCGGGCAGGAGAACGGCCAGCAGCCAGCCGACGAGTAAAAATCCATAAAGGATTGCCAGATAAAGGATGGTTCGTGTTTTTAGGAGTTTCGTTTCCATGTTTACTCATTTGTGACTGAACTTTCGGTTATTTTCCAGATCGGATCGCGCAGGAGCAGCAGGGCAATGATCGCGCCGAGCGCCAGGCCAGGCCATCCCGCTCCAAAAGAGAAAAGAATATTGGTCGGCGAAACCACAGCCATGAAGAAGAAACTCAAAGTCTGATTGTTGAGCGCATGCAGGTAGGCAGCTGTCCAGACGCCATGCGACTTGAAAACACTGTAGGCGAAGAAATAAGAGAAGATTACGCAAAACGCCACCATCGCCAGTGACCCAAGCACCGGCTGGCCGGGGAAGTTGTAGCCCATCCAGATGACCGGCCAATGCCAGATACCCCAGATAACACCCAGCAGGAAGACGCCACGGATGCGCCCAAGGCGGGTCAACTCGGTTTGCAGATAACCGCGCCAGCCGTACTCTTCGCCAAAGGCGATGATCAGCCCAAGGAATGGGCCAATAATCACGGTGTTGAGCGCCATGATCGGCATTAACGCCTCAGCAGGCAGGTTTGCGGCTGCCAATTGTGGGAAGGCTGTTTTCAGGTCAACCACCTGGCCCATTTTGAAAATATAGTTAAGCAAGGTCTGGAGACCGTAAAAGGCAACAAGTCCAAGCCCGTAGAACAGCCAGATGCGCGCTTTGCCACCAGCCAGCCCTGCGCCAGCAAAAGCATCCTTTCCGCCAAGTAGACGGAGCACAACCAGCAGGATCAAGCCGAGCACATTCGGGATGAGCAGCAGCGAAGTGAGAGTAGCAGCCTGATCAGGCTGGATTAAAGCGGCGATGGAACCAAGCAGATATAAAAAGGTGAGCAAAAGGTAA
>CAZHWV010000098.1:0-1575 GCA_964536185.1 uncultured Anaerolinea sp. | reverse complement strand
CCAGCGTGAAGTCCTGCGATTGGTTTGGTGATAAATGGGGCTTTCCGTGAAGAAAAAAGTGCCTAAAAACATCGCCGAAAAAGCTGGCAGGAGCATCTGGAATTGCAAAAGTAACATCGTGCCAGGGTTACTCAATCCGCCGTTCAAATACAGCACTAAATCTACCAGCCAGGTCAGGCCAAAAGTCAGGCCGAGAAACCAGGCGACGTGCGGCCAGTTGGTTTTAAAGGATACGGGGATAGATGGTTGCATGATTGTTTGCATAATTCTCTCACTTTCGTAAAAATTATCGGCTTTTTATTTGCCATCGCCGAGCCAACGCCGAGATGGCGATCAATGCCAGTGACAGGCCAAGGTACGTTTGCCACGGGCTGTTGGGCGTGAGTCCCACGAAATCCAGTAGGGGGACTTTTTGCAGTAGGAGATACATCCACAGCACGTAAACGATTTCGAAGGTTTTGCTAGAGCCGGTGAGTACGCCGAAGGTCAGCGTCAGTGAGGGGATGAAGGTCGCACCTGCCAGCCAGACCAGCAGACTGTGCGCGTCGCCCATCGAAAGGAATTTGACGAGCGCGCCAGAACCAGTCAGCGCGACGAGGCTGAAGGCTGAGAGCCAGGCGGCGGGGAGTTGGGTTAACACCGGTCGGGGGGCGGAGAAGACCATCTGGCTGGTGTTATGACGAGTTTCGCGGCTGCCGACTCCGCTTAGGAGCAGGGTTGGCCAGAGCCAGGAGATGACCAAAAGGATACGGGTGACATCCGGTTCGTTGGCGAATTGGGCAATCACCAGTCCGGTGGCGATAGCATACCACCACCAGCGCTGTCCCTTTAGAAGCAATTTCAACTCGGCGAGGAAGAGCGCGTCAAAGCGGAAAATGGGTCGGACGTTGGGGAGCGGGGTGAGATGAATGTCGGAGCGTGGCGTCGCTTCCATGGCAGGGACAGGTGCGGATGAGTCTGATGCTTTTTTTATCCGTTTGATAGAAACACGCGAGGGGTTGAACCGGTCAAAGAAAACGGAGGCCAGCACAGCAGTGGACATCCCCAAAAAGAAAAGCGCAATGCGCCACAGAATTACATCGGGTGCCCAGGCAATTCCAGGAAACGGGAAAATCTTTGGATTGTTGAGTACGGTGATGGTGAAGGTAAACGCGCCGCTGCTTTCGGGGTAGATTGCTTGCGCAGCGCGAGCGACGTTGTCGCCAATGAGCCGGAAGCCGAGCACATCAAGGATCGGCACGTAGGCGGTGGTTTCGATGGCGGGGATGGCCAGCAGCATGAAGGCCAGGAAGTAGACCACGTTGCCCAGGCCGCCACGCAGCCAACGAATACTCTCAAACAGCATGGCGAAGGCGGCGATGAGCGCCATACAGGGTAGGGCAATGATGACCAGCGGGACGAGCAGTGCCCACAAATTGAGCGGCGTACCAATGAACAGGTTCATCAGGATGCCTGCGCCCATCAGGATCACGATCATTACTCCCAGCACGGCGAAGTTGCTCAGCCACTTACCAAGCATATACAGCGGGCGGGTGAGCGGGGTGGTGGCCATGATTTGCCCGACGCCGGTGTCGT
>CAZHWV010000097.1:11196-16599 GCA_964536185.1 uncultured Anaerolinea sp. | reverse complement strand
TCGACATAGGAGAAGAAAGCGCCTCGCTTCGTGATTGTCTCGAGCTTAGTAGCCAGGTCGAGCATATCGCCCACCTTGGAAATGCCTTCGTTAAACATGATGTCAAACTCAGCGGTACGGAAGGGTGGGGCAACCTTATTCTTGACCACACGCACCCTGGTGCGATTGCCGATGACTTCCTCACCCATTTTGATTGCCTGAATACGACGCACATCGAGGCGTACGGAAGCATAAAACTTGAGTGCCTGCCCGCCAGTGGTGGTTTCTGGATTGCCAAACATGACACCGATTTTCTGGCGCAACTGGTTGGTAAACACAACTGAGGTCTTGGTCTGGTTGATCGCGCCAGACAGCTTGCGCAGCGCCTGCGACATCAAGCGCGCCTGCACACCCATCGTGGCATCGCCCATGTCGCCTTCGAGCTCGGAACGTGGCACCAGTGCAGCCACAGAATCGACCACCACCAAATCGACTGCGCCCGAACGAACGAGGGTCTCGGTAATTTCAAGCGCTTGTTCACCGGTATCCGGTTGAGAGACAAGAAGGTTGTCAATGTCCACGCCGCATTTGGCAGCATAGGCCGGATCCAGGGCATGTTCCATGTCAATAAAGGCTGCTGTTCCACCTAATTTTTGGGCTTCTGCCACAATATGCTGGCAAAGAGTGGTCTTACCAGATGATTCAGGACCGTAGATTTCGGCGATGCGCCCACGTGGGATACCACCAACACCCAGGGCAAGATCAAGAGACAACGAGCCAGTCGGGATGGCTTCTACAATCATGCTGTGGGCTTCGCCCAGGCGCATGATTGAGCCGTCCCCGTAGCGCTTTAGGATGTCGCCAATAGCTTTGTCGAGAACAGCTTTTTTTGCGTCATTTTCCTGGCGTACCGCGGGAGCGAGTTCCTGTGATTTACGTGCCATGTTTTTTCTCCAAGACAGCGTGAAGGTAGAAAAGAAAGGATTTAATATAGTGTAGCACAAATGTTCAGTGCGTCAAGGGGGCTAACGCCAACATTAAAATAAATCAACATGGTGTTTATCGATTTTCGAGTAAAATGTACCGTTCTGGCCCCAAAAAACTAACTGCCAGATGAAAATCGAGGAGATAAGATGATTGAAATTTTGAAGGTTCAGGATGGCCAGGTTGTTTCCATGGATTACATCTTGCGCGTGGATGGTGAGGTAGTAGATTCTTCGTCAGGTCATGAGCCATTGGAATTTTTACAGGGCGCTGGCAACATCATCCCTGGGCTGGAACAGGAACTCTATGGAATGGTAATAGGCGAAAGCAAAATTGTGATCGTTCAGCCCGAGGCTGGTTATGGGACGATCGATCCGGCAGCTTTTGTGGACATTCCCAAGCAACAGTTCCCCGCCAACATTCCACTAGAAATAGGTATTGAAATTCAAATGACAGATGAAACCAATACCCCGATGAATGCGCGGATAGACTCGCTAGATGGTGAAAATGTTCGGCTGGATTTTAACCACCCGCTGGCAGGCAAAGAATTGCATTTCGACATGAAAATCGTTGGGTTACGCGAGGCGACTGCCGAAGAAAATGAACATGGCCATACACATAACCGGCATAGTCATTAGCCCACCAAAATCATGATGCCAGAAGGGTAACCGCCTGAGATTTCAGACAATCAGAACAAATACGACCGCGAAGACTGAACAACCCAGGTTGACAATATCGTTATTCAGCCATTCCCAGCCTCGCTTGTGAGTGGTCTGGGTACCGCAAGTATGGAGTGGGTGCCGCTCGGTCTCTTTATTGCAGTTTGGACAGTGATAAATCGCCTGTACAGTTGCACCAAGCAACGAGTCAAACAGCGCGCCGAGAAAACCCGCCAGCGTTACCCAAAACCCAAGAGTCCAGGAAGCGGGAACTGGAGAAAAGAGAGCCGCAAGCACGCCAATAACTGCCGACCCAGTCAGGGCCGCCAGCGTGCCGGCCAGTGAGACGCCGCCAGATGTGCCTTTTTCCACCACCCTGGCTAAGTTGGTCACCATGCGCGGCGGTTGGGGATTGAGCACGCCCAGCTCGGTAGACCAGGTATCGGCATTCACGGCAGCCAGGCTGGCTGCAAAAGCCAGCCAAACCCAGGGGGATGTCGGAAAAAAATAGTGCAAACCAGCAAACAAGGTCGCCAGACCACCATTGCCAAAGACTTGACCGGCATCGCGCTTGCCTCCCTTAGAAAACTTTTCGCTCAGGCCCGCCTTGCGTTTTTTGAAAGCCCTGGTTAGCGCGCTAGATGAAATGAAAAAGGTCAACAGCAAGAGCGCCCACTGCCAGCCCCCAACTCCAAAAATTACCGTACCGACCAGGATTGCAGCATAGGCGCCTGAGCGGCTCAGGCTGTGAATACGATAGGCGGCAAATCCGACGATGCTAGCCAAACAAAAACCCGCAAATAATTCCATTGTGATCAAATGGGTGTGGATAAGATGAAAAAAACAGCAATCAAAAAAAACAAGGCGGAAACCACGCCCGAGGTCCAAACTGTCAGCGCCAAAACACGCTGATCCGGTGTGCGAAAGAAAAACAAACCGGTTAGCAAACCGACTACATATAAGAAGGCGCTCAAAAGCGGCAAAAGGATCAACTGTGAACCGGAGACCGGCTCAAGCGGTGCTCCATCGGATCCAAAACCGAGGGGAACGCGGGCCAAGGCAGGGATGAGCACTGTTACCCAGATCAGCAAACCAACGTTCAGGAGCGCGCCCACCATCCACAGGTAACGCACCAGGGGTCTTTCCCAGGCATGGACAACAACAAAGGATGGATACTGCGAGAGGCCGATGGAATGCTGAAGACTGCCCATTTCAATCGTTTTTTGGAAGGCGGCTGAAAACGCCGCGGGATCATCGGGTGAAATGGCATATATCTGGCGAGCGGTAGCCACCAGCACCATGTTGGTAGCATCTGAGGCCAGGAACTCTACCTTGCCTATATCGGGCTGACGCGTCACCCCTAAAATGCCACCTGGCAGGCAGAACCATGGCAGGCTGATGGGTGCCAACAGGCCCTTCATGGGCTTGATCCATTCCACTTCGGTGACGGGAATATCTTCAATGCGCAAACCCCAAATCAGGCGCAGAGTATTTCGGTCGAGCATGTAGTTGGCGCGAGTGAGCGCGTAAGCGCGGTAACCCAGGATCGGTACCGGGATAGCGCTGACAATAAACAACAAAAGATAAAGTGTAAAGAGCAAGCCGACCTGGGTCTGGAAGGTCAACCACAATGCGAAGAAACTGACCAGGCTGAGCGCAATGGCTGTGATGGTATGGATGAACAAACCACGCTGGCGGGCCGGTGGAAACTCATTCATTATCGACATATTTCCTGTTGCAAAACATCACAAACGTATTCGACCTGTTCATGGGTGTTCAAAGCGAATTTCAGAAAGCAGCGTGCTGAGCGGGATCTGTTTGTTTTCTGTTTCACTGCGAAGTTTGACTTCCACCATGCCGCTTTGCAGCCCACGCTCTCCCACAGTCACGCGCAGCGGACAGCCAATCAGATCGGCGTCATTGAACTTGACCCCGGCGCGTTCATTCCGGTCATCAAAAAGCACGGACAGCCCACCCTGCGTCAGCTGAGCGTACAGTTCTTCGGCTGCGCTGCTGGTATCCAGAGTTTTTCCCGGTACATTCATTAAGTAGATATCCAACGGAGCGGCCATGGCTGGAAGAGTCAGCCCTTTTTCGTCGTGGTGGATCTCTGCCAGGGCCAACAAGAGCTTCTCATAAAGTAGGCCACCATCCGAAAACACAGCCGCAGCGGTCCGGCCTTCAAGTGGCCCAGCGCAAGTCGGGCACGGGTCGCTGGAGGCTGCCAGAGTCACATCAGCAATCAGATCAGCCTGATAGTCACGGGGGTAATTAGTATTCTTCAAGTGAACGCCCGGCTCGTTCGCCCCTGCCACCAGGTTGGGAGAGCAGACGATCAAATCATCTACCACGATCAACGCATTGCGCAGACCAACCGGCGAGGCGTAACCAGCTACCGCCCCGGAAGCGCTGATCTCTTCGGCTGTTGCGAGGCGGACCTCACCAACGCACGCTTTCAGCTTGGCTTCACTTAACTGCAAATCTCCGCGCACCGCGACAAATACAAACTTGCCGTCCAGAAGCCGCGTGAACATGAGTGCTTTGGCTGTTTTTTCTGGTGGGATTTGCAGAAAAAGTGCCAACTGTGCAATGGTACTGCACGCGGGAGTAATGAGCTTTTCGACCGGCAGTGGATCTTCGACGCTGAAAGGCTGCCGCCGGCTGCGAGCCAGTTCGCGGCGAGCTGCATATCCGCAGGCAGGACAGAGCAAAATCTCATCGCTTGCGTTTTCAACCAGGGCAAAATATTCGCCAGTTTCATCAGAACGGACAGTGGGCAATGCCAGGCGCGCAAAGAAACCCTGCAGATCCTGGGCAGTATAGGTCTGGCGGAGTCTTTCAATGGCAAGCTGCCCAAGCAGCAAAGGCTCAGCCGAGCGCGATACATAATTTGCGCGGTAAAGAAATGCAAGTCCCTCCGCGCGAATCTCGGAGGGGGCAGCACGTTGGGTCTGGATGGATAATTCTGAAAATCTCATTTTCACCAGGGTCAAGCCGGGGGTTGGTCAGTCATGGGGGATTCTGTTCCGGGTTCGGGGTCAAGATCAAGGTCAACATGATCTTCCATGCGGATCTGTCCGCGCAGGAAGGCGCCGTCTTCGGTTACAAAGGATGTAGTGACGACATCACCCCACACACGGCCCGTCGCGCGGATCTCCAGCTTCTGGGTGGTAATGTTGCCGCGCACTGCGCCAGCGACAATGACAGTGCTGGCGCGGATGTTTTCACAAGTCACCCGCCCACTCTCGCCAACAACGAGCATGCCGCGCAGCGCGATCGGACCTTCAAAGGTGCCTTCAATACGCACGCCGCCCACGCCGCCGACCTTGCCTTCCCAGATGACACCCGGGCCTAGCACAGATGTGATCCGTTCGACAGCCTGAACGACTGGCGCAGGTGTCCCTTGTTGAGTTTTTGTATTTCGCTTGAACATTTTTTGTTTTGAACCCAGGCTTTTTTGGTTGAGTTTTGGATATTAAAAAACAATTGTACCTTGAAAAAACATTTGAAAGGAGGAAGCTTGCTGGTTGCTTGCGCCTGACAGGGAAAAACGTGTTTTTTATGCCTGTTCAGGATTATTTATCGCCGATAAATCCATTTGCTAGGTCCGCCCAGAACACATCCTTATCTCCGGGGATAAACGGTATGTAAAGTGTCAGCCGGTCAGCAAGGCCGGCATAACGATCCTTTAAAGCAGCGGTCAATTCAACCGAGCTGGAAGCTTCGGTACAGAATTCGGCCAGGATGTCATCCGTGATCAGTTCGGGCATTTCACCCCACT
>CAZHWV010000097.1:0-11186 GCA_964536185.1 uncultured Anaerolinea sp. | reverse complement strand
GCCACGTCCTGCCAGCAGCGAAAGCTTTTCACCGACATCCAGCCAACCATGATGCTCGAGCACAGGCCGGTAAGATGGTGTGGAGGCATAAAACGAGACCTGCTGGCGGCAAAATTCGCGCTCATGCTCGGTGGTGGCAGCAAAAACGGAGGTAGCCAGGGTTACATCAGCGCGTGTCCGGCCGTTTTTGGATGCGCCTTCGAGGATGGCGGGCAGCAGCACACCTTGCAGATATTGCCGTGTGTGAAAAGGATGCACGTGAAAGCCGTCGCACATCTCACCTGCCAGCCTGGCCAGACCTGCATTCACCCCGGCGATATAAACGGGAATGTTGGGATATTCAACTGGCCCGGGATTAAAAAAAGGTGACATCAGCGTGATCTTGTAGAATTCACCGCGAAAATTGAGCGGAGTACCATTTTGCCAGGTATCCCACAAAGCGCGCATGACCTGGATTTGCTCGCGCAATTTTCCGGTAACTGAGACTGGCCACTCAAGTCCGAAACGTCGCTCAATATGTGCTTTGACCTGTGTGCCCAACCCCAAAATAAAGCGCCCCTTGGATTGGGCAGCCAGATCCCAGGCGCTGTAGGCGATCGTTGTAGGTGAGCGGCCAAAGGAAACCGCAATCCCCGTACCGCAAGAAATGCGCGTGGTATGTTCAGCGATCAGCGCGTGTGGTAAAAAAGGATCGTGTTGAGTCTCTTGTGTCCAAATAGCTGCAAAGCCCATTGCTTCGGCAGTTTTCGCTATGGCAGGCACATCAGAAAGACGGGTTGGGGGTAGAGCGGCATCCAGTTTCATGGCAGACTCCAGAGTTTGGGTTATTCAGAAACGCTCAAACAGGTATCATTTTTGCAAGCTGACCGTAGTTTGGGCATTCTTAATCACCAAGCAAGTAAGCAGAAATCCAATTTGTGGTGGCAAGCAAAGCATCGGTATGCGTACGTTCATAGTTATGCGAAGCATCCACCCCTGGACCAACGAGTGCCACTGCCACATTGCCGCCGGCCCGCCAAAAAGCTTCGCCGTCGGATCCGTAATAGGGATAAATATCGATTTTATAAGGGATAGCATGCTGTTCAGCCAGAGCACGCAATTTTTGACTGAGGCCATGATGATACGGGCCACCGCTGTCCTTTACACACAGGCTGGTGTGGTATTCATCGGATGTCTGCCCGTCGCCAATGGCAGCCATATCCACGGTTAGAAGTTCGTGGACAGAGTGCGGAATACCCGCTGAAGCGCCGTGACCGACTTCCTCGTAATTGCTGAAGTGGAAATAAACACTTTGTGCAGGCTGCAGACCGGCATCGTGCAGGGCTTTGATGGCAGCGACAATCGTTGCCACACAAGCCTTGTCATCCAGAAAACGCGAGCGCACAAACCCTTCTGTCACTTCGACGCGCGGATCAAAACAAACGAAATCACCCACCTGGATGCCCAGCGCGCGCGTCTCGTCGGCAGAAGTCGTGCGTGCATCCAGGCGAACCTCCATGTTATCTTCTGCCCGTTTGGTTTCATTGACTAATGCAGCATGCACATGAGTTGAGGCCTTTTCAAAAAGATATGACCCCCGCACTTTAGCACCTGCATTGGTCATCACCCAACAGCCTTCAGTTTCGACCCCGTTGAGCAACAATCCGCCGAGCCGGGAGAGTTTCAGCCGTCCATTGGATTTGATCTCCTTGACCATCGCGCCCAGGGTATCCACATGTGCCGTCAGCGCACGCGGAGCATCGGACTTTTTCCCTTCCCAATGAGCTACAAGCGCGCCTTTGCGAGTGCGCGTCAGGGTCAATTGGGGATAAGAACCTAGCGTTTGCTCGGTAAAACTCATCGCCGCTTCGGTCAGCCCAGTCGGTGAGGGGATGTTGAGCAGATCAACCAGAAATTGGATTAAGTATTGAGTGTCAATTGCAGGAAGGGACATGTTTAATTGGCTCCTCTATAGGTGTGCATCTCATCAGGTTTTCTCATAACTCCTCATACGCGCTGATCTTTTCACGCCACAAATCCGGGATCGGGATGGTTTCTTTCTTGTGGTAATCAAAAGTCACCAATACTGTGCTAGCAGTGGCCAGCACAACATCAGCGGCGTCACTGAGCAGGCGATAGTTCATGGTGATGGATTTGTTACCCAGCCGGGTTACTTGAACTTCTACACTTAAATGCATCCCAAACAAAACCGGGGTTAAGAAATTGACATGAACATCGGCAAGAATTATCCCTACATCCAGGAAAGATTGAGTTTTGTCGAATAAGCCAAGATTAATAAGGTAATTGATGTGGGCTTGCTCAAAGTATGTTAAAAAGTTAGCGTTGTTAACGTGGCCCTGCGGGTCGAGATCGCTATAACGTACTTCGATAAGGCACGAATAATGGGTGGCGGACATGATTTCATTATAAAACGTAAAGTATGAAATAGGCTAATTCAGCGTGAAATAAACCATTTATCCGCAGGATACTGCACATTTTGAAGTTTAAAGTATGCCGTTGCTGATATAGCATAAACCATGATAGAATAAATGTGCTAACAGCTCCACTCTTTTTCATTTACCGATTCTAACATGCGCAAACATGAAACCCATCCGAGCATCCGACATTGGCACTTACCTGTACTGCCGACGGGCTTGGTGGTATCGCCTGACTGGGCAAGAGTCCATAAACCAGGCTGAAATGACCGCCGGGACAAATTTACACCGCAAGCATGGACGCCAGGTTCTGGTTGCCACGCTAATGCGAACGCTCGGATTCATCCTTTTGTTGATAGCCTGTGTTATGTTCACCGCTTTCGGTCTCTTGAACTTTTTGGGGAGATGATGGTCGTCTTTTATGCTGCAATTTTCTTCACCCTGATTGCCATCATATTGCTCTGGCAAGGGAGCCGTGCGCAAAAAAGCGCGGGCCTGCCAGGTGGGCGTGTCATTTATACCGATACACGCGCCTGGGGCGACAAAGTCGAAAAACCGCTTTACAATGGTATGCTTGGCTTAACCGGGAAACCTGATTACCTGGTTGAAAAGAATGGGCGCTATATTCCAGTGGAGGTCAAATCGGGGCGTGCGCCACAGGCTCCGTATGATGCACACATTTACCAACTAGCGGCTTACTGCTTGTTGGTCGAAAAAAACACGGGTTCTCGCCCGCCGTATGGCATTATCCATTATGAGGACCGGGATTTTGCAGTGGACTATACCCGTGAACTCGAAAACACGGTGCTTGATATTCTAGCTGATATGCGCCGTGACGAGCGTCGAGCGGAAGTGACCCGCTCACATGAGAATGCCGCGCGTTGCGCGAAATGTGGTTTTAGGAATGTGTGTGAGCACAAGCTCTCATAGCCCGATTTTTGTCGAACTTACATAAATATTTTGCGAATTAAGAATCACCTTTAACGCTTTATAATTTACTCATGACTTCATCCTTTATTCCCCGCAAAATCGTGGTGACAGGCCACCCCAAATTACCCGATTCACTGGAAGAAGCTCAGAACATCTCAGCCTACCTCACAGACAAAGGGCTGGAAAATCTGCACGGTTCCCTTTACGACGAAAAATTACGCAAACGAGTGCATGCCGGGGAATTCGACCTGCTGATCGCCGTTGGGGGCGATGGGACCATGCTGCGTGCTGGGCATTTATGCGCCCCGCATGGTATCCCTGTATTGGGAATTAACAAAGGGCGACTCGGGTTCCTGTTTCAAGTAGAAGACGGTGGTTGGGAAAAAATGATCGACCAACTGTTGACCGGGGATTTTTGGATCGAGAAACGCATGATGCTGCGCGCCGATCACATTCGCGCAGGCGAAATACTCGGTTCGTGGCTGGCGCTCAACGACGCGGTCGTCGGGCGTGGACAGTACCTGCGGCCTATCCACGTCAGGGCTAATGTAGACGAGCAATACCTGACCACTTACGTGGCCGATGGCTTGATCGCTTCCACCGCAACAGGTTCCACAGCCTATGCACTGGCATCAGGTGGGCCTATTTTGCCACCTGAGCTGCGCAATATTCTACTGATCCCTATCGCCGCGCACTTATCGGTAGATCGGGCTGTTGTTCTTTCAGAGGGCTCAACTGTAAGCATGACTGTCCTCAGCGAAAACGCTGTGCTCAGCGTGGACGGACAGATCCCGGTTGGCCTGGCCGAAGATGACAGAGTGGACGTTCATGCTGGCGAAGATACAGTAAAATTTATCCGCTTTGGCGACCCTGGTTATTTTTATCGCAACCTGACCGCCCACATGAACCAGAATGCAACCATAGGACTGCCGCGATGACCGTAGACAATACCACAACTTTTTGCGCCAATCACCCTGGCGTTGAAACAATGCTGCGTTGCAACCGCTGTAACAAGCCAATTTGCGCCAAATGCGCGATTAAATCACCAACAGGTTATCGTTGCCCGGAGTGTGTCAAGAGCCTGCAGAAAATCTTTGACACAGCAGTCTGGAGCGATTACCTGACTGGCGCAGTCACCGCCGGGATTCTTTCAGGAATAGCAAGCTTTCTCATCAGCCTGATCGGCTCGATCGGTTTCTTTGGCTGGTTCCTGGTAATTGCCGCCGCGCCAACTGCCGGCGTGGTCATCGCCGAAGGCACTCGTTTTGTAATCCGGCGGCATCGCTCGCGCTCGCTTTTTATCACTATTGCGGTAGCGGTTGGCGTCGGAGCTCTTCCATCCATATTATTGCAATTGCTTGGCTTCAATCTTTTTGGGCTTGCCTTCCAGGCAATCTACCTGGCAATGGCTATCCCTGCTGTTTACACCCGCCTTTCCGGTATTCAGTTATTCAAATAGCCCATGCTGACCGAACTTCGCATCGAAAATTTTGCCATTATCGACAAACTCGAACTTGAGTTTTCATCCGGCCTGATCATCTTTACCGGCGAAACCGGCGCGGGCAAGTCCATCATTATGGATGCGCTCGAAATGCTGCTGGGCGGCCGTGCGGATGCTGCCATTTTACGAACCGATGCAGAGCGCGCTAGCGTGGAGGGCGTTTTCAATCTTTCTGCAGCCAGCCAAGAATCCGTCAATGAAATTCTTAAGCGCGAGGACTTGCTGGACGATGAAAGCTATGTCACCCTGGCGCGTGAAGTGCGCCGCGAAGGCCGCTCAACCGCCAGGATCAATGGCTGCACAGTAAGTGTGACTTTGTTAAAAGAAATCGGTAAATTCCTGGTGGATATTCACGGGCAAACCGAACACCTATCCATTCTGGATCCACACACTCACCTCGGTTTGCTTGACAGGTTCGCAAACACCGAGGCACTTCTGACTTCATACCAACAGACCTATTCAGACCTCATCAGCGTACGCCGTTCCTTGGGCGAACTACGAGCCGCTCAGGCCGATTCTGCGCGACGTATTGACATGCTAAACTTTCAAGCCGAAGAAATTGAAACCGCAAGACTCAAACCCGGCGAAGATGAAGACCTGCGCCAGGAACGTGACCGTCTTGCAAATGCTGAATTGCTGGCCACTAACGCCCAGGCTGCACTGCAACTGCTCGATGAAGGTTCACCCGAAACCCCGGCGATCACTGACCTGTTTGGCCGGACTATCGCTGCTTTAGTCTCCATGGCGCGTGTCGACACACAAAAAACCGACCTTTCTTCGCGCGCCGAAGCCTTGCTCGAGAGTATGGCTGAGATATCCCATGAACTACGCGATTACCTGGATGTCATCGAATTTAACCCCCGGCGGCTGGAAGATGTAGAGGAACGCCTTGACATGCTGCACCGTCTTCTGCGTAAATATGGTGGCACGATCGATTCCGTTTTGACTTTCGGCGCAAAAGCCCGGGGCGAATTGGAAACCATTAGCAGTGCCACTGAAAAGATTCGCGAATTTGAAACCCGTGAAGCTACCCTTCTTAAGGTATTATCCCAACAAGGAGTGAAACTCTCCGAAAAGCGCAAGACGAGCGCGGCAGAACTTTCCAAAAGTATAGAAATCGAACTAGACGACCTCAAAATGGCATCTGCTCGTTTCGGGGTAGATTTCCAGACAAAACCAGATGCAACCGGGCTTCCCATGGAAAAAGATACACGGGTTGCATTCGATGGCAACGGTTTCGACAGGGTAGAATTCCTGGTTGCACCAAATCCCGGCGAAGGGCTGAAACCACTGGCGAAAATCGCATCCGGCGGTGAGACATCGCGTCTCATGCTGGCTTTGAAAAATACCCTGGCCCGTGCAGATCAAATACCCAGCCTGGTATTCGATGAAATTGACCAGGGCATCGGTGGGCGTGTGGGAGGTGTGGTTGGTCAAAAACTGTGGAATCTGGGACAAGCACATCAAGTGTTATGCATTACACACCTACCCCAATTGGCAGCCTTCGGTGACCAGCATTACCGTGTGCAAAAGTCAGTAAACAACAACCGTACTACCACTCAGGTCCAACGATTGGAGGCTGAGGAGCGCCTGCTGGAATTAGCACAAATGCTCGGTGATGTGACCGAAAGCACGTTACGCTCGGCACATGATATTTTGCAATCTGCGCGGAGGGCCAGCGATGGCGGAATAATATAATCTTTTAAATTGATTTCCAGCCTGTTGTATAATGGGGTCATTATGAAACGACTGTTGTATATTATCGGGCTTACTTTAACAATTATTCTGATGGCGACTACAGCACTTTCTGTGCAAGCATCCGAACCCCGGCAGAGTTTTATCACTCCCACCCCAGGGTCTGATGGACGCATACTCTATATTGTGCAGGAAGGTGAAAACTGCCTGCGCATCGCCACCATCGTCGGTATCCCTCTCAGCCAACTGCGCTCCCTGAACCGGCTGGATGAAGCCTGCACACTTCAGGTAGGTCAGCAGTTACTAATCGGTATGGGAGGACCTGCTGGGAGCACTCCCACGCCTACCGGAGTCATTCCCACGGCCACCTCGGCCCAAGCCACCCCGACACCCAGCCAGGGTGAAGCCACTGTGTGCGTTCTGCTCTATGACGATCTTAATGGAGACGCGTTGCACCAGGACACCGAAGCTACCATCGCGAATGGCGCAGTGAGTGTCACGGGCACCTCGGGCCAGTATTCTCAGACCGCAAATACAACTTCTGGAATAGACCCCATCTGTTTTCAGAAAATCATCCAGGGCACTTACAACATTTCAGTGGCCGCCCCAGAAGGGTACAACCCGACAACCCAACTCAACTATACGCTCGACATTAAGACCGGAGAACAAATTTTCGTGGACTTCGGTGCTCAGCAGGGTGGACAGGCCAAACCCCAAGACCCTGCCAATGAACCCGGCTCCAACAACCTACTTGGTATCGCAGGTGGAATATTGGTGTTGGCAGCCCTTGGCCTGGGTGTGTATGCCTGGCAGGTCTACGGACGCAGACCCAACTATGACCTGCGCAAACCGCCAAACAGTTAAGCCTATCACTGAAACAAAACTAACGGGGACGCGCAGCGGCGTCTCCGTTTTATATCCACCTGATTTTACCCAGGCTTTGCTATAATCAAATCATGGATTCAACCGTAGTTCGACGTTTATTGGAACTCAACCGCCAGTTCTATACCGATTTTGGCGCGCACTTCTCAGCCACGCGTCAGCGAATTCAGCCAGGTGTACACAAAATTCTATCAGGGTTGGTTGGATCTGAGCGCATCCTGGATCTGGGCTGCGGGAACGGCGAACTGGCCCGCACGCTGGCTCAAAACAAGTTCTGCGGAACATATACCGGTTTGGATTTCAGCCTAGCCCTGCTTGCCGATGCCAAGTCTCAACCGGATGGGTTTTCTGCCAGTTTTTTCGAAGCAGATCTAACCGCCCAGGATTGGGAGCAGTCACTGGGGTCAGCGCAATATTCCTTGATTACCGCATTTGCTGTCTTGCACCACATTCCTGATCGGAACCTGCGCCGGAGAATTTTTCTTAAAGTTCACAGCTTGCTCGCACCTGGAGGAAAATTTATCCATTCGAACTGGCAGTTTCTGAACAGCGCAAAGCTCAAGAATCGTATTCAGCCCTGGGAAGCGGCTGGGTTATTCGCCACGAACGTGGATGAAGGTGACTACCTGCTCGATTGGCGTGGTGGTGGTTCCGGACTGCGTTATGTCCATCACTTTTCTGCTGATGAATTAGACCAAGTGGCCAACGAGACGGGTTTCCAAGTGAAGGAATCGTTCTTCTCAGATGGCGAAGGCGGACGCCTGGGATTATATCAATTCTGGGAACGGCATGAAAATAAAGAGTGAATTCATCGATAAAACGAAGCTTTTCCTGGGTCGCTGGTGGGCCTTAATAGCGCTTGTCACGTTGATCCCAATCTATGTTCTCATTGCTGTAAATAACGAACGCAGCGTCGATTACACCAACAACGGCTTTTTTACCTTCTGGCTATCCGGCCACATGCAGTGGACTGGCGAGCATCCTTATTCGACCATTGATTGGATCAATGGCCACCATATAAATGGCGCAACCTGGATCCCCAACCAGATATTCCCTTATCCCCTGCCTTTGGCCTTGGTGACAGCGCCCTTAGGCCTTTTGCCAATCGGAAAAGCCTATATTGTCTGGGATACGCTCGCTCAGGTTTTGATTGCAAGCTGCATACTCTGGCTGGCCACGGGTTGGGAAGGGCTGAACCGGCAGTTGTATGCCGTTTTCGTCCTGGTGGCCACAATTCTGAACGGGAATATCTACCTGGGCTTGATGACTGGTACGTTCTCGGTCCTGTTTTTGGTTTTTTTAACGCTTGCACTCTATTTTATGGAAACAGACCGCCCTATGTTGGCAGGCATCCTGCTGGCCGGGTTGGCTCTTAAACCACCGTTATTAACCGTAACCTTGCTGATTGGCATCTGGTTTCTTTTCCGGCGCAATTGGCAAGCAATTGCAGGTCTCGGCATCGGTGGGCTGGGCTTGTTCATCATCGGTCTGGTTCAAGACCCACACTGGTTGGAAAAATTCCGAGGCGCAAGTGAAAATCTATTGGAAATGCGCCTGGGCAATCAGCCGACCATACTCAGTTATACCCGCCTGGTCTGTGCCGGAGATCCAAATTGTACTTTTATCAATTATGGCTTAATTGGGCTAGCATTGGTTGGTTTGTTTGCATGGCAGGTTTGGAAAAAACGGGATACACTTTCACCCCTGATGGCTTTCAGCGCAGCCATCGCCTTGGGGGTGCTGCTGCCCCCTTATCTCTGGTCCTACGATTATGCGTTACTAATCATTCCCATTTGTTACATTACTTTTGACTTAGTCCGCCGGCGGGAAAGCTATTTATACTCCACCTTATTCCTGCTCCTGCTCGACTTAATATCCATCGTCGGACTTGTTCTGTTCCAAATGAACCCTGAGAGCGACGCTCTCACCATCCAACGCGATATGTGGAGCATCTGGGTGGCCCTGTTGGTCCTGACCGCTTCCTGGTGGATGGTATTCCGAGCCCCACACAAAGATGCAAATAAACTAATTGGGTAGAATAAAGCTGGTTTTCCACTCTTGCTATTCGCTAACAATCATTCTTAATTTCATCAAAAATAATACCGGAGTCTGTGGATGACGCAACGCGATTTTAAGTTTCTCGGCCTTACACTGGTATTGCTTTTTACCTTGATATCCATGCGTAACGCCTGGGTTTCGGATGATGCATATATCACCTTTCGGTCTGTAGAAAATTTCCGAGCTGGATACGGAATGGGATACAACCCCAACGTGCGTGTGCAAAGTTTTACCCATCCTTTGTGGATGTTGGTGCTTTCAGCTTTTTATTTTATTCAGGTGAACTTGCTGGGTGTGTCCTTCAGCTCTGGACTGGTCTTTCTGGCTTTGTCCTTATCATTGGCCTTTTCAGCACTGACAGTGTGGCTGTTGATTAGCCGGGTGATTAATCGCGACCCTGTTTCAGCTGCGCTCCTGGCTGCGTCAGTCATTCTCTCCCGCGCTTTTCTGGATTATTCGACCTCGGGGTTGGAAAACCCGCTCACCCACCTTTTGTTGGCTTTTTTTCTATGGAAGCTTTTTGAGGACCCTCCTCGTTTTCGCTTATTGGTGTTTATCTCGGCGTTAATTGCAATTAATCGACTAGATGCACTGGTGTTGGTGGCGCCAGCGCTGGCGTTTGTGTTCTGGCAAGAACGGGACTCCTTCCGAAAAAACCTGGTTTCTACTCTGCTCGGTTTTTCCCCCCTGATTATTTGGGAATTGTTCTCATTGTTTTATTTCGGCTTTCCATTTCCCAATACCGCCTACGCCAAGTTAAATACTGGCATCTTGGATCGTTTATTGCTTGCTCAAGGTTTTGATTATTTTCTGAATTCAATTCATTGGGATCCGCTAACCCTATTTGTGATCGCTGCGGCAGGTATCGGTGTTTTGTTGGAGCGAGATCGCAAGTCGCTGGCTGTTTACCTGGGCCTCACATTCTATATGCTCTATGTGTTAAAAATTGGCGGGGATTTTATGAGCGGAAGATTCCTTTCAGCCGTTTTTCTCGTTTCTGCGGTATTACTGGCGCGGCTGCTGATTTTTTCCAGGCAAATAAAACTGGCTGCCTTGGCAATCATCCTGGCGCTGGGGGGCTTCTCGGTACGTTCGACCCTGTTCGACCCGCAGTTACCGATGACGTTTAATAATTTTACCTTCATGGATGGAAACGGCATTGCCGATGAACGCCTGGTATATTTTAGCAATGAACGCAATCAGGGACTTGTCATTCAGGGGCTGCGGGAAACAGAAATTGGCTCTGATCTGGCTGGCAACAATTGGGATTTTAAAAAGTTTAAGGTGGCAGCTTTTATTGGCGCGATAGGCAAAACTGGCTATAAAGACGGCCCGAATGTATATCTAGCTGATCCATACGCGCTGGTAGACCCATTACTGGCACGCTTGCCGGCCATGGATCCGATCCATTGGCGAATTGGACATTTCAAACGCAAAATCCCCGTTGGTTACCCGGAGATGTTAAGAGACTACACATCGAAAATTGCTGATCCTGACCTGGCTTTGTATTACGAAAAGCTTTCTTATGTCATCTCGGGGCCGCTGTGGAAACTAGATCGCCTACGTGAAGTTTGGATGTTCAATACGGGTCAGTACAATCAGCTAATTGTTAATTACGTTATGCGCAATCCGGACCTTGTTTTTGAAAGAAAGTGATCATTTTGTCTGCAACTTTTCCCACTTTTCAAACTCACGCAAATATTTCT
>CAZHWV010000096.1:0-16790 GCA_964536185.1 uncultured Anaerolinea sp. | reverse complement strand
TGGCACCCAAAATTCAACTTGCAATGGATACACTGGATTTCAACCACGCGCTTGAGTTAGCCCGCCTGACCTCGGCCTATGTAGATATTATCGAAGCCGGTACCCCGCTGATCAAATCGGTTGGTATCGAAATCGTTAGAAAACTACGGGCTGCTTACCCGAATAAGCTCATCCTGGCTGATCTGAAGTCCAGCGACGTTGGCGCTTATGAGGCCAATATGGCCTTCGAAGCTGGCGCCGATGTGGTCACCACCCAGGGCATCACCACCCTGGCAACCATCACAGAGGTCCAACGCGAAGCGGATAAGTGGAAGCGTCGCGCTGAAGTCGATATGACTGGGGTCAAAGATGTCGTCGCGCGCGCGCGCGAAGTCCAGGCTGTCGGTGTCAGCCTGGTGCTCTATCACCGCAGTATCGACGAAGAAGTCACTGCTGGCGCTCTGTGGGATGAGCGCGCAGTTCAGACGGTTCGCACCCTGTGCGAAATGGGGTTGGATGTAGCCATCGCAGGTGGCGTCAATCTGGATGTTTTACCGCTGCTGAAAGGGGTACCGCTGTACGGGATTGTCATCGGGCGCGGCATCACTGCCCAGGCCGATCCGGCGGCAACAGCCAAGGCCGTCTTCGAAAGTGTGAAAGCAATCTGGCCCGCCTAAACATGACCCAGGTCAGCGCCTCTTTACTCGCCGCAGATTATGCTCGCATGGGCCAGGAGGTCCGCCGCGCCGAACGGGCTGGCGCTGATTCATTTCATTTCGATATGATGGACGGACATTACGTCCCGAACCTGGCCCTGGCCCCCAGTCATCTGACAGCCCTGCGCGCGCACACTCGCCTGCCCTTTCACGTGCATCTCGAACTGGCTAATCCGGATGAAGTTTTGGATACGTTCGAGCCTCTGCAAGCGGAGATGATCATCATCTGCCGTGATACGCTTCCGGACCCCGCGGAAACCATAGCCCACATCCACGCGCTGGGTATTCAGGCTGGTATGAGCATCAATCCGGACGAACCCCTGGAAGCGGCCCTGGGATATCTCTCAAAAATTGACCTGTTTCTCGTTTTGGGAGTCTTCCCCGGGTTTGGGGGTCAGGTGATGCAGCCGGGCACAATCAAAAAGATAGCCCAAGCGCGGCAAGCCATTCACTCGTTTGGATTAGCCATTCCGATTGCCGTTGACGGAGGCGTAAACCCACAGACCGCGCCTGAACTGGTCCAAGCAGGCGCAGATATCCTGATCGCAGGCACAGCGCTGTTCCAGTCCAGGAGTATGAACCGGGCAATCGCTCAATTTAAGGCACTTGCCGCAGGATGATATTTCCGCTGACGGTACGGACATCCAGCCGGCTGCTACCATCGCCAAGCTTCCCGCCACAGTCTCTGGGTTCCCGCTTAAGCGCTGAAAACATACAGACAACCTCACCGCTGGTAGAGTGAACATCCACCAGCAGGTTGGGTTGGTCTGTCAGGTCAATCTGCACCGGCCCATGATCTGTTTCAAAATGGAACGCATCCCCAGGCTTTGGCGCACCTTGATAGCTGACTGTGCCCATGATGGTGGAAGCGTTGACCTGACCATGCGCATCCACAAATGACAAAAGACCATAATTCCCCAGCGCATTCAATTCCCCCCGACTGTTTTGCACCATAACTTCGCCCCGGTTGACTTTCAAGGTTACTATACCGTCCAACCCATCCACCTGGACATTTCCGGCAACTGACGAAACCTCCAGTTTTCCGGAGAAATCCTGAACAGTCAAATTGGCATCCTGGGTATCAAATTGAACCTGAACCCCGGCTGGTATCCTTATTTCGAGATTAATTGGATTAGTGGCCGGCAGGGGAAAAAAACGTTTTGGGTAGCGGGCCAGGATATGCAAACCAGCATTGTTTTGCTCAACTGAATACACCAGCGTTTTATCCTGGGTTAGAGTGCCCAGTACTTCGATGGTATCACCCTGGCTACCCGTGACAAGGACTTCGCCAGAATTGACTTCGATACGCACAACCTGGTCCTGGCTAATCTGGTAAGTTTGGGGCGCAAGTTTGGAAACACCAATCGCCGAGGTTCCGCAGGAGCTAGACAAAAAGCCAAACAAGAAGGTCACAATTACGATTGAAAATTTCAAGTTACCGACCTCTGCAAGGGATAAGTTTCGGACAAACTTGTTATATGAGCATAAAGAGGCGTATAGAGTAACAGTCCAAAATAATACCTTGGCTGAGGCCCTAAGCAAGCCTGGAGGGGAAGGTTACCCATCCAGGCTTGCGCTAACCTCATTTTGGAAAACAAGCTGGTTCACATCCCTAAACTTCGCCGAGCCTATGGGTGATTTGCTTCAAGGCCGGGTAGAGATCGCCATAGATGGCGTAGATCTGGTCATATTTTTCGACAGCTTTGGGATGCGGGACAGTGGAACCTGTGACTTGCACTGCCTGGGCACAAGCTGCGTCCGTATCGTTGAATAACCCGCAGCCTACCCCGGCTAAGAGGGCTGCGCCATAAGCTGCCCCTTCGGTGGTGTTGACTGTGACCAGTTCAGCATTGAACACATCGGCCAGGATCTGCCGCCAAAGAGGGCTTTTCGCGCCCCCACCGGAAACGCGCACTTGCTCAATTTTGGTCAAGCCCACCGCTTTCATCAATTCGAAGGAATCGCGCAATCCGAAGGCGACACCTTCCAAGACTGCCCGCGTCAGATGAGCCTGGGTGTGACGAATGGTCAGACCCGTAAATGAACCGCGGGCCAACGGGTCAGGATGAGGCGTACGCTCGCCGGTCAGGTAAGGCAGGAAGAGCAAGCCCTCGCTGCCCGGTAAAACTTGCCCTGCAGGAGCCAGCAGGCTGTCATAGTCCACTCCGGGGGCAAAGGTATCACGATACCAGCGCAAGCTGCCCGCGGCTGAGAGCATGACCCCCATTAAATGCCAGCGCTCTGGCACGGAATGGCAGAAAGCATGCAAACGACCTTCTGGTTCAACGAAAGGTCCTTGAGTGGTGGCAAATACTACCCCAGAAGTACCCAGCGTGAGAGCGACAATTCCCGGACGAACAGCACCAACGCCAACAGCCTGAGCGGCCTGGTCTCCGCCTCCGCCGACCACAGGCGTCCCGGTCTTCAGGCCAGTCAGGGTAGCTGCTTCAGCAGATATTAGGCCAGTCACCTGGCTGCCTTCAAAAGTTTTGGGCAACCATTCAAGCGGGATATCCAGCGCTTTCAAAATTTCAGGTGACCAATCCCGGGTTTTGATATCGAACAGGATTGTGCCGGACCCATCTGCACAATCCACAGCAAACGCGCCGGTCAGCAGGTAACGCACATAATCCTTGGGCAACAAGATGTGCCGAATCCGGGCATAGACCTGGGGTTCGTTTTCGCGCACCCAGAGAATCTTTGGAGCAGTGAAGCCGGTCAAGGCATCATTTCCGCAAATCTCGATCAAGCGGTTGCGCCCCAAGCGAGCACGAATTTCATCACACTGGGCTGCAGTACGCTGGTCATTCCACAAGATAGCTGGGCGCAATATTGCGCCTGTGTCATCTAACAGGGTAAGACCGTGCATTTGACCGGTCAAACCAATCGCAGCAATCTGGTCGCCGGACACACCACTCTGCTTCAAGACCTGCCGGACACTTGTCAGGGTGCTGCGCCACCAATCTGCCGGGTCCTGCTCACTCCATAACGGGCGAGGTGTGGAAAGCGGCTGCTCAGTGTTGGCACTGGCAATCACTCTGCCATCCGGCGCAATGATCAGAGCTTTTACACCGGTGGTGGATATATCAATTCCCATCAGATACGACATAAGAATCTCCACGAAAATGCGAATGGCTCACCTTTCGCCACCTGCACCAGGGATCGCAGCGCTTTTACGCGCTGTCTGTGTGCTCAGCGAACAGTGAAATTTTGGGGAATTTCAACAAAGACAAAGCCAGGACAATATTGTTTATGAGCGCACACCCGTGATAATTTCAATGGTCAACTGGTCGAGACGTTCATATTTTAGTCCGCGATCCGAGATGGCCGCCCGGTCAAAATCCTGGGCCCTGAGCGCGGCTGCTTTTGCAGGCGTGTATTTGCCAAAGAAAGGCTGCATACTGTCATCGCTCGCGTTGATCTCGGCCAGCAAAGCATTGATTTCCGGGTCAGCATTGAACTGCGCGGCCTTCTCTTTCAGAATGAGATACGTGCGCATGCAACCACGCGCAAAATCCTTGACACCCTCAAAATCCTCAGTGCGATAAGCATGTGCATCGAAATGGCGCGAGCCGCTGTAGCCTACGTCTTCCAGGAACTTGACCAAATAGAAGGCTGCCTTGATATCACGCGAGCCAAAGCGCAGATCCTGATCATAACGACCGGGATACTGATCATTCAAGTCAATGTGGAATAGTTTGCCAGCTTCCCAGGCCTGGGCCACACCATGCATAAAGTTTAATCCGGCCATGTGTTCATGGGCCATCTCTGGGTTGACCCCGACCAACTCGGGGTGATCGAGGGTATTAATAAAGGCCAGCATATGCCCGGTGGTAGCATTGTAGATATCGCCACGCGGCTCGTTGGGCTTGGCTTCGAGGGCAAATTTCAAATCATATTTCCGGTCAAGCGCATATTCGCAAACGAAATTCATCGCTTCACGACTGCGCTTAATCGATTCGACCGCGCTTTTGCTCGAATCTGTTTCGGTGCCTTCGCGCCCGCCCCAGAAAACATAGGTCTTAGCCCCGAATTCCACGCCCAGATCAATGGCGTTGATGGTCTTTTTCAAGGCAAAAGCTCGCACCCGCGCGTCGTTACTGGTGAAAGCCCCGTCCTTAAAAATCGGATCACTAAACAGGTTGGTCGTGGCCATTGGGACTTTGAGGCCGGTATCATCCAAGGCCTTGCGGAAATCCTTCTTGATGGCTTCTGCCTCGGCAGGTGTGGCGTCGATCGGGATCAGGTCGTTGTCATGGAAGTTGACACCGTATGCACCAACTTCGCCAAGCAGGTAGACCAGTTCTGCCGGGGTTTTATGCGGACGAACCGCACTGCCAAATGGGTCCGCGCCGCGAGACCCGACGGTCCACAGGCCAAAGGTGAATTTTTGTTCAGGTTTTGGGGAAAAATCAGACATGATCAGGCTCCTTGATGTGATGTAAAGCGAAGAATGGTACAAAATGACAGCTTGACTCTTTAGCCATAAATCCTTATAATTTTAGTTGGTTGTCTCAACAAACTAACTGCACCTCTACTTTAACTTAAATTAGCAACGCTTGTCAAGGGTTATTCATGCGAGAACCGGCGCAATATCAAACGAGACATCAGGCTCTAGGGCGACAGGCCAATTTGTCGCTCATTATGCATATTCTGCGTAAGGATGCGCCAATTTCCCGGGCCAGCCTTTCACAGAAAACAAAATTAAATAAAACAACCGTCTCTGACCTGATTAATGAATTAAATGAGCACGGTTTTGTTCGCGAATTAGGGGTTCAGTCTTCTGGCACGGGCCGTCCGGCTACCCTGCTGACCCTTAATCCGACCGCCGGAACCATTGTAAGCTGTGAGATTGGGGTTGATTTTTTGGAAGTAATGGTCACCGATTTTGCCCCCGAGGTGATTTGGCAGATAAAAGAACCAATTCCAGCCAACACCAGCCAGCATGCAATCCTTGATTGCATGCTGGCTTTATTACACAAGGCAATCGATAAAGGAAAAGTTGTATCCAGTAAACTTTTTGGAATTGCAGTAGGTGCGCCGGGTATGGTTGACCACGCAACCGGGATCTTATTATTTGCTCCCAACCTTAAGTGGCGAAATGTGCCACTGTTAGCACTTTTAGAACAGCAAGGCTTTGGCGCCCCCATATTTGTCGATAACGAAGCACACATGGCCGCGCTGGGCGAACATTACTTTGGCGTTGCCCAGGATTATGACGAAATTTTGTATCTGAGTGGCAATGTTGGTCTGGGGGGTGGTATCTTGCGCGATGGACAGGTGTGGCAAGGCGCCAACGGTGTTGCCGCAGAATTTGGTCATATGACCATGGACCCCCAGGGCGAACTCTGCAACTGTGGTAATTATGGCTGTTGGGAGACACAGGTCAGCCAGAACAGCCTTTTTAAGAATGTAATTAATGCGCTCAAAAACGGTGAACCATCCATCCTTGCTGATCAAATCCAGGGCCAGTGGGAGAATATCTCAGTGGAAATGGTTGTGAAAGCAGCTCAGGCCGGGGATTCTTTAGCCATTTGGTCACTGGAAAAAATTGGCCGTTTTTTAGGGATCGGCATTGCCTCTTTGCTCAATGCGCTCAACCCTAAAATCGTCGTTTTTGGCGGCATCTTGAGTATCGCTTCTGAATTCCTTTTTCCGATTGTAGAAGATGAAATTCAAAAGCGCGCCTTATTGTGGAATCGCGAATCAGTCAAAGTTGTCCGAGCCGCCCACGGATCAGATGCATGTGTAAAAGGCGGCATTGCCGCAGTTTATCAATCCGTACTTTCGCAAGTTAGGCCTCGGTCTTTCAATAGTATATAATTATTTTCTTTCGGCTTTGTTCCTTTTTTTTCGCAAAGCAATCACTTTGAGTCATAACTGGAGGTGCAATATCTAAATACGGCTTTGTTCGATCAATCTATGTCTCACTCAACGTATTCACTATATTTTGGAGGAAAAGATGTCTAAGATTTCTCGTATTGTATTTACACTTTTACTTCTGGCCATGTTTACGACCAGCCTGGTTGCCTGTGGCGGCGCCGCCACCACCGCGCAACCTGAACCCGCCGCCAAGATCAAAGTTGGCTTATCCTTCTCTGATTTCGCAACTGAGCGCTGGAAGAATGAAGAAGTTCTGATGCGCAAACTCCTGGAAGATAAGGGCTATGAAGTCATCAGCCAGGAAGCCAATCACGATGTCAAGGCCCAGAACGACCAGATCGACAACATGGTCAGCCAGGGTGTCAAAGCCCTCGTTGTGGTTGCCGAAGACGGTGACGCGATTGTGACCTCGGTCGATAAAGCCGCAGCCGCCGGCGTGAAAGTGGTCGCCTACGACCGCTTGATCAAAACCTCGAAGATTTCCGCTTACCTGTCCTTCGACAACGTCGAAGTTGGCCGCCAGCAAGCCCTGGGCGTGATGAAAGCCATCGGCCTTCCCGGCAGCACAAAGTGGACAAAGGATAATCCCGCCAAAGTTATCCAACTGGCCGGCTCCCCCACCGACAACAACGCCACCCTCTTCACCAAGGGCCAGACCGAAGTTTTGCAGCCCTACATCGACAGTGGCGTGATCAAGATCATCGCCCAGCAGGGCGTTGAGAACTGGGACCCCGCCAATGCCCTCAAGTTGATGGAAAACCTGCTGACCGCCGCCGGCAACAAAGTCGACGCTGTCGTTGCTTCCAATGATGGCACCGCCCTGGGCGCCCTGCAGGCCATGAAGGCCCAGGGATTGGCTGGCGTCGTGCCGATTTCCGGTCAGGATGCCACCGCCGATGGCAGCAACAGCATCGTCAAAGGCGAGCTGACTGTTTCCATTCTCAAGGACATCCGCCTTCTTTCGCCTCTGGCAATAGAGGTAGTCGACAAGCTGCTCAAGGGAACGGCTATCGACGGCATGAAGAACTTCACGCTGGCCGAACTGACTGTTGATCCCGCCAAGACCGGCGAGGTCCCCTGTGTGTTCCTGCAGGTTCAGCAAGTCAACAAAGAAAACATCTATGACCTGGTCGTCAAGAGCGGTTTCCAGGCTTATGACGATGTCTATCGCGACATCCCCGAAGCCCAGCGCCCTGCAAAACCCTAGGTTGTAATCTATCGTAGAATTATCCCGGCTCCTTCTAAAAATGAAGGGGCCGGGATTTCGCCCAATAAATTTCACCCCTACACTAACTCATAGAGGAGTATCCCGTGAGTGACGATATCATCCTCGATTTTCAAAATGTTACCAAGAAATTTCCAGGCGTCACTGCATTGAATGAAGTCTCCATTCAAATCAGGCGTGGTGAAATTCACGGTCTGTGCGGAGAAAATGGCGCAGGCAAATCCACGTTGATGAAAATTCTAGCTGGCGTATACCCTTATGGGTCTTATGAAGGTAAGATCATTTACGAGGGTCAGGAACTCAAATTGGAAAACCGTTCCATCCGTCAGGCCATCGAAGATGGAATCGCGATCGTATACCAGGAGCTTACCCTGGTCCCCGGTATGACAGTTGGTGAAAACATTTATCTCGGCAAAGAGCCCGTAGAAAATGGCAGTATTGATTGGAATAAACTCTATGCCAACACTCGCGATATCCTGACCAAATACAAACTGGATGTCCCGCCCCAGGCCGAAGTTAGAACCCTGGGGGTCGGCAAAATGCAAATGGTGGAAATAGCCAAGGCGCTCTCAGAAAATGCCAAGATTTTGATTTTGGACGAACCTACCAGCGCACTAAGCCGAGCTGAAGTTGACAAGCTGATGGAAATACTTGCGACGCTCAAGAGTCATGGCGTTACCATTATTTACATTACCCATAAACTCGATGAATTTTTTAGAATCACGGATTCAGTCACAATCTTGCGTGACGGAAAAGCTATTACCACGCAGAAAACCTTGGACTTGAATCAGGAAAGCCTGGTTCGCCACATGGTTGGACGCGAGATGAAAGAACGCTTTCCAAAAGGTAACCGTAAGCCCGGAGAAGTATTATTCCGGGTGGAAAACCTGCATGCCACCGATCCTAACGAGCCTAGCCATAAAGTTCTTTCAGGTGTCAATTTTGATTTAAAGCGTGGGGAAATCTTGGGCTTTGCCGGTTTGATGGGTTCAGGTCGAACAGAACTTGTCACAACCATCTTTGGGGAATATGGCAAAATTGTCAACGGCGCGATCTTTTTAAATGGACAACAACTCAATATCCACAGCGCAAGTGATGCTATGGGTCATGGTATCAGCCTTGTACCCGAGGATCGCAAGGGCCAAGGCTTGGTGTTAATCCAATCCATCTTGCGCAATATATCCCTGGCCAATCTCGGCCAGTTCTCATCTTTTTTTCGCATCGATCAAGATGCTGAGTTGGCGGCTGCTATGCAGCAAGGCAAAAATTTAGCGATCAAAACATCCAGTTTGCAGGCAGTGGTCAGTTCCCTGTCCGGTGGCAACCAACAAAAAGTGGTTATTGCCAAATGGTTGCTTTCACAGCCCAAAATTTTGATCATGGATGACCCAACACGTGGCATCGACGTCGGCGCAAAATTTGAAATTTACAAACTGATGAATGAACTTGCCGAAAAAGGTGTTTCAATTATTATGATCTCCAGCGACCTCGAAGAGGTGCTTGGCATGAGTGATCGTATCGTCGTGATGCATGAAGGTCGCACCAACGGCACACTCGATATTGCCGATGCCACGCAGGAGAAAGTTATGGCACTTGCCACCGGCATTGCCTGATCCTAGATACCGAGGTGACGCTATGAACCTAACTGCTGAAATTTCCAAACGCTTTCGCGAGAATATTCAGACATACACCATCATCCTGGCGCTGATAGTCATCTGGCTGTTGTTCGCAATGCTGACCCCCAACTGGTCCTATTTGCAACCACAGAATTTTTCCAACTTATTCCGCCAAATGACAGTTACATCCTTCCTGGCAGCTGGTATGGTGCTGGTCATCGTAACTGGCAATATTGATCTATCAGTTGGCAAGCTGGCGGGATTCGTTTCAGTTGTTGTAGCCTTTTTCCAGGCCAAGGTATGGAACACCATACTGCCAGATCAGCCACTCATCGCCGCGGCGCTTTCAGTTCTGGTCGGCTTGATTGTTGGCATGCTATTTGGCGTTTTGCAAGGCTATATCATCTCCTTTCTTAACGTACCCGCTTTTATAGTCACCCTGGGTGGAATGTTCATCTTGCGCGGAGGTATTCTCGTCATCACGCAAGGCAAAACCATTCCGGCCAACCAGCCTGGTTTCTCTGAAATTGCGCAGGGTTATTTGCCAGCCTGGGCAGGCTGGGTCATTGCGGGGATTGTCGTTGCACTATTGATTTTTAATATGTTCAACAGCCGGCAGCGCAAACAAAAATATGGTTTTGAATTAGCCAGTTTCAATATGGACTTGCTTTCAACGCTGTTCTTTTCAGCGCTGGTGATCGTCTATATTTTTATTGTCAACAAATATAACGGCATCCAGGTGCCGGTGCTGTTGCTGGCGGTCACAGCCCTGATTATGGCCTATGTATCCAATAACACCCGTTTTGGCCGGTATGCTTACGCTATCGGCGGCAATCGTGAAGCAGCGCGACTCTCGGGTATTAACATCAAACGCAATATCTTTTTAGTATTTGTACTGATGGGTTTTCTCTGCGGCATTGCAGGTATCGCCCTGGCCTCATACGTGGGCTATGGCACTACCGCCGCTGGTGAAGGCTATGAATTGGATGCCATCGCAGCCTGCATTTTGGGCGGAACATCTACATTGGGTGGAATTGGGACGATCTTTGGGGCCATGATCGGCGGTCTGATTATGGCTTCACTCACCAATGGTCTGCAAATGCTCAATGTTCCAGCCGCTTACCAATATGTGGTCAAAGGTGCCGTTTTGATTATCGCTGTATATGCCGATGTGTACTTTAAGAAAAACCGTTAGGTACCCATAACGAAAAAAAGACGACTGCCTTCAAAGCTGGCAGTCGTCTTTTTAATTTTAGTGGAACTATCAGCGGATTATGAGAACGAAAGGTTATCCAATTTAATCTTCACTTTATCGAAAACTCAACAACCGTACATCTGATCAGGCGTTAAGATGTACGGGAATTTTTCCCGCAAGGACAGCCGGCATTCGTAACATAGATGACAGGCATCTGCATAATTGTCTTCATGCGGCAGATTGAATTCTTCCACCAGCCCGGCCGGCCCGCCCTTCATCAAAGGGCCGCAAATGGGATGCGCCTCGACATGATAATTTTCACAGATTTCCTTCAAAGAATATTTAAAAACATTTCCAAGCGAAATTCCCTGGCAGATGTGCAGATTGCCAAAAGGGTCAAGATGAGCCCTCCCTGGATCGCGCAGGTCTTCGCACGGGCAGGAAATAAACGTGTTCCAAGGCTGACGTGTTGCGCGAGAAGCCAGTTGACTGGCGGCACGTCCCCGGTACATAACAACTGAGAACCCGCTCGAAATCTGGCCAACTGCCCGGACGGCATCGGTTTCATCCGGCTGCGCCACACTGATTATCCCAATCGGAATTTTTAACTCATCTGCCGCTGCCGCGGCGTTAAGCGCAAAGAGAGAGTTGGTTTCGCTGAAATGGTACATATCGCTGCTGATGCTCAAATCTTCGATTAGATCCGCAAAAGGCCGCAACCAGGCCTGCGCATCAGCCTGGGTCGTTGCCCAATAGGCATTGGTAACGATCCCCGCATGGAAACCCATCGCCGTTGCCATCTGTACGCCGCGTAGCAGAATTGGATAATAGAGGAAAGGTTCACCGCCCTCAAAGTAGATCCACTCCAGATCATCAATTTCATGCGCCTGATGAAGAACCTCGTGGAGCTGGTCCAAATTCATCACCCCATTCTGCCAGGGGCTACCCCACACAAAACAATGCTCACACTCGAAAGTGCATTGGTATGTCAATAACAGGTGTAAACCGGTCAATTTCATCAGGCACATCCTACAAGAAAATAATTCAGGCTCACCACAGTTTAAGGCATTTATGAGCCCAAGTCACCCGTCAAATATCACCTTAGAGATATAATAAAGGTACTTGTTTTGCATAGGAGAATTCAATGTCGAATGTGTATGAGTCGCACCACCCACTTGTCTTGCATAAACTCAGCCGTCTGAGGGATGTAAAAACCGATCCAAAGAAATTCCGCGAACTGGTCCGAGAGCTGGCCGCGCTGCTGGTCTATGAAGCCACAGCCGATCTGGCGGTAACCCAGCGTGAGGTGGAAACACCAATGGCTCACGTTACGGGATATGAATTAAATGATACCATCGGCCTGGTACCGATTTTACGCGCCGGGTTGGGCATGGTCGAAGGTACCTGGGAATTGATGCCCACCGCTGAGGTCTGGCATATCGGTTTGTACCGTGATGAAAAGACATTGCGCCCGGTCGAATATTACAACAAACTACCACTGGCTCCAACGGTATCGATCTGCATGATTCTTGACCCTATGCTCGCAACCGGAGGCTCGGCTTGCGCAACCGTGGATGTGCTCAAACGCTGGGGTGTGGAGAAGATTAAGTTTGTCGGGCTGATTGGCGCGCCTGAGGGCATCGCCCGCATGCAAAAAGAACATCCGGATGTGCCGATCTATCTCGCCGCAATTGACGATCATTTGAACGAGAAGGGTTACATTGTCCCCGGGCTGGGAGACGCTGGCGACCGTCAATTCGGAACCGGCTAACCGGCATGGGCAATCCTTACGATATCCTTTTTGAGCCAGTGCGCATCGGCCCGGTAACGGCGCCTAACCGCTTTTTCCAGGTACCCCACTGCAACGGTTTTGGTTACCGCATGCCGCGCGGGTTGGCAGTCATGCGTGGACTCAAAGCCGAAGGCGGTTGGGGCGTCGTCAGCACAGAGGAAATGGAGATCCATCACACCAGTGACCTATCACCTTATTTTGAAGGCCGCTTATGGAGCGATCACGATATTCCTGCCGTTGCGCTGATGGCCGAAGCCGTCCACAAGCACGGATCCCTGGCTGCAATCGAACTTGTCCATAACGGCCTGGACGCCAACAACCTGTATTCACGCACTGCACCCCTCGGCCCACGGTCCATGGGGACGCTGGGTGGCAGCGGTTACGATCCGGTTCAATCCCACCGCATGGATAAAGAAGACATTCGCAACGTCCGCCGTTGGCACCGGGCAGCTGCCCTGCGCGCAAAAAAAGCCGGCTTCGATATTATCTACTGCTATGCCGCACATGGTCTGACTCTGGCAATGCAGTTTATCATGCGACGCACCAACGACCGCACCGACGAATACGGTGGCAGCCTTGAAAACCGGGTGCGCTTCTTCCGCGAACTAATCGAAGATACGAAGGATGCTGTGGGCGATACTTGCGCAGTAGCTGTGCGTTTTGCTGTCGACGAGCTGCTCGGCGAGGCTGGAATCACCCACCAGGGCGAGGGTCATGATGTGGTGGCCATGCTGGCCGAACTACCCGATTTATGGGATGTCAACGTTAGCGGTTGGGCAAACGACTCAGCCACTTCACGCTTTGAAAAAGAGGGCTACCAGGAAAAATATACCGCCTTCGTCAAAACCCTCACGAGCAAACCCGTGGTCGGGGTCGGACGCTACACCTCCCCCGATTCGATGGTTTCAGCTATTCGCCGCGGTGTGCTCGATCTGATTGGTACTGCACGCCCGTCCATTGCCGACCCTTTTTTGCCAAGCAAGATCAAGGAAAACCGCCCGGAGGACATACGCGAATGCATCGGGTGCAATATCTGTGTCACCGGTGATACCCGTTATGTGCCACTGCGCTGCACCCAGAACCCGACCATGGGTGAAGAGTGGCGGCGTGACTGGCACCCGGAAAGCATTGCACCCAAAAAGAGCGCCGGTGAGATCATGGTGGTTGGCGCAGGTCCGGCTGGGCTGGAATGCGCTCGCGCGCTCGGCCAGCGGGGCTATACAGTCACCCTGGTCGAATCACGACGCGAGCCTGGTGGACGCGTGCTGAGAGAAGCAGCCCTGCCTGGGCTGAATGAATGGCGGCGTGTTGTCGACTGGCGCTTGACTCAGATCCAGAAATTGTCCAATGTATCATTATTTCCATCCAGCCCAATGAATGCAGCCGACATTCTCGAAACTGGCATTGAAAACGTCATCCTGGCCACCGGCGCCACTTTTCGGCGTGACGGACTTGGCCGCAATTGGCACAGTCCCATTCCTGGTCATGACCTGCCACAGGTTTACACGCCCGACGATCTTATGGAGGGCAGGCTACCCACAGGACGAGTTCTCATTTACGATGACGACCATTTTTATATCGCAAGTGTTCTGGCTGAGCTACTCGCCCAAAGTGGCTGCGCCGTGACCCTGGCCACTCCCGCCCCGCTGATTGCCTATTGGACCCAATTCACCCTCGAACAGGAGCGCATCGAAAAACGATTGCGCCACATCGGCGTGGAACTGTTCACCCGTCATTTATTGGCCAGCATCCAACCTGGCGCGGTAAAACTCAGTTCGAGTCTTAGCAACGCCCAAAGGGAGCTTGAATGTGAGGCTGTTGTATTGGTCACAGACCGTATCCCCAACGATAAACTGCATCTTGAGCTGGTTCCTGAGCTCACTGCTGGACGGCTGCACTCGCTGCGCTTGATCGGTGATGCTGAAGCGCCTAACATCATCGCCCAAGCAGTTTTCAGCGGACATCTGGCGGCCCGCGACTTCGATGAAATGCCTGCCCCGGACGAAACGCCATTCAAAGTAGAGCGGATCGGCCTTGGATAATATCGCCCTTTCAACGACGCTCAATTTCCGGGTCAATTTTTCATGCCCCTTGCTGTAAGCAGCTTACTTACCCCCAAAGGAAATATAATCATCCGCCCAGCCGGGCTTGCAGACCTCCTCCAACTAAGCGAATTGCGCCTGGAGGCCCTGCGCGACAACCCGACTTTTTTTGGATCCAGTTATGAAGCTCGCGAAAACTGCGGCTCGGAATGGACACTCAGGATGTTAAATACAGATCCGCAGGAAGGGTGCAGTTTTGTAGCTGAATTTGGCCAAGAATTGTTTGGTATGGCAGCCATACGTCGCTTCCCTGGGATCAAAACCCGGCACTCAGCCAACATCGGCGGTGTCTACCTCCGTCCAGAATGGCGCAGGCAAGGAATAGTCGACAGGCTGATCGAGGCTTGCCTGGATTGGTCCATGAAACAGCAAGTCATCAATATCAAGTTGGCGGTGGTCACAACCAATCTGGCTGCGCTCAAGGCTTACCAGCGCCTGGGTTTTAGCATTTACGGAAAAGAACCAAAAGTCATCCTTCACGAAGGGGTTTATTACGATGAGTACCTGATGTCCAAAAGTATTTAAGGCGGGACACGCCAAAAGGTTTCCTGGCAGCCTTAGAGTGATAACCCTTTGGCTCGCTTGGCTTCGTTCCACAAGCCATCCAACTCCTGAATACTCATTTCCTGCATCGGTCGATCCATGACATGCGCTCGGG
Source organism: uncultured Anaerolinea sp. (assembly GCA_964536185.1). Taxonomy (GTDB): domain Bacteria; phylum Chloroflexota; class Anaerolineae; order Anaerolineales; family Villigracilaceae; genus UBA5195. The sequence continues at coordinate 1,624 of CAZHWV010000096.1, read as the reverse complement.
CTTCTACGTACTTAAACCGCTGCTTAAATTTCAAATTTGCCGCGCGTAAAGCGGCTTCGGCATCGACCTTCTTCCAACGCGCCAGGTTGACCAGTGCTAAGAACAGGTCTCCCAATTCATCGGTCAACTCATCCTGGTTCGTGGTCGCACGGACTTCCTCTATTTCTTCCTTGATTTTTTCCAGGACACCCTCAATTTCGGGCCAATCGAATCCGACCCGCGCGGCGCGGTTTTGATATTCCTGGGCCTGGATCAATGCCGGAAGTGCCACAGGCAGACCATCCAAAACACCTTTTTCCCCATTCCCTTGTTTTTTGCGCTCACCGGCTTTTATTTTTTCCCAATTAGAAAGCACATCCCCGACCCCATTAACCTGGACTTCACCAAAAACATGCGGATGCCTGCGCACGATTTTCGCATTGATGTTCTGCAGGACAGCGGCCATGTTAAATTCTCCAGTCTCGCTGGCAATTTGCGCATTTAGCACGATCTGGAGCAGCAGATCCCCAAATTCCTCGCACATCTTTTCAGGATTTTCTTCATCCATCGCGGAGAGCGTTTCGTAGCTTTCTTCCAGTAGATGTTTGCGTAAACTGAGATGGGTCTGTTCCTTGTCCCACAGGCAGCCATCCTCAGGTGCGCGTAAATGCGCGATAATCTCCTGAAATGCTTCAAAGGAAGCGCTTTCACCCAGCGCTGGAACTAACAGCCCCAGGCCGGTTTTGCCTTCCAATTCTGAAAGTGGAAAGGTTTCCAATTGACCGTCCAGGCGCACCAGCTTCAGTAGAAAACCCTGCGGATAAACCGCCGAAAGCGCCCGTCCGAACCCGGCTAATTCCAGGCGCTCCAGCCCCAAAACGAGAGCCGGGCTATCAGGTGCAAAGGGCGGGACATGCCCGGCGGCTAATTCAGTACCCTCGACCAGGACCAGTTTCGAAAGCGACTCCAGACCCAGCGTTGCGATAAGTGCTTCAATACCACTCAAGTTCATGGCATACTTCTCCACTTACGTAGGTTAAACAATTGCGGTGATTAAAGCGTAAAGCGTAAAACAGATTGCCCAGAGAGCGCAATAGTTTTACGCGATACGATTTTGGTTTGAGTTGAAATACTAACGCTTGGTGTAGGTAGGAGCCTTACGAGCCTTCTTAAGACCTGGCTTCTTGCGTTCCTTGATACGGGCATCACGGGTCAACAAACCAGCCTTGCGCATGGCAGAAGTCCACTCGCTATTGATCTTGACCAGCGCGCGGGCCAAACCCAAGACAACCGAACTGGTCTGACCAGATACGCCACCGCCATTCACTTTAACAGAGATGTCGTAAGCGGAGGGTTCGTGACCAATTGCTGCCAGTGGAGCAAAAATGGCATGCATATCGCCAGGGCGGGTAAAAAAGTCAGGGGCATTTTTGCCATTGACAACAAACTTACCCGAGCCATCCGATACGCGCACACGTGCAATGCCTTCTTTGCGGCGTCCAATTCCTTCAAAATACTGCGCCATGATTGTATTGCTCCTTTATTTCTTGTCGACCTGGGTGCCGTGGGGGTGCTCACCACCGCCATACACCTTCAAGCGTTTGATAATGGCATGGCTAAACTTGGTTTTGGGAAGCATACCCCA
>CAZHWV010000095.1:8476-17065 GCA_964536185.1 uncultured Anaerolinea sp. | reverse complement strand
CCCAGACATGAACATTTCTGATCTGGCCGCTTTTCGTGCGCTGCCGGGTTTCAAAATCGCGGCTGCCTGTCTGGATCACTGTCCGCATGTGTTTTTCTGTTTCAACTGGCGTCTCTTCCACTTCGTAGTCAGAGATGCTTAGCAAAGCAAATTCTTCACGGGTATAGCCCAACTGCCTGGAGGCAACGGCATTCGCTTCGATGGTCCTGCCTGTTTCATGGTCCATAAGCACAACGCCAAACGCTGATTGCTCGAATAAGACGTGATAGCGCGCTTCGGCGCTTAGCAGTGCAACCTCCGCCTGCTTGCGCGTGGTAATATCCTGATTCACGCCGAACAGCCTGGTGGTCTGACCTTGAGCATTTTTCTCGATACGGAACCACAAATGAATGTTTCGTGGCTCGCCATCCGCCTTCAGGATGCGTGTCTCCAGATCAAACTGCCAGTTTGGATCACTTGTTTCGACGGCTTGCTGGATAGTCTCAGCCACCAGATAAGCATCCTCCGGAGGAACATATCTGCTGGCAAATTCCTCTGCCGACATAAGATACCCGCCAGCCTGCACGGCTGTCGTGCCATGCAATGTGTAGTACTGATCATTGAAGGTAAACTCTCCGTTCAACAGGTCGAATTCCCAGTGACCCATTTGAGCGATCTGCAAAGCTGCTTCATCCATTCGACTGAGATTTCGAAACTTTTCTTCCGCCTGCTTGTTCTGGGTCATGTCGCGCAAAATGGCGGTAAATACTGTTCTTCCGTCCCGGTCGATTGTTTTGGCAATGCTTGCGCTGACCGGGAAGATGGTGCCATCCTTGTGGCTTCCGGATAGTTCCCGCTGCGCACCCAATTGGGCCGTCTCCGCTGCGCGCTGAAAATTGCGCAGGTGCTCGTCATGAATTTTAACGGCGGTGGGCGGCAATAGAAGCGTAAGCGGTTTTCCAATGATTTCGAGTGTGTTGTACCCGAAGATTCGTTCCGCGCCCTGATTAAAGTAAACGATATTGTGGCTTTCATCGATCGCAAGGATGGCATCGTGAGCGACGTTGACAATATCAGCGAAACTGATCTCGTAATCTGGTTGTACGACTGTATTCGTTTGCAGGGTTTGATTTAACATAAATTCATTTTCCATAAAGTACCTTTCACCTGGATTTATCGGGTAGAACCCAATCTCCGCTTTGCACACTACGCCGTCTTTGACGGAGCCATTGCATACATATTCTCCAAACCATCCGAAAATGAACGGGACGGATTCACCGGCCTGGTTTTAACCGTATTATTAAGACCCCGCTTCCAGCTTGGTTCTCCTACCACTACCCGCGGATCCAGTCTTCATCCGATAATGGCTCGGGTTTCAGCAGGACCGCATCGGGAATGCCCAATCGAAATTTCATTTCACGCTCTCGCCACGATCAATTTCTTGCAGTGATCGTCTATGGCCATCATCTCATCCTATCCCAGACACTCTCAGGTCACATCCCCTAACCGGGGAGTGTTTGCCTCCCCCACTTGGGGGAGGCATCATGGTTCAGTGAATCCGTTCTCTTGGAATAATCCCAGTTCTTGCTTGGGATGAAATAATCCCAGTACCTGCTTGGGATGAAATAATCCCAGTTCTTGCTTGGGATGGAATAATCCCAGTTCTTGCTTGGGATGAAATAATCCCAGTTCTTGCTTGGGATGAAACTTTCAGGCTATCCAAGTACTGGACACAGCGTATCTGCCTGGTTTAATTTGGAAAACCTGGCTCGGTGGGAAAGCCGTTCACGTCTGGGTTCGGGATTTGTAAATCACGAATGATTTCCGAATTTATCGAATGACACGAATTTTTTGAAGGGATTTGGTTAGTTGCTCTGCGCAGCCGGAAAACACGACTTGTCCCCAATTAGTTAACCTCACGAGCAGGCGCTGTTGACCAGTGAGGCGCGCCTCCGCTCGCTGTTTGAGCAAACCCATGACGCGGTTATTCTTCTTGATCTGGATGGAAATTACCTGACCGCCAACCAGCGCGCCGCAGATATGTTTGGCATTTCAATGGAAGAACTGAGGGGCGATGTTTTAAAAGGTGCAACGGTATTTGGCCAATACCTGGCCCGTATGATGGCAGGCGATGACATCCCAGTCTATGAAATAACATTTCAGAAAAGGGATGGGCAAATTCTACCTGTAGAAATGAGTATGGAACTTGTCAGAGACACATACGGACATCAAAGCCGATAAAGCCATGTACCAATCCAAACATACCGGGCGCAACAAGGTCACGGCCTGGGCGGACACAACCAGTTTTTGTTAGCAATTTGTAATTAATTACCCTATCTTTTGCCCACTTTTTCATGTATTCTTTTTAAATGAAGACATAATTTTTTAGTCTTCAAATCCTTCTTTTTATAACGTCCGATTTCCGAGGAAATTTCAAAAAGGAGTTACTGATGCAGAAAAAGTTAGTCCTGATTCTTATCGCAATTTCAATTTTGGCCATGCTTGCAGCGCTGGCCGCTTCCCCTCCACCCCCAAAAAGTGTTAGCCTGGCCGGCGTCCAGTATCTCAAAGGACAATTTAAAGTCACCTATCATGTCACCGGGTTTACAAAGCATTCGGAACTCAGCGCTTCCGTCTATGTCGATCAGCTCCGCTTTGGCATGAAATGCAAGTACGATAACACCAATCACGTCGTTTGTACCGCTTCCCAATTAGCTGCCCAACGCGGCAAAAACGCCATTGTCTGGTTCTCCGGCTCCAGCTTCTACACAAAAATTCCCAAAAAATAATCGACCGAGGACGGAGGACGGCGGACCAGGCAGGACCAACTGGGCTTGACCTCCCCGTCCCCCGTCCCCCTCAGCTTCCCACGCTCCTGATCACCGCCGCCACCTGCGCCCAGCCGTTCCCTGCTGGCACCGTCCAACCCATCGTCACGCTCGCCGCCCCTGCCTTATAACTCCCTTGCCCGCGCCAAAACCCGTCGCTGTTCATGTTGAAGACCGAGGTTTGGCCAGCTCCTGGCGTCGCCGCTGTGGATGCACGGTGGGACAGCCCATCCAGGACCAGCCCGCTCGTCTCAGCCGCCACCGTCGTGCTGGCATTCGTCCCGCTCGCCCCGGTCGCCGTCTTCACCTCCCCGAACGGTGACACCTGGCTGACGTTCGCAAAGGACACCGCCCTGGCTGTGAAACGATCATTGCCCGGCAGGGTGACCAGCACCTGGTACGTGCCCACCGGTGGAGCAAGCATGTACCACAGCTCCACCCTCGGCGCATCTGCCCCGCTGCCATACTGCGTCGCCCCCAGCAGGGTCATCGCCACCCCGTTGAAGGTCACCGAGGTTACCGCGCCGATCGCACGCTTGGCCACTATCACCGTCAACAGCCGGTTATCCCCGGCGTTTATGACCATGTTCCAGGCCAGCGTGTTTGTCTCCCAGCCGCCATGCCCCGCCTGGTTACTGAACGTCACCACCTCCGCTGTCGGTGCCACCCGCTCGAACGAGAGCCGCACAAAGGCATCCTGCCCGTCCGCGCTCAGCCACTGCAGCTCCTGGCCCACGATCAGCCAGCGGTTCGCCAGCCCGTAGTTGGCCAGGCTGGTCGTGCTGTCCAAGGCCCCAAAGTCCACATGCGACCCCAGGTCGTACTTCAGCAGGTTTTCGTATAGCGCGTCGCCGCTCCACTGGTAGACAATGCTGGCCACGCTGGCTCGCTCGCGCACGCTCAGCGCATCCATGTAGGCCTGGCCAATGTCCTCGGCCATGTGCTGGTTCTGGATCCAGCGCGAGTTCAACTGCATCCCCCTTACCCCGTTCAGCGCCTGGCTGGCCGCGTCCTCCACCAACTCCACAAACCGGTTCCCGGTCTCGATGATCCCGATCAACTGCACCTGCAGGTGCGTAAAGTACGCCGTGCGTACCGCGCTCGTGTTGTGAAAATGCGCCGTGCAATATTTCTGGTTATTCCCGGCTATGTAGGTAAACCCCCCGGCTGCCGTCGTCACCACCGTAAAACTCGCCTCGCCGGTCCCGGTCGATACCCCCATATCCGTGCCGGTCTCGCCTGCCGCGCTCCAGACTTCGTGCCGGTTCGGGTCAAGAGCCAGGTTCGTGTTCGCACAGGCGAACGAGCCTTGAATCGGTTTCCCCAGCGTGTCCGGGTAGCGGATCAGCAGGTCCAGCGTGCTGTTCGGCGGCACGATCAAAGGCCCGCTGTTCGACCAGGCTGCCACCCAGTAGACCCCGGTCACATCAAAATCTATCAGCGGGTGGACCGAGTGCGGCCGCACGCTCACCTCAACCCGGTTGCGCACTTCAAACGGTATTTGACGTTCCAGTCCAAATTTCCTTTGGGCGCGCGTCGGCGCAATCAACCCCTTGGCCATCCCCACCGTGTCGCCCCGGTCCATGACAAACAACACCCCGGTTCGGGTAAAAAACAGCCTGGCGCAGAACCCATCCGCCAGGTCCATGATCGTATCCCACGCGCTGGCCCCGTCCAGGTAAAAATAGTCCGGTTCCTCGGTCCCAGCCACGCCATACGCGCCCACAATCGGATCACCTGCCCGCTCCAGGGCAATTTCAACACATTCGCGCAAGGCAAGCCCGCCTGGCCGCCCTTTCCAGTAGTTTATCGGCGCTGGCGTCCCGCTGGCCTCGTCAAAATACGCATCCCAGCCGCCATCCGTCATGCTCTGCACCGGCGCATACAGACTCTCCGCCGCGCCCAGCTCCAGCTTGCGCGAAAGACCAGCCCCGCTCAGCGTGGCCACGCCTGTGGCGTGGTCATAGACCACCGACTCCAGCACGCCCACAAATACCACCTCAGCCGCGGCTTCGGTCGTCGTCGAAAAGACCAGCACGCGCAGCAGCAGCCCCTGCGCGCCCAGCTCCGCATAGATCGGGCTGCTCGTGTTGAAGCTGTCATACCTGGCAGCCGTGTCAATGATCTCAATCTCAAAACTTTCATCCCCAGGGTGCAGCTGGCCCAGCCCATCCTCGCGCATGCGCTTGCCCCGCCCGCGTTTGATCACCATCCCGCTGATCGCCTGCGGCTCGTCCCCATCGTCAAAAGCGCCGCTCCCATCCCAATCCACCTGCACCGTCCAGATCACATGCCCATGGATCCCATCATACGGATGTGTCATTTTGTCTCCTCAAGAACGACAGAAGACGGAAGACCGGTCTTCCCCGTCTCCGGTCTTCCGTCCCCTAAACCACCGTCACCGCGCCGCTCACATCCAGCACGATCCTGCCCACCAGCAGCCCGTTCACCGGGGCATTAAACAACAGCCGCACATAGGCCGTGAAGGCCAGCCCGCTCCCGTCCTTGTAGTGAATGTGGAACGACTCAAGCGTCCTGGCCAGAGCCGCAGCCCCCAGCCCGGTGCTCATGTCCAGCGTCGCTGCGCTGCTCAGGAAGTGCACGCGCAGGGTCATCTGACCGCCATCCTTCAGCACGTCCAGCTTCTCCATCCAGCCCCCGGAGAGGTGACTGGTCACGTCGCGCAGATCCCCGCCCAGCTCCAGCCCCTCGATCCCCAGCACCTGGGCCACGTCCGTGTAGGTCACGTGTGTCGCCCGGTCTGCCATCTCCAGGTAAGTGCTGTGCGTCCAGCCCGCAATATCCGCCTGGGCCAGCGCCAACAGCACCTGCAGATCCGCCACCTCAGCAGAACTCAACATGGAATAATCCCAGCTCTTGCTTGGGGTGGCAGCCTACCCCGCAAGTTTATCAAAATAGCCATCATACTCGCCTCCGTTGCCCTTGGCCCAGACCACAAAGTTATCCAGGGAATTGCTCGCGTAGGTGCTAAACAACCCGTGCAGCTTGTTGCTCACAATCCCGGCATCCGCAATCGTCTGCTCAGCGCCCACCAGCACATCGTTGTAAAACAGCCGGTACTTGTCACCACTCTTGCTCACCACCAGCCTGGCCCCCGCCGCGTACGTCGCCGCAGACGAGATCATCTGGGTGTAGACCCCCGCCACACACTTGTCCAGCTTCGCGTTCACCCCGTCGTGGTAGGCAATCACAAAGTTCGCCGGTGCAGCTGCGCTGTCCAGGTTCAGGACCAGCCCCGCTTGCGTGCCCACCTCGCCAATCGTCACCGCCACCTCGGCCAACACGTTCGCCGTCGTGACCTGCAGGCTGGCAAACAGGCTCGCCAGCGTCAGCACCTTGGCCGAGATGTCATCAAAATAGACCGAAGCGCTGGAGGCGGAATACCTGGTAAATACATAATCACCATTCAAGACTTTTTGCCGAATAACGTCCTTGTAATTCACCCAGTTACTTCCAGGATTTCTTGTAGCTCCCGCTATTCCTGTGTTGTTAAATACATAAGGTTTTACACCAGCTGCAGATGCGTATCCCCACCAATCTATTAAAACCCAATCACCTACACTGCTGGCAACACTTTGTTTTATTGAAGCCACGCTGGAAAGTGCATCAATATCCATCCTGGCCGCAAAATTCCCGCCATGCTTGACCGTCCCTTCCCGGTTCACCGTGCTCGTTCCGTTCACTTCCTCCGTCCAGTTGGTCAGATCCGTCGCACTGGTCCAGGTCTCCAGCCCGCCGTCGGTAAACTTCTCCACGCTCTGCGTGGGTGTATTGATCGCCTTGTTGGTGCTGATCGTGAAGGTCGCCCCGGTCCAGGCCAGCCCATCCCCGCCGGTCTCCTCCGACCCAGCTCCGCCGCTCGAGCCCAGCGCCCCATTCGCCCGCGTAAACCCATCCGAGGCCAGCGGGTAAATCGTCACCAGCTTCTCCGGGACCCGGACAAAGTCAGCCGTGAAGATGCTGGCAATATTCTGGGCCTGGATCGCCGGGTAAAGGTTGTCCGACTCAAGCAAAGATCCGTAGAGATAGGTCCAATTCGTAAACGCGCCGCCCTTTATAAAATAATGGATGCCCGTTCCCCGCATCACCATCCCGGTCAGGTATGCTGTAGCCGCGTAAATTGCTGTTGATACGCTCGCACTGCCAAAGCAACACGCCAGAATAGCACCCGTGTCGCGAAATCTCATGTAATTTCTGATCTGCCCCGCCTGGTTCGTGTCCCAGCCAAGCGCAGGCGCGCCTGTTGTGTTGGCAGGGGTGATCTTGGTCAGCAATACCCTCCCCGCCGTCCTGGTTCGTATTGGCCACCAGACCCCATCATTCGCCACCGCGCCCGTCGCAAAGTTCAGCACCCCGCTGCCCACGCTGATCTTCGAATTGGTGTCCACCGCCGTCCTGGCTCCGCCAAAGGGCGTCGCCAGCGTCGCGTTCACCGCTCCACCCGCCACCGTGTCGGTAAACTCGTCCCGCAGCAGGAACTTGTTCGAGCGCTTCTTTTTGCGCAAGATCACCAGCAAATCATTCATCGCAAACTCCTTTTGTCAGACCGGCAAGACCGACGACCGAAGATCGAAGACCGACCGGGTTTGACCTTCCCCGTCTCGATATGCTTGGCAAATCGTCCTCCGTCTCACAGCGTGCGCTCGTCTTCCGGAATCCAGCGGTAAGGGTCGTTCACCGGTCTTACCCGGTCGGTTCCAATCACGTAGTTCGGATCCGTGCTGGCATCATAGACCTTCGCCGCCGCGATCAGCGCCGCGGCAGCAATCGCCGCGTTCGTTTTGGCCAGCGCAGCCGCACTATCCGCCGCAATCTTGGCGTTCAACAGGGCCATTTCAGAGCCGAACAGCGCAGTGGCCGCTGCCGCGTCCACTGCCGCCTGTGCACTCGCCGCCAGGGCTGCCACCTTGGAGGCATAATCAAAAGGGAGCGTGATGAACGCCGCCGCCGCAGCGTACGCCCGCTCCAGGTTCTTGGTCGCGTTGAGCAAAACCGCCTCGCGCTCAAAGGCCGAGCCCTCGGCAGAAAATTTGTAATAGGTCACCAGGTCATTGACCGCCTTGCGCCAGGCCTCGATCCGCGCCAGGGCGCGGATCTCGGGCACTGTTGTCGCATCCACGGTGGCGATCGCACCCCCAAACAGGATCTGAGCCTCAATCACCGCCTCAGCGTAAGAGCCAGCATCGGCAACACCCACCGCATAACCCAGCAAAGTCGCCACCTTGCCCAGCTCGTCGTGCATGTAATCCGCTAACGTGTGTTCGGTGTACGAAGTAGGCACTGCCATGGCTTATTTCCCTTTCTGACGGACGACGGAGGACGGAGGACGGGGAAGAGCAAACCCAGGCTTGTCATCGGGGGGTACTCCCGGTCTACGGTCTCCGGTCTTCGGTCGGTCTTCCCGGTCTGCCTCCATCCATTTCGTCATCAGCAAAACTGTCAGGCTGTCCACCAGCTCAGCGATCCCTTCCACCCGCTTCAGGTCCGTCAGACCTGGGTCACTGTACACCCGCCGTAAATCATGGGCCGCAGTCGGCGAAAAACCAAACCTGCTCGTCAACTCGTCCAGCGAAGACTCAATCCGCGCCAGCGCATGAGCCTTTTTCTCTGCAATCACCCTTGGATCCATCAACCGCCTCCTCGTTCTTTTCGCTCTAAATCCCAAAAAATAATCCGCGTTCGTCCGCGTTCCATTGTTCGGCATCGGGGAGGGCACTGGATGAACCCAGCCCCTCCCCCCTTCTCGCGTACCGTCCTGATT
>CAZHWV010000095.1:3619-8376 GCA_964536185.1 uncultured Anaerolinea sp. | reverse complement strand
CCCACCCGGTTCCAGGCTCCAAAGCCAGCGTGCCGTTCCCACTGGCTCTCGTAGAATGGGTGGTCGTTGCGTTCCGCAACCCGGTTAAAGCCCTGCAGGCTGCTTTCCTCGTGCTCGCGCATCCCCAGCGGAGGTTCCCCCTGGGTGCTCACCGCCACCATGTACCCAGCAGGCAGGCTGCGCCATTCGCAGATCCACACCTTATCCACATAGCCGATCAACTGCCCCGGCAGGGCCACACCCAAATTGCCCACCAGCCGGTTCGAAGCGCTACCCAGCGCCAGGTTCGGGTCACTCACCGGCACGTAGTTGGTCAGCGCCTGGGTCGTCGCCACCAGCCCGTTCGGGATCATCGCCACGCACTCGCCGCTGTTTTCCGGGTGCTCCATCAGCTCGGCATACAGGGTCGGGTAGGGATTGGTCGCGTCGGCGATCGCTGCCGCCTGGAACAGGTAGTGCAGATCCGTCGCGCTGGAATCCGTGCCGCTCAGGATCTGGTAGGTGTCCGTGTCACTGTTGGCCAGCCCCTTGATCGTCAGCGAGCCGTGTTCATCGTCCGCCCAGGTCCAGTTCGCGTTGGTGAACAGAGCCGCCAGGACATGGTCACGCATCCAGCGCACATCTGCAGAGATCAGCGCAGCCGTCGCGTCGCTCGCTTCTTGCACGGTCATTTTCTCCCGCGCAATCCTGGTCGTGCCCCACGCAGCCCCACCCGATTGGATCGGGAAGCTCACGTCGTACTTCGCCTGGGTCTTGATCGGTCTGGCTCGGCCGCTCTCGTCCAGTGGCTGCAGCCGCGCAGCGGTCGGAGTCTTGTAGGTGAGCTTGAACTCAGTCAGCGGCTTGGTAAACAGCGTCATCAAAGACGCCATCTGCCGGTTATGCTCAGCCACAGACTGGGTGATCGCCTTGTTGACCAGCCCCACCCCAACTTCCGTGACGCGCACCCCCGCCAGGTCCTTCAAACTTTCAAAGCCAAATAGTAAGGCCATTTTTCGCTCCCATTAGTGCGCGTGGGTCGTGTTCGCGCCCACAGCAACATAAAGCAACTTACCCAGGGCAACACCGGCCAGGTTGGCCAGCGAGGGAATCACCCGGCCAATTTCAACCGAAACCGTACCAGCCGCATCCCCAATCATCCCATCCGTGTCATCCGCATAGATCGCGCAATCCCAGGCCTGGTCGGTCAGCGTAAACCCATCCAGCACGCCGCGCCGAACCGCCGTCACCGGCAGCCCAGCCAGCACAGTGTGAGTGCCAACAGCCACCCCATACACCCGCGCCTCAGCCGCACTGGACCCGTTCGCAGCGGTGAATTTCCCGGTCGAGGTCTCCAACCGCACAATCATGCCCGGGGTGATACTTTCAGCCGCGATCGAGGTCAGTTGTTCAAAACTCTCCACAACCTCCACCCGTGCGGTAGTCGTTACGACAACATGAGCCATTTTCAGTCTCCTTGGTTAAAAATTCGAGTAAATCTGAGCCTGCCCGCGCCGAGCGGCTTCCAGTTCGTCCTCGCTCAGCGTCCTGGTCTTCGGGTCAGGGCTGGCAGGCACGCCGCCCGTCCCCGTGGTCTTGCCCAGTTCTTCCCGGTTGGCAGCCAGGTACTCAATCTGCTCAATCGGATCCAACTTCTCCAGCAAAACCATCACGTGCTTGGGCAGATCCTTCTTCTCGGTGGCCAGGTACTTCTCCAGAGCGCCTTTGTAACGCTCAACCTGCCCGCCCAGGGGCTCCAGTTCGTCCAGCTTGGCCAGCAGCTCGTTCGTGCGTGCCTCGTGCTTCTCGGCCAGCGTCTGCCACTCCTGGTTCTTCTTCAAACCTTCCGCTTCCGCGTCTTCCTTCGCCTTCTGTGTCGCCTTCTCGCGGGCTGACTTCTCCCGCTCCAGCCGGTCCTTCACAATCCGATCCACATCCGCCTGGCTAAAGCTGGCGGGTTGAATGGCGGGTTTTTGAGCTTCCCCGTCTTCCGTCTTCTCGTCTTCCGTCTTCTCAGCCTTCTCGTCACCCATCACTTACTCCTCCGGGCTTACCGTGCCCGTAACGTGTGAATAATTGCAACAATCAACCACCACCGCCTCTCCCTAAAGGTCTCCCAGACCTTTAGGGTTTATCTTTCCACCAGCGCCTCGCAGGCGATGCTCCAGGGCTTGGCTGTTACGTGCCATCCATTCCAGTTTTTTTCATCGGCATACTTCTCCAGCGCCGCCCGCAGCCGCCTGTTCACGGCTTGTAATTCATCCCACCTGACGACAAAATGTTCGAGACTTCGGTCTCCAATCATGCGCAGAAGGAAATCCGCGCGTTCATTTTCCAATGCATTCATCCTGACGAACTCGGCTTTTAGCGCAGTTATCGTCTCGGTGGCAGCGTCCTCGGCGTGCTGAAATGCCTTAACTCTCCACTGGTATTCTTTAATCTTAGCCCGCAGCTCTTCCCCGGTCTCGGGAAGTGGTCCCCAGTCTTCCTCCATCTTCCGTCCCCGTTCTTCCTCCATCCTCCGTCTCCGGTCTTCACTCACCTCCAGCCGTCCCTGGCAGTCCTGAAACTCAGCCGTTCTCACCGAGAGCTGATCAACGCTCTCGCGCAGCAGCTTGCGGGTCGCGCCCAGATCCGACTGCAGCGTAGAAATCTCTTTCATGTAGCGCTCTTGTAACAGCGCCAGGGCCCGCCAGCTGTCCGGATTAACCCGGTCATCGTCCACAATCAGTTCTTTTTCGGTCATAATCCCTCGCTTCCAATCGCTTCCTTCGCGCCCGTCCCCAGGCTGCCAAAGGGCTGACCTGGTTGGCGCGAAGCGGTAGTTCCATCAGTGGGCTGATCCTGGCTCTCAACTTTCAACTGATCCTTCTCAGCTCTCAACTGATCTTCCTCCAGCTGCTCCAGCTCCGTTGCCGTCCAGCCGAGCCGCCTGGCCGCCGTCACCAGCGGAACCCCGGCCGAGACCTCCATCGCCATGGTCTCGGCCTTTTCCTGCGCAGAGAATGGGATCACCTCCCTTTCAGCAAATTCGTGCTCAAAGTCACCGTGCTTAAAGCTGCCAATGTGCTGACCCTTGAACAGCCCCGAATTCACCCCAAGGGTTAACGCCATCATGTCCGCCTTGACCAGCCCGGTCTCCAGGTTCGCCCGCGCTTCAATCGTCCGGTCCACAGCCTGCGAGAGCAGCAGCCGGACAGCCCGTCCGCTGATCGAGGAGCCGAGCTCTTTCTGGCGGTAATACGAAAGCTCGGGCAGATCTTCCTCCAGCTCACGCATCTGCGCATTGAGAATATCCAGGTGCGCCTGGTAATTCAGGTTGGCCACCAGGTACTCCATCTTGCTGTTGCCCGGGAAGCTCTTCACGTCGTCGTCATGCTCTTCCTGGGTCACACCGCTGACGTACCCCGCTGGCTTCGGCGCGGGCAGCGGACGCCCGCTCGGATCCAGCCCGTTGGCCATGATCGCCACGGTAGGGCGGTTGTAGCGGAAAATGATCTGGTGCAGCCGCGTCGCCATCCGATTCGCCTCGTCAATCTTGTCCAGGGCCAGGGTAAAAACCCCGATCCCGCGCTTTTCGCCCATGTCGATAAACGACGAGTGGACAAATGGGACGAAGTCAATCCCGAAGTGGGCTAATGGAAAAGAGGAAGTGGGGGGTGGCAAATTTGTGACGGGGGTGGTGGCGTCTCGCCGGTGAATGAAAAGTTGGTAGCCAAATTCTTTCGACCAGATTTCCGTGTGCATCAAACCCATTCCTTTCGCGTCATTGATTGGAATGTCAAGGCGTATGTAGGTCACATTGCTGCGTTCATCCACCTCGAAGTCAGTCACCAATTCAGGCTTGATGTTCTGCAGGTACACCCGGCTGACCTTGCCCGTCGCATCGCACGAGGTCGCCACCTTACAGAACCAATCACCATACAGCGCGAACCACCTGGCAGCCAGTTGCTTCTTCACGCCCCAGTTAGACCAGCGCCACACCTGGTGAAGGGGCTCGATGATGCGCCTGTTATCGCTCATAATCGGCAGCGCCTTCTCAATCGAGCCAGGCCAGATGTGCGTGACATGGAACTCAACGGTACGCTTGGCTGGGTTGCGCAGTGCCTTCATCCCCGCCGTCCAGATCCCGTTCTCATACAGCATCTGCATGGTTGAGTCGTACAACCCATTGTTGAAGTAATACGCCTCCAGCATCCGGTAGAAATCAATCGCCGGCGCGTCTGGTCTCCTGGTCTCCGCTCTCCAACTCCACAATCCGACTTCGGTCTGCATGCGCCCATCCTTTTTAGAGGTTACCGCCCACGCTTGTCTTCTTAACCCCACTCTACTACCCATCCACAAGTAATAAAAGCCCCAATTTTTTCCATTTCCGCCAGGCCGGCGAGGCTTGGATTAGCCGGATTGCGCCTGCCGGAACCCTAGATCACCACGAATCTGACCCGAACTTCCTGGTTCAGAATTCCGCATAACTGGCGCTGGGCAGTGCTTGCCAGGCGATCCGCCAACATCTCAACTGTTTGTTCATTTTTGACACCCACGCTGAGCAAGCCTGTCGCTGCGTCCCAGGCCACGGGGAGAGTATCGATCACCCAGTTCAGATAAAAAGCGCGCGAAGCAGTTGAGTTCAATTCATCCATGACCGCCTGCCAGGCATTCACAATGCGTCTGTCCTTAATCAACGCCGGATGTGGCGCTTCAGGCTCGTCGTCCTCTTCGTCATATTCGACGACCGGCTCTTCCCGCGGATTCATCGGACGCGCAAGCATCGTGCCCGA
>CAZHWV010000095.1:0-3519 GCA_964536185.1 uncultured Anaerolinea sp. | reverse complement strand
GCCAGTCCGCAAGCCTGCAGGTAGTCCTGCGGCAAATACTCATACGGGTTATCGAGGTAATGCTTATCAGGCTGCTTTTGGCTCAGATCGCCAGACAAGCCCCGGTAAGCCAATCCCCACGGGCGATCTGATTTACCCCGCTTACAGGCCTGCCAGGCCTGAGCCAGCCAGCCCAAAATCTCTTCCGCAGACTTTTCCGCAAAAGAGGCCTGCCAATTGACCGGTTTTCCAAACAACAGGCTGGCATTTTTCAACATGGTCCGGTTTTCCTGTTCGCGCGAGTCTGAGCTTATTATTTCTGATTTAGAAGATTCTATCTTTAATAATAGACTCCCTGCAGTTGCGGGATTTTCCCCGATCTGGGCTGTTTCTGCGGTCCAGATCGGGGGTTTTCCCGTTTCTGAAGAGGACTGGATTATTTCAGCTCCGGGTTTTTCCCGGATCTGAGCCGTCCAAAATAACCTGTCGCGGACCATTTTTAGCTTGCCGACCAGCCGCCAGGTCTGTTTGCCGTGCGCGCCTCGGTGAACCACCAGCATGCCGCCATCCTTGGCCAAGGCCTGACAGGTCCTGGTCAAAGTTTTCAAGTCGTGGATTAAGCTGCGCTGGGCCAGCGCCTCAAGCGTGAGTCCAGATTCTGCTGAAGACAAGACCAGCATGATTTTCAACTCATTGCCCTTCAAATAACTGAGTTCCGTCGCTATTTCCTTAAGCTCGGTCATCCTGCCTCCCCTGGGCCCAGCGCCCACCTGGTCATTGTACCCATGCATTATAGAACATTTGTTCGTTTTAATCAACACCAGAATACCCTGACCCAGACAAGCCGGAATAGAAGTACCCTCGCGCACCGGTCTGCATGGTCTGAATAACCTTTCTTTTCCGTTATATGCACAAATGTGCACATTTCGGAAAAACGAGAAATCGCTGGCGCTCACATCCCGGCGCAAAAGAAGAAAAGCATAAAAAATCCGCGTAAATCAGGTGAATCCGCAAAACATCGTGCCCGACTTTGGGTATCCGCGTTCAATTGCTGATGGCTGAGCAATTAACCCAAGGGTCAGGTTAGCGCGTTACCACGACTTGTCCCCAACTAGCTACGATATCCTGTCGCCGTAGACAATTGTACTGTCCAGGGTATAATTACCTCGTTCACCCACCTGGCATGATGGATTGAACCTGATAAAAATCCAGCCTCAAATATGCGAGAGCCCCTTTTTGAAAATTCTGATTGTTGATGATGATGAAATTGCCTTAGCGGTGACCAAGAAAATCTTGGAAGCTGAACACTACCAAGTGGAGCTGGCCAAAGACGGGGATTCTGCGCTGGAAATTCTGCACGCGCAGAATATCCAGATCGTGATCTCCGACTGGAATATGCCCAATATCACCGGCATCAATCTCTGCCGCATCGTGAGGTCCGCCCCTATCGTCGCCCACATCTACTTCATTTTGGTCACCTCGCGCAGCAGCAAGGCAGACCTGCTCCAGGGCTTAAGCGCGGGAGCTGATGATTTTATCTCCAAGCCCTTCGAGCCGGACGAGCTTCTCGTGCGCATCCGCAATGCCGATCGGATGCTGGCCCAGCAAGCGAAAATTCTGGAGAGTGGCAAACGCTTCAATCAGATCGCGGAACTCAGCCGGGTGATCACCTGGGAAATCAATGCCCAGGGTCTTTATACTTACCTCAGTCACTCGGCCCTGCTGATTCTCGGTTATCCAGTCGATGAACTCGTCGGTCAAAAATATTTCTACGACCTGCATCCCGAGGCCGGCAGAGAAGCCTTCAAGGCTGCGGCTTTCGAAGTCTTCGAACGTCAGGCCCCTTTCGTAAATCTTGAAAATCAGGTCCAATCCAGACAAGGGCAGTTGTTCTGGATGTCAACCAATGGAACTCCAATTCTGGATGATAACGGCAAGCTGAGCGGATACCGCGGTTCCGATACCGACATCACCGAGCGCAAGCAGGCTGATGAGAAAATCCGGTTATTGCATGCCGAGTTGGAACAATTGGCATTTACCGACTATCTGACCAATTTAAACAACCGGCGCTATTTTATGCAGCGCGGCGCTGAAGAGGTCAAGCGCGCCAAGCGAAATCGCCATCCCCTGGCGCTCATCTTGCTCGATATTGATTGGTTTAAAGAGGTGAATGATAGCTATGGTCACGATAGCGGGGATATGGTGCTTCAGCATGTCGCGAAGGTTTTGAAGTCCAATCTGCGTGAGATTGATATTCTTGGGCGCATCGGCGGCGAAGAATTTGCTATTTTGTTGCCGAACACTTGCTTGACCGACGCGGGGCTATTGGCCGAACGGGTACGCCAGTCCATCGCCAATTCGTCTTTCGTTATGCCAGGTCCCTCCAGTCAGGCAGTCAGCATTACAATCAGCCTGGGGGGTGCGGCTCTTTCGCCAGAAATGTCCAGCATAGACAATTTGCTCAGCAATGCCGACATGGCTATGTACCGCGCCAAGCAAAACGGACGCGATGCCGTCGTGCTCTATTAAGAAAAACCCGCAGGGCTGGCGCTAAATTCCTTTCCATCTCGCTTGGCCCTGGTTGGCCCGAATAACATCGCGCCCAAACTTCGTAAGCACAATTGTGCATACGTCTGAAAACCAAAAACAGTTAATACTCAGGCTCTTTAATTTTCTATCGAAATAGAACGCGGATTGTCATAGATTTGGCAGATTTTCGCTGTTATTTGTTTTTAACTGTTATGATCGGTTAAATTCGCGCAAATCCGCGTTCCATTGCCCTGTGGCTGA
The DNA here is from genome assembly GCA_964536185.1 of uncultured Anaerolinea sp. Lineage (GTDB taxonomy): Bacteria > Chloroflexota > Anaerolineae > Anaerolineales > Villigracilaceae > UBA5195. Next base: position 750 of record CAZHWV010000095.1, on the reverse strand, counting down.
GGCATTACAATTTTTTTCTAATTTCCCGTTAAAGGAAGGAATTATGCAGCCCATACTGGAAGTCCAGAACTTATCCAAAAAATACGGCGACTTCGCCGCCGTAAAAGGCATCTCATTCGACATCCAGGAAGGCGAAATCTTCAGCCTGCTCGGACCCAATGGCGCCGGAAAAACCACCACGATCTCGATCCTCTCAACCCTCTACGCTGCCAGCGCTGGTGACGCAAAGATCGGCGGGCACTCGATCAAAAATGAGCCAATGGCAGTCCGCCAGTTGATCGGGGTTGTGCCCCAGGACCTGGCCCTGTATGAGGATCTCAGCGCTCGCGAAAACTTGATCTTCTGGGGGCAAATGTATAACCTGGGCGGCAAGGCGCTTAATATCCGTGTTGACCAGGTGCTCGAACAGATCGGCATGCTGGATAAAGCGAACAACCGCGTAAAAACCTATTCTGGCGGTATGAAGCGGCGGGTAAATATCGGCGTGGGCCTGCTGCACAAACCGCGCCTGCTCTTCATGGATGAGCCCACAGTTGGGATCGACCCGCAAAGCCGCCGCTCCATCCTGGATACGGTCAAGCAGTTGAACGCGCAGGGTATGACCGTGCTCTACACCACCCACTACATGGAAGAAGCTGCCGAACTATCCAACCGGGTCGGGATCATCGACCACGGCGATCTGATCGCGCTCGGCACACAAAAGGAGCTGACCCAGCAGGTCGGCCAACGCGAAACGCTGATCCTGCACCT
>CAZHWV010000094.1:11587-17102 GCA_964536185.1 uncultured Anaerolinea sp. | reverse complement strand
AAAAATGCTCTCTCAAACCCTCGTCAACGTTACCATGGGACGCACACCGGCAGACCTGGTTATCAAAAATGGACAATGGGTCTGTGTTCAAACCGGCGAGATCATTCCCAATACCGATATTGCCATCGTGGAAGGCCACATCGCGTACGTAGGCGAAAACGCAAATCACACCATCGGGTTGCACACCCAGGTGCTGGACGCAGGTGGGCGCTTCCTGGTTCCCGGCCTGTTGGATGCCCACATGCATGTCGAAAGCGGCATGGTCACGATCAGCGAATTTGTCCGCGCGGTGACACCCCACGGCACAACCGGCATGTTCGTCGACCCGCATGAGATCGCCAATGTCTTCGGCTTGAAAGGCGTCAAATTAATGGTCGATGAAGCTGCTGCGCAGTTCGTGCATGTTTTTGTGCAAGCGCCTGCTTGTGTACCTTCTGCACCCGGCCTGGAAACCCCCGGCGCCACCATCAGCCCGGCAGATGTGGCCGAAGCGATGACCTGGCCTGGCATCATTGGCCTGGGCGAAATGATGAATTTTCCTGGCGTGATTGCCGCTGATGATAAGATGCACGCCGAAATGCACAGCACACGCCACGCTGGCAAGGTCATTGGCGGGCACTACGCCAACCCAGACCTGGGTCTGGATTTCCACGGTTACGCCGCGGGCGGCCCAGAGGATGATCACGAAGGCACATGCGCCGAAGATGCCATTGCCCGCGCCCGCCAGGGCATGAAAGTGATGATGCGTTACGGCTCATCCTGGCATGATGTGGCCGCCCAGGTCAAAGCCGTCACCGAAAATGGCCTCGATGCGCGTCATTTTTTGCTGTGCACCGACGATTGTCACGCCGCGACACTCGCGGACGAAGGCCACATGGATCGGGTCGTCCGGCATGCCATCGACGAGGGGCTTACCCCCATGCTCGCACTGCAGATGGCGACCATCAACAGCGCCGATCATTTCGGCGTAAGCCGTGAAATGGGCCAGATCGCCCCTGGGCGCTGGGCTGATATTCTCTTTGTTGAGGATCTCAATGACTTCCAGGCGCAAACTGTTATCGCCAAAGGAATCCTGGTGGCGCGCGACGGAAAATTGCTTGCGCAGATACTGGACTATGCATATCCAGCCTGGGTGTTTAACAGCATTCACCTGCCCCACAAACTTACCGCCCAAGATTTCCGGATCCCCACCGAAAACAAAACTGGTCCGGTTACCGCCCATATCATCGGGATCATCGAAAACCATGCGCCCACACGGCACCTGACCCAGAGGCTAGTACCCGAAAATGGCGAAATCCGCCCAGATATTTCCGCTGATATTGCCAAGGTCGCCCTGGTCGAGCGTCATCGCGGCACAGGTGAGATCCAGGTGGCACTTGTCTCTGGTTTTGGTTTCACCGAAAAATGCGCCATCGCCACAACTGTTGCCCATGATTGCCACCACATGTTGGTTGTTGGCACAGATGAAAACGACATGGCAGCCGCCGCCAACCGGCTGGCCGAAACCGGCGGTGGCCAGGTGGTGATCAAGGATGGCCGGCTGATCGGAGAAGTGCAATTACCCATCGCAGGCCTGATCTCCAACCAAGCAGTGGATATCGTCGCGCACAATGCTGCCAGCGTCCTGGATGGTTTCAAAGCCTGCGGATGCAAGCTCAACAGCCCCAATATGCAACTGGCTTTCTTGGCGCTGGTTGTCATCCCCGAATTACGCATTTCTGACAAGGGGCTGGTAGATGTAACCAAATTCGAGTTCATCCCGGTGTTCGAAAGCTAACCGACCAAACCCGGACTTGAGTGTTCTGGGCACTGCCAATCTTCAAGGCATTTCCCCTGGTTGTACTGGAGGTTGTCAATTGCCCCATTTTCCTTTCCAACGATTGCAGACCGACCTGGCAAGCTTAATTGAAGGCTTACCCTCTGGTTCGCGTCTGCCCTCCGAACCGGACCTGGCCAAACAACTCGGCGTCAGCCGGGCCACCCTGCGCGAAGCTATGCGTATGTTCGAAACACAGGGACGTATTCGCCGCCGCCAGGGCGCAGGGACCTTTGTGGTTGGCCAGCCGCCAATTCTTGAAGGAGGCCTCGAACTGCTCGAGTCGATGCTGACTCTGGCGCGCCGAACCGGTCTGAATGTTGGTCCGGGCCCTGTGACGATCGAGCAGACTTTGGCAGATGCAGAGACAATCCAGGCCCTGGAAATTGCTGAAGGAACCCGAGTTGTGCGCATATCCCGTACCATGAGTGCAGATTCGCGCCCCGTGGCTTACCTGGTTGATACCCTGCCCGAAGACATCTTGCAGCCTGGTGAACTGAACAATAAATTCGATGGATCGGTGCTCGATTACCTGCTTAATCGCGGGGATCCACTAACCATCTCTTATACCAATATCACCGCCATTAATGCCACATCCGAGGTGGCCAAGATGCTCGGGATCCAGCGCGGCGACGTATTGTTACAACTCACTGCCCGGCTGTTCACAGCTTCTGGCAGGGTGGTGGATTTTTCTTACAGCTACTTCCTACCTGGTTATTTCAAATTCCATATTGTTCGCAAGGTTGGCAAAGAATCATATTTTCAGGTAAATGGAAGAAGAGAGTGAATAAGCTCTTAAGCGAGTGCCTTTCTACTTCTACCTAATTATCCCCAAGGAGTGAGATATGAGCAATAAAGTTGCAGAAATTCAAGCCCGTGTAGCAGCATCCAAAGACGACATTATTAAATTCATGCGCGAAATCTGTGCCATCCCATCGATGGATTCGAACATCGGCCCGGTCGGTGAGCGTATTGCAGTTGAAATGCGCAAACTTGGCTTTGATGAGGTCCGCTTTGACAAGATGGGTAACATCATGGGTCGCATTGGCAACGGCAAGCGCGTCATCGTCTATGATTCACACATCGATACTGTCGGCGTGGGCGACCCGACCGAATGGGATTGGGATCCGTTTGAAGGCAAGGTCGAAGATGGCATCCTGTACGCACGCGGCGCTTGCGATGAAAAAGGCTCCACCCCTGGCATGGTCTATGGCCTGGCATTTGCCCGCGACCTGGGTCTACTCGAAGGTTGGACAGCCTACTACTTCGGTAACATGGAAGAGTGGTGTGACGGGATTGCCCCTAACTCCTTTGTCGAAATTGACCCCAAGGTCAAGCCCGACTTCGTCGTCATTGGCGAGCCGACCAAGATGCAGATTTACAACGGGCACAAAGGTCGCATTGAGTTGAAGGTCACCGCATCAGGCCGGTCGGCGCACGCAGCCTCGCACTACCTGGGCGACAATGCCGTATACAAAATGATGGCGATCATCACTCAAATCCGCGAACTCGATCGTCGGATGCGCTTCGGTCTGGGCTATCATCCGGTACAGGGCTTTCCCTCCATTGCATTGACCGCCGTCTCGGCGCGTACGGCTTCGCTCAACGCGGTGTCTGATCAGTTCACGATCTTTATCGACCGCCGCATTACTTTGAGCGAACCGCACGACGATGTGATCGCCCAGGTCAAGGGATTGATACCCGACTATCTACAGGAAGAAATCATGGTCGAAGAGCTGTTCTATGACACGCCGTCCTACACGGGCTTTGTCTTTCCTGTGTCAAAGTTCTACCCGCCCTGGCTGCTGGAAGACGAGCATCCATTGACACAGGCGGGGCAGCAGACTATCGAGGCGCTGTGGGGCGAGAAGCGAAGTCTGGGCACATGGGACTTCTCGACCAACGGGACTTATTGGGCCGGCAAAGCTGGAATCCCCTCCATCGGCTTCGGCCCTGGCGATGAGAAAACTGCGCACATGCGTCACGAAAACGTGCCACTCGCCGATGTGGTTGGCGCTGCACAGTTCTATGCGCTGCTGCCACAGATGCTAAGTGAGAAGCTGAAGTAATTTTCCTTCATCCAATCACCTCCGAAGATGGAGGTGATTGGATGAAGGTGTAATGCCAGAACAGGATTTTGAGAAGCAAAGAAATAATTACAGCCAACACAAATCATTTCACAATTGAACTGGAGGTTCGTATGCGCAGTTTTGCTGGTCGTGATATTCTCTCACTCAAAGAGTTCGAGCGAAACGAGTTCTTACATGTGTTCGATGTTGCCACGAAGATGGAACCGATTGCCCGCTCCCGCCGCAATGTGGATCTATTGAAGGAGAAGACGCTTGTTGCCGCCTTCTACCAGCCATCCACCCGGACCCGCCTGGCACATGAATCAGCCATGCACCGCCTGGGCGGGCACGTCGTTGGATTTGCCGACCCAAAGATGACCCGCGCTGGTGACTTTTACCAGGAATCGATTAAAGACACTGTCAAAATGCTGGAATACTATGGCGATGTCATTGTCATGCGTCACTTCCAGCAAGGTGCGCCGCACGAGGCTGCCAAATGGGCCAGCATCCCGATTATCAACGGCGGCGACGGTTGGGGTGAGCATCCGACCCAAATACTCACCGACCTATATACCGTCCTCCGAGAAAAAGGCCGCATCGATGGCCTGAAATGGCTGGCCGTCGGCGATATGCGCATGAGAACCATGCACTCGCTCGGCTATGCTCTTAGCCAGTTCGACTGCCCGATTACTTTTGTCGCTCCACCCGACATGGGCCTGACCGAAGAATTCAAGGCTGAAATGAAACAATTAAGTGTCAATTTCAGCGAGGCAGATCACGTTGAGAAAGCCATCGCCGAAGCGGATGTGATCCTGGTCGAGCCGGTTGTCCAGCCGGATTACACCAAAAGCCGCGATGACCGCACCGGCGGCGTAGGATTGACCCCCGCAAATTACCGAATTACCCGCGAGTTGCTCGAGCAAAAAGCCAAATCTGATGCTATTCTGCTCCATTCCCTCCCGCGTATGGATGAAGTCCCAACAGATGTGGACATCACCCGTTGGTCGCGTTACTGGCAGGAAGCTGCCAACGGCGTGGTTATGCGTATGGCCCTTTTAGCGCTGGTCCTCGGCGCGATGGAGTAAACTTGTCAATCTATCACCATATTCAGGTGTGGTAGTCTGCGAGTGGGCAGGCTAACACACTGATACAAAGGAGACTAAAAAAAATGCAAACTAATTTCCGCGGTCGCGACTTTATTGGCGACCTTGACTTCACCAAAGAAGAAGTTGAAACCGTTCTCGAAGTTGCCTGGGACCTCAAACGCAAGCGCGCCCTGGGCGAACCACATCCTTATCTGCGCGATAAGGTTTTGGCGATGCTTTTCTTCTTCTCTTCCACGCGCACGCGCGGCTCGTTTGAAGCAGGTATTGCCCAACTCGGCGGGCACGGCGCTTTTATCGACAGCAACACCACCCAGATATCGCATGGAGATACACCAGTGGAGATTGGCGAGATCTTTGGTCGCTATTTCGACGGCATCGCCATCCGCCACTGTGACTTTGGGGACGGCAACAAGTATCTGAACGCCGTCGCTAAGAACAGCCGGACCCCGGTATTAAACATGCAGTGCGATATCTATCATCCCTTCCAATGCCTGGCTGACCTGATGACCATCATGGAAAAGAAG
>CAZHWV010000094.1:0-11577 GCA_964536185.1 uncultured Anaerolinea sp. | reverse complement strand
CGCAAGAAGAAGATCGTTGTTTCCTGGGCTTACGCCGCTTCGTATCTCAAACCCATCTCTGTACCCCAATCACTCATCCTGCAGATGCCGCGCTTTGGCATGGATGTAACCCTGGCCTATCCGCCCGAATTCCCGCTGATGCCCGAGATCGTCGCCCAGGCCAAAGAACAGGCAAAAATTGCGGGCACAAACTTCGAGATCATCGATACAAAGGACGGTATGACCGAAGCCTGCCGTGATGCGGATGTCATCTATGCCAAATCCTGGGGACCCCTGTTGACCACCAGCGATAAGGTCGAAGGCAAGAAACTTCAGGATATGTATAAGAACTGGCTGATGGACGATGCCAAGCTGAAAGTTGCCAAGCCCGGCGCTATTTATATGCACCCGCTGCCCGCCGACCGTGATGTTGAAGTGACCAGCAGCGTTCTGGATGGCCCACAGTCGGTCGTCTTTGATGAAGCTGAAAATCGCCTGCACGCCCAAAAAGCCGTCATGGCTTTAACCATGGCCTAGGAGAGTATCTATGGCGCGTAAAAAACTCGCAGTGATCGCCATTGGCGGTAACTCGCTCATTATCGACGAGAAGAATGTCAGCGTTGAAAGCCAGTATGTGGCTGCCAAAGAGACTGCCGTTCACATCGCCGATATGATCGAGCAAGGTTGGGAAGTTGCCATCGGACATGGCAATGGTCCGCAAGTTGGTTTTATTTTACGTCGATCTGAGATCGCGCATAAGGTTGAAGGTATGCATGAAGTCCCCCTGGATGTCTGCGGCGCAGACAGCCAGGGCGCGATTGGATATTCCTTGCAGCAAAACCTGCAAAACATCCTCTACCAGCGCGGCATCAAGAAAAAAGTGGTCACAGTGATCACCCAAACGCTGGTGGATAAAAACGACCCCGCCTTTGCGAAACCGACTAAACCGATCGGTGGCTTTATGACCAAGGAAGAAGCCGAACGCCGCCAACGAGAACAGGGCTGGTCGATAGTTGAGGATGCTGGTCGCGGGTACAGGCGAGTAGTCGCCTCGCCGCTGCCCAAGGAAATCGTCGAACTGGAAACGGTTGAAACCCTGCTCAGCAAAGGTATCGTAACAATCACTGTGGGCGGCGGCGGCATTCCGGTCGTCGATCCTGGTGACGGTAATTACGAGGGTATTGCCGCTGTAATCGACAAGGATTTTGCCTCATCCCTGTTAGCCCGCAATATCAAGGCTGACCTGTTTGTTATCTCCACTGCCGTCGAAAAGGTCGCCATCAATTTTGGCAAACCAGAGCAGAAGTGGTTGGACAAGCTGACACTCTCCGAAGCGAAAGCGTACCTGGCCGAAGGCACTCATTTCGCCAAAGGATCCATGGCGCCCAAGATTCAAGCCATTATCTGGTTCATGGAAGCCAACCCACATGCCAAAGCCCTGATCACCAACCCGGCAAACATCGGGCGAGCGCTCAAGAACGAAACCGGCACCTGGATCGTGCAGGACTGATCTGCGCACCCATTTCCTGGCTGTGATCAAATAAAATCTGCGGCGCAAGTCCGAAGACCTGCGCCGCAGAAATTCAATCTATTTCACCAAATTTTCATATGCACTTTTTCCGAGACCCAAGTGCGCGTATCTGGGCCACACACAGCCAGTCAAGGCCAAAATTTACCACGCTTTGCAACCTGGCGATCCAAAAGAGCAGATTGTATTCAAGGTGAGAATATGACAGCCAATCTTTCAGAAAATGAGCGCATAATATTTCTTAAACAAGTGACTTATTTTCAAAGCATGACGGTTGACCAGTTAAGAATCCTGGCAAACATCTGTGAAGATGAGTTCATCACGCTAGACACGGTCATTTTCCATGAAGGCGACCCGGGCGGAGTGGTCTATCTGATCGTAAGTGGTCGCGTAGCGATAGTACGCCAGGGCGACCGCAAAGACTCAATCGTGAAACTGGCGAACCTGGAAGCGCACGCCTCGATTGGTGAGATGAACCTATGCGAGAACAATCCTCGCAGCGCAAGCGCAATCGCCATCGAAGACTCACTTTTGCTGAAGCTACCCACTGAACCCTTCGTAGCATTAATTCGCCAGCACCCTGATATCTCACTTGAATTGATCAAGGTTCTTAATCGGCGTTTGATCGAAGCCAATGACCAGCTTTCTCGTCTCACCCCCACTATGCCACGCCAGCTTCGAAAGTTATACGATAAACTCGAGGACTTAGAGGGAGGCTAACCAATTAACAAAATTGTTACGATCCATTCGTTCCGGAAAAGCGTTGGAGAATCCAGCCTGACAGCCAACATGGCAAGTCTGCTGGCGTATGAGCTATAGCGGTTCTCTGTCAAGGCCGAGTTGTTCGTGGTGCAGGAAATCCTGTATCGTCGGAACCAGATAGTAGACAATTGCAATACCAAATAAAATCTTTGCCACCAGTAAGCTGAAAAATGAGATCCCAATCGCCAACAGGTAGATGAACGGCCCGGTCAATATGCGGAAATGAAATGAACGAACCAGCGCAGTTTGTACCGTGTCACACATCAAATGTCGGTTATAAGTGGCATACCACCAGATCAGATCCAGTAAAACACCGCCCACGATCAGGTTGAGGCCATACAGAATTACCGAAATCTGCGCATCCCCATATTGGACCAACAGCTTGGTGGGAAATGGGACCAGCGCCATGCTCAAAAGGAACAAAATATTTAACCAGAGCATCAGGCGATCATGTTTCAAAACGTGCAGAAAAACATTGGTATGCCCAACCCAGTAAATTCCCAAGACGAAAAACCCAAGGAAGATCGTTAAAAACTCCGGGAACATCTTCGCCAGGGCTGCAGGCAATTCCAACGCCACCCGATCCGGGGCAATTTCGGGGATTTTCAGCTCAAAAACCATCAGGGTGATCACAATAGAGAAAACTCCATCGCTCATCGCGTTCAAACGCACATTATCAGCGGCTCCTTTGGCCTGAAAGACATTGAAAATCGCCGATCTGATCCAGCGAGAAAGCCCATTTTGTGCTGCTGGGCGTGAACCAGTTTTTTGATAGCCCATTTTGTTTGACATGAACTGAAAATCTCCTTGTGCGCTGAGCACTTATCGCTAAAACGATAATGAATAATCGATTTGGCATCCACATTTTCCACCTAAAAGGCCAGATGATGCCGACCGGCAAAGGGATGCCCATCAATAACAGGGACCCCTGACCTGCCCCTATTGATTGTACCAATGGTTATGTTAACCTGAGCAGCGAAAGATGGTATTTACCATGTCAATCACCGGTCCGTTGCCACCGGGAAGTAAAAGCGCATCGTACATTCGGCGCATACAAATATGATACTGTTGGTTATAATTCATCTACTTATGCATCCATCCCCCCGTGTACTACTCAGTATCGATTACGAACCCTGGTTTGCCCTCACACGTCGTTATGACCAACTCGGTGACCCCGAACAGCGCCGCGCGCTGGATGGAGGTTACACTCAGCGCGCCATCGATCCCATCCTGGAAATGCTCGGCCCAGCCCAGGCCAGCTTCTATCTGGTCGGTGAAATTGCCGAATGGTACCCCGAAGTAGCGCGTAAAATCCTCGCCGCCGGGCATGAACTCGGGCTGCACTGCCAGACCCATCGCCCCCTGGTCGACCTATCCGAGCTTGAGCATGACCTGCTCGCTTCCGGCTCCTGGCGGAAAGAATACAACCTGCGCGGCTACCGCGCGCCGATGGTGGGCATCCAGGAGGACGCTTACGCCCTTCTGGCGCAAAACGGTTTCACTTACAGCTCATCAATTTATGCCCCTGCCGGAACCCTGTTGAAAAAAGGTCTCATCTGGGAACTGCCGGTCAGCAGCCTGGCGCTACTTGGCCCATCCAGTAACCTGAACGCTCCACGTCAATTTTCCACCAACCTGCTGCTGGGTGGCGAAGTTCCGTATGGCTCCAGCTTCATGATCGGCCTGATGCCTACTTTCATTTTGCGCATTCTGGAGAGGGAACTGCGCGCGGGGCTCAGCCCGGTGATCATCCTGCACCCCTACGAACTTGCCCGCCCCGAGGCATTTGTCCACCGCCTGAGACGCGACCTGTTGGCGCATCCCTTTCTTTTTCCTTTTACCTTGAATAAATCCAACTTTCTGACCAGCCTGATCAAAAATTTTCCCATTTCACCCCTGGGTACCTATCTGGACGAGGTGCTGCATGTCTGAAGAAAATTCTCGCTTGCGCCGCCTGGCCTTCGATGAGCCGGCCAACTGGCCAACAGCTCTGACCGGACCAGCCACCTTCACCGCTTTAGATACCTGGTCGCAAGTCATCCAACACACCTATCATTATCCGGTCTATCGCTTCGAGACCGAAATTGAAGGCCTGGTAACCGGCATCCTGGCGCTGACCCACGTCAGACATCCGCTATTTGGGAGCTACCTGACGACCTCCCCCTTCGGCTCCTACGGTGGCTTTTCATTTTCATCCCCTGAAGCTCGCGACCTGCTCCTGGCCGAAGCCCGCCTGCTTGCGGCAGAGTTAGCCGTCGATTATGTCAATATCCGTGATTTGCCTTTTCATCCCGAATCGCAAGCAGCAGCGCAAATCTCTAATGGGACAGGTAGAAAATCATCAGAGCCTGCCGCGCAACCCGCGCCTGGCAGTTGGGTAGCGCAGCCTGTCTACGCCACTTACCAGCTGGATTTGAGTCCCGACCCGCAAACGCTGATGCCGTCCTTCAGCTCAGACCATCGTAACCACATCCGTAAGTCGCAGAAAAAAGGTTTTATCTTGAAATTTGGGCACATGGATCTGCTCGACGACGCCTATGAAGCCCTGGCGCGCTGCATGCACGAACTAGGTTCACCCTATCACACCAAGGCCTACCTGCGCGCGCTGGCCGAATCGCTGGGCGATACACTCGAATTCGCGGTACTATATACACCGGATGGCAAACTGGCCGGCGCAGGTGTTTTCATCCTGCATGGCAAGGTGGCCACCAATCTGCACGCCAATATCCTGCGAAAATACCGTTCCGAATACGCCGGTGAATTTCTCTATTGGAAAGTGATTGAGCGTTGCTGCCAGAAAGGCTACCAGATATTTGACATGGGCCGCAGCCTGCTCGGTTCGGGCAATGAGAATTTCAAGATGAAATGGAAACCTCGCCAGGAATTGCTGGCCTATTGGTATGCGCTTAAGCCCGGCGCTGAGCTGCCCAGACTCAACCAGAAAAACCCAAAATTTGCTCTCGCCATTGCCACCTGGAAACGCCTGCCAGCCTTCATTGTCCGCCCGCTTGGCCCTTTCCTGATCCGCGGGCTGGCATAAAGCAGCGACCAGGAGAGCAGCCACAATGCCCCCCGCCTTTATCCGCCTGACTCAACTCGATCATCGCGACTTGAACCACCTGGCAGCCCTGCACAGCACTGTCATGCACACCTTGTTGGCGGATATGGGCGCGTCGTTTGTGTTACGCTATTATGAAATTGCCCAAAAGGACCCTTCGGTGCTATGCCTGTGCGCCAAGCGCGCCTCCGGCGACATCGATGGTTGGGCCATGGGCTGCCCCACACCCTCAGCTTTGACCGCTCGGCTTCGCCAGCCGTTGGGATGGTTCGCCCGGCAAATGCTGCGCCTCGTTTTCACCCATCCCAAGGTTCTGATCGACCTGCTGCTCTCGCTATTCTCAGCCTCAGAAGCAAATCGGCTAAATTCCGGTCAAATTGAACTGACCTACATCGGTGTTGCCCCTGGCGCGCAGGGACATGGATTGGGCAAAGCCCTTCTGGACGCGTTTATCGAATCTGCCCGCCAGTCTGGTTATACATCCATCGCGCTTAGTGTGGAAACTGACAACCCCGCAGCCATTCTGATTTATACTCGCGCCGGTTTCCACATCACAAAAACCTTCAGCGAAGGTCGTTTTAAACGCCACCGAATGGAGTGCGCGCTATGAAGATGATGAAACGCTGTTTGTTGATTTGCATCCTTGCTCTGACCCTGAGCGCTTGCGCGCTAACCAACTGCGGCGATGACCCAGCCTGTTCGCGCGTCCTGTTTATTGGCAACAGCTACTCTTATGTCAACGATCTGCCCAAGACCCTGACCCAATTAGCCCAGTCAGGCGGAAACCGCCTTGAAACCGGCATGGCAGCCCAGGGCGGTTGGAGCCTCTACGATCATCTTAAGTCGAGCGAGAGCCTCGAGAAAATCCAGGCCTCGAAATGGAATTATGTTGTCTTACAGGAACAGAGCATGATCCCGGCCAGCGAAGCAGCGCGAAATGCGCAAATGTACCCGGCTGCGCGCGATCTGGCCGCGAAAATTAGCGCTGCTGGCGCGCGGCCCATCCTATTTGTGACCTGGGCCCACAAGGCGGGATGGCCGGAGAACGGAATGCCGACTTACGAAACGATGCAGCTTGCCATCAATTACGGCTACCTGACCCTTGGCCAACAACTTCATGCGCCAATGGCGCCAGTCGGATACGCCTGGCTGGCACTCTGGCGGCAAAATCCGCAGTTGGGGTTATGGCAGGAAGATGGCAGCCATCCCAATGAACTCGGCACTTACCTGGCAGCCTGTGTTTTCTATGCGGTGATTTTTCACAAAAGTCCCGAGGGCCTGACCTACCGGGGCAACCTTGCCAACGAAAACGCTGACCTCCTGCAAAAAACCGCCTCAGAGATTGTCTTCAAAAATGAGAAAAAGTGGAACTTACCTTGAAAGTCTACTCACCCCGATGAAATTTCTGCGCAAGATTCCCGTTCCCGTCTTCCTGCTTGGCCTGGCCCTGCTCACCTACGCCCTGTTCTTTTGGGAACGAGGCTTTTATTGGGATGAAGCCCCGTGGACCTGGATCTATTATCGTCTAGGCCCGGCGGCGCTCACGCAGACATTTTCCACCAGCCGTCCATTTTGGGGGCTGCTCTACCAGGCGCTCCTGCCGTTGATAGGTCCGCGCCCCTGGGCCTGGCAGCTCCTGATGGTCGTCCTGCGCTGGCTGACAGCCGTGCTCGTCTGGGCCATCTTGCGCCAGACCTGGCCCAAGGATTCGCGCCCGGCTTTATGGACAAGCGCCCTTTTTTTGGTATATCCTGGCCTGGGGCAAAATTTTATCGCCTTGATGTATACGCATTTCTACATCATCCTCAACGCCTTTCTGCTCTCGCTTTACCTTTCCATCCTGTCCATCCAGCGTAAATCAGTTGCCCTCGGCCTGACCGCCCTGATCCTGGCAGCTGTCAACCTGTTGACGATGGAATACTTCTACTTCCTCGAATTTTTCCGCCTGGTACTCTTCTGGTTCATCCTGGACGAAGACTGGAAGCCCAGGTTGCGGCGCGCGCTGGCATTGTTCGCGCCTTATTTTGCCGTCTTCCTGTCAATCACTTTCTGGCGAGCCTTCTTTTTCAAGAACCAAAACGCAAGTTATACTTACGGCAGCCTGCAGGCCATTCGCGAGAATTTCTTTTTGGGGATCGTCAAGCTGTTCGCAAACATGCTCAGCGCCTTTTGGGAGACCGTGCCGCATGCCTGGTTGTTCCCCTTTGAAGCGGTGGATCTCAATAGCCTGGGCATGTATTCCGCCATTGCAGCCTTCAGCCTGGCCCTGGTCGCTACCCTGCTGGTTGGGCTTTATCTGCGCGCCAACGGATCCGCCCCTGGCGGAAACTTCACCCGCGCTTTTCTCATGCTTGGTCTGAGCGCCTGGCTTCTGGGCGGGGGAGCCTTCTGGTTGGTCGGCGAAAAGACCCTGCCCCAACTACACTTCTCCGCTGACCGCTTTACACTATCCTTCATGTTAGGATCCAGCCTGTTGATTGTCGCCCTTCTCGGTCTGTTAAATAAATACCCCGGGCTGCAGTACAGCCTGCTGGCGGTGTTGATCGGTTTTTCGGTAGGCAAACAATTCCAGACCAACAGCCTCTACCGGCACGATTGGGACACCCAGCGCGCGCTTTTTTGGCAAATGTCTTGGCGCATACCCGCCCTCGAACCGGGTACAACTCTGCTTTCCAACGATCTGCCCATGACCCTGTTCAGCGATAATTCGCTTTCTGGTCCGCTGAACTGGATATATTCACCACCCGGCAAAATGGAGCACATCCTGTACTATGCTTCCGTTCGCACCCAGGAAGGCCGCGCCCTGGGCACAGGTCTGGAACCCGGCATCGCCTTTGAACAGAATTACCTGGCGACCACCTTTTCGGGGAACACATCCAAAATTGTGGTCTTCAATTTTTCTCCCCCCGGCTGCCTGCGGGTACTCGACCCAGAAATTGACCCGTTCAATAAACTCCTACCGCCCTTACTGCGCGAGGCTGCCCGGTTAAGCAATCCGAAAATGATCCTGACCGCTCCGGCTGTCAGTCTGCCTGATTTCTACAACCCCGAAATCCCACGCAGTTGGTGCTATGATTTTTCCCAGGCCGAGCTGGCCCGCCAGGCCGGGGATTGGCAGTTGGCCGTGGATATTCGCAGCCAGGCCCTCGTGCGCGGCGAGCGTCCCAATGACCCACTCGAGAATTTTGGATTTATTGAAGCCTTTGCTCAGACTGGTCAGTGGGAAGAGGCCCTAAAACTTAGTCAAGACACATATAAATTTTCCAAGGAAGTGATGCGCCCAACTCTGTGCGCCCTCTGGGGTCGAATTGAACGCGATGTACCAGTTAGCCCGCAAAAACAAGCCTCGCTGCAAACTGCCCGGGAAGACTTGAACTGCGGAAAGTAAACGACCCGGGTCCTGTGGTCAAAATTACGCCCAAAAACCATAATCCCGGGCTTTACAGGAAAATATGTTTCGCCTTGCAAAGCTTTTCGATCATCTCTGGCAGCGAAGCCAGGTTTAGCGGCTTGCTCAAATATTCATCTGCTCCAGCCTCCAGGCAGCTCTCGCGGTCGCCAGCCATTGCCAGAGCTGTCACCGCGATCACCGGTAGGGTTGATTTTCGCGCATCTGGGTGCTTGCGGATCTTCCGGATGGCGTCCAGACCGTTCATGCCTGGCATCTGGATATCCATTAATACGATGGCGGGAAGTAGAGTTTCTAGTTTCTCGAGAAGTTCATTACCACTGTCCAGCGCAATAACTTGAAAACCCTTTAATTCGAGGAAGCTGGCCAACAGGTCGCGCATAATTTCATTGTCATCGGCCAGCAAGACGATTGTAGCGGTCCTGACTGGCGCGCTATTCGTGAAGGACTGCGCTGGCAATTCGGCAGCTTCAACCGGCCCAGAGACCAGAAGCTGGTCTTCATCCAACATCCAGGGTAGCAAAACTGTGAACCGGCTGCCCTGTCCAAACTCGCTCTCCACAGCCACACTACCGCCGTGCAATTCCGCCAGGCGTTTCACCAACGAAAGCCCCAATCCAGTGCCACTATATTGGCGCGCCAGACGGGAGTCCAATTGGGTGAATGCCTGGAACAAGCGCGGGAAATCCTCCGCTTTGATCCCAATCCCCTTATCCCAAACAGTAATACGCACCAGGCACTCTTCTCGGCTACCGATCACTTCCAAGCCAAACTTGCCGCCATTCGCTGAAAATTTGATAGCGTTGCTGAGCAGGTTGACCAATAACTGCTTCAACCGGCGGGCATCCGCGCACAGGAAAATAGGATTCGGCGCCATGCTGAAGGACGCACTCATATTCTTCTGCTGAGCCATGCCACGGGTGAGCTGCAGGCAGGCCTGGCAAATCTCGCCAAGCGAAACGGTCTCAGTCTTCAGGTCCAACTTCTCGGCTTCGATCTTGGAAAGGTCAAGGATATCATTGATCAATTCCAACAGGTGCTGCCCACTTTGCTGGATATTTCCCAAAACTTTCAATTGTTTCAGGTTTAGCTCTCCATAGGTGGACATCTGAAGCGACTCTGATAGACCCAGGATGCCCGTCAGCGGTGTGCGCAACTCATGACTCATACTGGCCAGGAACTCATCCTTCAACCGGGCAGCTTTTTCCAGGGCAAGATTTGCGCTATGCAATTCCAGGGTACGTTCACGTACTCGTTCTTCCAATTCATTGCGGGCTTGAACAAGCGCTGCTTGGGCCAACTTGCCCTCGGTGATGTCGCGCATGATCACCAATGTTAAATTTTCCCCGGCGATCTCAATGCTCGAAACTTTAACGTCCATATCGAATATTTCGCCATTCCTGCGCTGGCCGCGAGTTTCATAGCCGGACGGAACAGGTTCATCTTTTGCGCGGCGGCGTATGTACTCGACAATACGTTCGCGTTCATCAGGGGCAATAAAATCGAGGATCGGTTTCCCGGTCACCGATTCGCCGCGTTCGTAGCCGAAGAGGGCCAGGTAAGCCGGGTTAACGAAGACATGGATGCCTCTATTGAAAACACCGATGGCATCTCTGGAATTTTCGAACACAGCCCTGAAGCGGATCTCACTCTCGCGCAGGGCAGCTTGCGCGCGTTTCAGATCGGTTAAATCTGTTTGCAATTCACCAATCAAGCTGCGCAGCCTGGAAGTCATACTATTGAATGACCGCGCCAACTGCCCAATTTCATCTTCGCGCCGAATATCCACCGACCGTTCCAAATCCCCAGCAGCGATCTGAGTGGCAGTTTCCGAAAGTATCCTGAGGGGGCTGGAAACACTGCGCGTAACATAATAAGCCACGACCACAGTGAGCACAACCGCCGCCAGAGAGGTGAGCAAATCGACTAACAGCACAATATTCAACGGGCCAAAGGCCTCAGACTGGTTTTGTTCGACGACAAGCGCCACTTGCAATGACGGCAGCCACTGGTAAACCCCGACGACCCCATTGCCATGATAATCGCTATACAGCCCTCTACCGCGAATTTTGTTTTGCACGGCCAGATCGATGCCCTCGGAATGGACCCGCTGGAAAGAGGCGGCTTGGGCAAAACGCATAGAAGTGATTGGCGTGTAATCCTCGCCCACCAGGTAGCTTTGCCCGGTCTGCCCAAGCCCAGCCGGTTCAGCCATGATCCGGTCGAGAGTGGCAATATCACTGTAGCCAGCCATGACGCCTACCACGCCCTGTCCTTCCTCCACGATGGGGAAAGCAGAAACGATCACCAGTCGCGGCTGACTCGGTGAAGGCAGAAAAGGCGGGCTGATAAAATCTTTTTTAAAGCCTTCAGTATAAAATCGCGCGCCGCTGACATTCAAGCCCTCCTGGCTCGGATCTGTTGAAAGGATGACCTTCCCGGAGATATCGATCAAGGAGGCATGCGTAAAGACCCCAGCCTGGAGGATGGCCGTGTTCATATCCTTGCGCAGTTTTATCACCACCTCTTCAGTAAGCTTGCCCCGTAACAACGGAATAGCATATTCGACTGCATCCTGGTTGTGAATCAAAAGATCCGTGCTGGTGTTGAGATGCGCCGACCAAAGTTCAATCTCGGCGGATTTAAGCGTAGCCACCGATTCGAGTTGGTTCAGGACACGCTCTTTCGCAATCTGGTAATTCGAAATGGCTGATACGATACTGATCAACAACGCCGGAGCCAGCACAACCAATACGAATGTAACCAAAAGCTTGAAGAAGATCGATTTTGAGAAGTCTTCATGAAAATAAATTTTCACCACCAAACATGAAAATATGCTAT
>CAZHWV010000093.1:6306-17140 GCA_964536185.1 uncultured Anaerolinea sp. | reverse complement strand
CGTATCAACCAGGAATTGACCAACATCGAAGGACAAATCGAACAGGTCAAGGGACGCATGAACTTCATCTCAAATCGTTCGGCTTTTTCGACCATCACGGTCAATTTTGAGCCGGAAATCCCGCCTTTGCCTCCTACGCCAACTCCCACGGCTATGCCCACCGCTACACCCAGAGTCTGGAACCCTGGCGAGACCATGCATCAGGCAACTGGCGCCGTGACAAACATTTACCAGGGGTTTGTGGAACTGGCCATCTGGTTCTTCGTGGTTATTATCCCGCTGTTCGCTCCTCCCGCGTTGATCCTGTGGGGCCTCTTCAAACTGGTCACACGCAAGAGCAAGAAAGTCGAACCAACCAAGTAAAAAAAATTTTCAGGCGCAACCAAAGAGCCGGGACTCTGACGAGTTTCGGCTCTTTATTTTGATGAACCCAGCCTCTAATAAAGCTTATGCGTACCGAATATTAAAATCAGATAAGACTCCTCGGATTGGTCGTAACCTTTTCTGCATTAACGCGACAAATAGGTATCAACCGGTGTAACCGGACCATTCAAAAGGAGTAAATGATGAACCCTAAAAATGCGCTTTTTCTCGCGGCCTCACTGACAGCCTTTATCTTGGCGGTCCTTTTTGGAGTAGTGACCAAGGTCACCAACAACAGCACCCAGGCAGCATCGGCTGCCAATGCGTCGCAAGAGGTCATAGCAGCCCAGAATACAGCGATTCCTACGCTGGAACAACCCACTGACCTGCCCACAGCAACTGCCCAGAGTCCCCTGACCGCCGAAGAAGCGACAATGCTTGCGGCTGCGGCCATCGGTCGGGAAGATGCCTACAGTGTGGAGACATCCACTTATCAAGGTTTGGACAGCTACAAGGTAGTTTTTAGTTCTGGAGATGTGGTTTACATCGGTCTGGATAAAGAGGTGCTTGCTAAGACCAAGCTCCAGGCAACTGTCATCACTGTCGATCCAACCTCGACGCCCAAGAAAAACCGCAGATCTGACGATAGTGGCGGGAATAACGATCAGCCACCATCTGTCAATCCCCCTAACAACGACGATGGCGGTGGTGAGCACGACGATGGTGGTGGCGATGGCGGTGGTGAGCGCGAAGGCGGTCATGATTAGAGCCCAACCTGGCTTATATTACACAGCCAAAATCGCTGACCGATCCACCGATTTTCTTCTACATCGTGAGAAAGTTTGATTACCCGTCGATCTTTCCCAAGAACAAAGGATCTGAATAATGGCAAACAAATCACAAGGTAAAGGTTTGAGCGAAATCCAGATGGCGATCACTGCTATCGCAATCACAGCTACACTTGGGCTGTGGAACTTTTTCTCCACACCAGATAAATCCCAGGCAGTTGCCCAGGTGGCGCAAGACATGACCCCGCCGCCTCCGCCCACTGAAGCAGTCCTGCCCACAGCCACGGCTTTATCGTTACGACCAGTAAAAATAAAAATTATTTATGGCGGAAAAGCGCCCCAGCAACAGGTCATTCAGGTTGCAGCAGCCCCTACAAAAAAGCGTAACAATGGTGGCGGCGATCCTGGTGGTGGCACTGGTGGCACCAGTGATCCTGGCGGTGGCGGCGGTGGCGGCGGGACAAATCCTCCGAGTACGGGTTCATCTAAATAATGCTCTACAGAATCGATTTCAGGGCGATGGGCTGCCGCATGATCGCAATGGTAGACAGCTCATCGCCCGCCGCGCCGAAACTTCTCGCTCAAGTTCCCAATTGGTTTGATGAATGGGAACAAACTCTCAGTCGCTTTCGTGTCGATAGTGAGCTGAATCTACTGAACCGCCAGGCAGGCTGGCCTGTAAAGGTAAGCCACACCTTATGGGATGTATTCCAGGCTGCGGTGGATGCCGAAAAAGCCAGCGATGGCCTGGTGATGGCTACTGTGCTGGAAGCCATGGTCAACGCTGGTTATGATCGCAGTTTTGATCAGTTGCTCCGCGAAAGACTCTCTGGGCCAGCCAACAACTGGAACATGGTCACGTCCTTGTCTGAAGTGAGCCTCGACCAGTCTGCCAGAACGATCTGCCTGCCTGCTGATGTGCGCCTGGATTTTGGTGGCGTCGCAAAAGGCTGGGCAGCTGCACAAGCGGCACAACGATTATCGGATCATGGCTCCGCCTTGGTAAGCGCCGGCGGTGACATGGCAATCAGTGGTGAACTGCCCAATGCCGGGTTGTGGCCGGTCACAATCGATGATCCCTTCAAATCCAATACAATTATCACGACTCTGCAGTTGGGCTCTGGCGGTGTAGCTACATCCGGAACAGATTACAGGCGTTGGAAACAAGGTGGCCAGTGGAGCCACCACATTATCGATCCGCGTACAGGCCAGCCAGCGCAAACAGACTTAATCACAGCTACAGTCATTGCTCCATCGGCAATGCAGGCTGAAATGGCGGCTAAAACTGCGCTGATCCTGGGCAGCCAGCACGGTCTGGATTGGATCGAAGCCAGGCCAGAACTCTCAGCATTGCTGGTGCTTGAGACCGGTGATATTTTATACAGTAATCATTTTGAACAATATTTTTGGAGGTCCTGATGGACGCAAGACAAACCGATCAATCTGAATATGAGTCAACCATTGGTGTGCAAGCCTTTGTCCTGGTTCTACTGGCCATTTCGGTCGGTACACTTGCGGCAGTGGTTATCCTGCCAAGCTGGATGCCTAACCTGGAAACATCACTCCTCGGCACGAATCCAAAAGCCTATTGGTATCTCTCACGGGGCAGTTCTTTCGTCGCATTGAGTCTGTTGTGGCTTTCAATGGCGCTGGGGCTGACGATCACAAACAAAATGGCGCGCATTTGGCCTGGTGCCCCAGCAGCTTTTGCAATTCACGAATTCGTCAGCTTGCTTGGTTTGGCCTTCGCGATCTTCCATGCCCTGGTACTGATGGGCGACCATTACATCAATTTCCCACTGATGCAAATCCTGGTTCCGTTTGCGACTGTTGATTACAAACCATTTCTGGTCGGTTGGGGCCAGGTAGGTTTTTACGCCTGGCTGTTGGTGGCGTTTAGTTTTTATGTGCGTAAGCAAATTGGTCCAAAAACCTGGCGAGCCATTCATTACATCAGTTTTTTAAGTTTCTGTATGGCTTTCTATCATGGTATTACCAGTGGAACCGATACCAAAACGCTCTGGGCCCAGAGTTACTACTGGATTTCTGGCGCAAGTTTGCTGTTTCTGCTGGTTTATCGCATCCTCGTAACGATTTTAGCGAAGTTTAACAAACCAGCCTCGCCTCCAATGCCCAGCCATCTAACAACGAAGCCTGAAAACATGCCCACAGTCTGATTAATTCAAAGAATCATCATTATGGATTTTGGGGTTTATGCTACAGTAATTTGAAACGGGATCATCCACGCCAGGGATCAAACTTGTTGTTGAAGACGCAGCATCTCTGCAAGCGATCGCATCCCGTGGGATTAGCTCAGCCCATTGACAGAAATCTTGCAGGCAGGTGTTTTGGACGATCTTCAAGCCGCGCCTGCCCTGCAGGATCTGTCTCTCAGCCAAGTTGACCTACCCCGGCTGGACCAAGCGCTAGTCAACCTCATCCACAATGTAGTAAAAATTACGCCTTCCGCCGGTGAAGTGACTCAGATGGCCCATGGAGTCTTCTTGATCTGTTAAGTGTCTGTTAGGTCTTGACAATCTTGTTCGTCAACCTTACAATGGTATCGTTACCATAAATATAATATAAATTATTAATTTCTAATCTTACTTTCACTAAACCAAATAGCCTGTACAAGGAATACTCATGATTACTCCTCTGGTTTTGATGGAAGGTATTGAAAAATCTTTCACGGGTGTTCACGCCCTTAGCCAATGCCGGTTTGAATTGCAGGCTGGTGAAGTTATGGCTTTGGTCGGGGAAAATGGGGCTGGAAAATCCACATTAATGAAAATATTGACCGGAGTCTATAAAAAAGACGCCGGTCACATTTTTTTCAAAGGGCAGGAAGTTGAAATTCCCAATCCGGCTGCCGCCCAACATCTGGGAATCAGTATTATCCACCAGGAACTAAACCTGATGCCCCATCTTACTGTGGCCCAGAACATCTTTATCGGTCGCGAACCTCGCCAGGCAAAAATCTTTTTGAATGATAAAGAAATCAATTCCAAAACCGCCCAATTATTGGCGATGATGCACCTTAAGCTCGAACCCGGTACGAAAGTGGCAGATCTGACCGTGGCAAAACAACAAATGGTTGAGATTGCCAAGGCTCTCTCGCACAATGCTGAGGTTCTGATCATGGACGAACCAACAGCCGCTTTGACCGAGTCGGAAATTGACGAGCTTTTTATCATTATCCGGCGGCTGCGCGAAAAAGGCGTTGGGATTGTTCATATTTCACACCGCCTGGAAGAATTAAAGCAGATTTCGGACCGTGTAACGGTCATGCGCGATGGTCAATATATCGATACAGTTAATACTCAAGAAACCTCCATCGAAAAAATTATCAGCATGATGGTTGGCCGAACGATCTTCGAATCAACCCCTGAAATTCCCGAAAATCCATCTCGCGAAGTGATGCTGGATGTCAAAAATCTCAACCGTGGAAACGTCATCAAGGATGTCAGTTTTAGCCTGAACAAAGGAGAAATCCTTGGGTTTGCCGGACTGATGGGAGCAGGTCGCACAGAAGTGGCGCGTGCAATTTTTGGCGCAGATCCAGTCGAAAGCGGAGAAGTTTATGTTAAGGGCAAAAAGACTGGCATCAATAATCCAAAAGACGCGGTGAAAAACGGAATTGGATATTTATCTGAAGATCGCAAGCGCTATGGTCTTACGCTTGGGATGGACGTGGAGACCAACATTGTCCTGGCGGCTTACAATAAATTCCTGGGATTACTGGGGGTTGTGAAGCAGAAGGAAACAGCTGCAACCGCGGAACATTATGTACGTGCGCTGACCATTAAAACTCCGAGCATACAGCAAAGCACTAAAAATCTTTCCGGTGGAAACCAGCAAAAGGTGATCATTGCCAAGTGGTTGACCGCCAACACCGAAATCCTGATCTTTGATGAACCCACTCGAGGTATCGATGTTGGTGCCAAAAGTGAAATTTACAAACTGCTAAATGACCTGGCGCAGCAGGGCAAGGCAATTATCATGATTTCTTCCGAGTTGCCGGAAATTCTGCGGATGAGCCACCGGATCATCGTGATGTGCGAAGGCCGTATTACAGGAGAACTGGATGGGGCGACCGCGACACAAGAAATGATCATGAAGTACGCGACCCAGCGCGCAGAAGCATTGATCGCAAAATAAAATGAGCTTCATTCCTACAATCAAATTTCCTGACTCACATGCAAGATTAATTAGAACTCCGGAAGGTGAATGATGGCCAATATTCCTGCTCAGAAACAATCTTTCCTGCGCTCAGATGCGACTCAAAAATTGCTGGCATTTGCCGCCTTAATTGTGCTCTTCGTGGGCTTTTCACTTGCCTCGCCAAACTTCTTTTCGTTTTCAAACGTTACCGGGATATTGCTGGCCACCGCCGTAAACGGTGTCCTTGCCCTGGGTGTCACTTTTGTCATTATTACGGCCGGAATTGATCTCTCCATCGGCACAGTGATGACATTCTCGGCTGTCATGACTGGTGTCTTCATTACGATGTGGAAACTGCCGGTTGGGGTAGGCGTTTTGGGTGGCCTGTTGGCGGGTGGGACCTGCGGACTGGTCAGCGGTATCTTTATTGCCAAAATGAAAATACCGCCTTTCATTGCCACGCTTGGCATGATGATGGTCACCAAGGGTCTTTCGCTGGTCATCTCCGGTTTATCGCCAATTTATTTTAACGATACCCCAATTTTCAACCAGATTGCGATGGGCTCAATGCTGGGTAATATCATTCCGGGTTTTAGTATTCCAAACGCGGTTCTGATTCTTTTTGGGGCGGCAATTATTGCCAGCCTGATTTTGACCAAAACTATCCTGGGGCGCTACGCTTGCGCGATTGGCTCGAATGAAGAAGCCACACGCCTATCTGGCGTCAACGTGGATACCTGGAAAATTGGGATCTACAGCCTGTGCGGTTTGTTTGCGGGGTTGGCGGGGGTTTTGATGGCCTCGCGTTTGAATTCTGCTCAACCCGCGTTGGGTGCTGGATACGAATTGGACGCGATCGCCGCCGCCGTAATTGGCGGTACTTCCCTGAGCGGAGGGGAAGGCACGATCATCGGCACGATCATCGGCGCATTTATCATGAGTGTTTTAACGAACGGCTTGCGTATCCTTTCGGTGCCACAGGAATGGCAAATGGTTGTCACTGGCGGGATCGTGATCGCAGCTGTTTATGCGGACATTTTGCGCCGCCGTCAGAAATAACAGGCGAATATCCAAGTGTGAAAGGAGCAATGAAAAATAAAAATCATTTGCACGTGAATCACAATCCATGTTTTTTCAACCCCAATACCTTAAGAGGAGAATTAGAAATGAAAGCTAAAAAATTGTTTTCTTTGATCATGACCCTGGTGGTCATTTCCATGCTGGTGGCTGCTTGCGCACCGGCCGCCGCCACTCAAGCCCCGGTTGCGCCTGCTGCCGAAAAGCCGTATATCCCCGTGATTTCCAAGGGCTTTCAGCACCAGTTTTGGCTGGCAGTAAAAAAAGGCGCTGAACAGGCCGCAACCGATCTGAATGTCACAATCACCTTTGAAGGCCCTGAATCTGAAGCCATGGTCGACAAACAGGTTGAGATGTTCCAGACTGCGCTCGACAAGAAGCCGACTGCCATCTGCCTGGCCGCAGTAGATTCCAAGGCCTTCATCCCGCTGCTCGAAAAAGCCAAAGCCGCTGGCGTCCCCGTCATTGGTTTCGACTCTGGCGTTGACAGCGACATCCCGGTCAGCACCGCTGCCACCGATAATATCGCGGCTGCCGCTCTGATTGCTGACAAAATGGCTGAACTCATTGGCGGCGAAGGCGAAGTTGCAATCATCGCTCACGACCAGACCAGTCGCACTGGCATTGATCGCGTTAAGGGCTTCACCGACCAAATCACTGCAAAATATCCAAAGATCAAGATCGTTGACACCCAGTACGGCGGCGGCGACCAACTCAAATCCACCGATCTGGCCAAGACCATTATCCAGGCTCACCCCAACCTCAAAGGTTTCTTTGGCGCCAACGAAGGCTCGATCATCGGCGTGCTGAATGGCGTGAAAGAATTGGGCATGGAAGGCAAAATGATCGTGATCGGCTACGACTCGGGCCAACAGCAGATGGACGCCATTCGCTCCGGCGCTGAATCTGGCGCTGTCACCCAGAATCCGATTGGCATTGGCTATAAATGCGTAGAAGCTGCCCTCAAGGCCTCCAAAGGCGAAACCCTGCCCAAGATCATAGATACCGGTTTCATGTGGTACGACAAGTCCAACATCGACGACCCTGCCATCCAGGCTGTTTTGTACAAGTAATCTGATATGAGTAAAAATGGGCTGCTGGTTTATCCAGCAGCCCATTTTGTTGTGCGCAGGCCGGTAACCTGGGCTACCGGCCTGCGTAATGAAGGATATTTTTTTTCGCTGAAATGTGGGCTTAAATTCTGTATAATAACAACACATCAAATCTTTGAATATTTTGGAGGAAAACCAGTATGCCCAAAAAGGCCTTCGTTAGCGGGTGTTTCGATTTACTGCACAGTGGCCATGTGGCTTTTTTTCAGGAAGCAGCCAAGTATGGTGACCTTTATGTGGCGATCGGTTCGGACCGCACCGTATTTGATCTCAAAAATCGCCCTACCGTCAACAATGAAACTGAGCGCAAGTATATGATCAAGGCGTTAGCAAATGTCAAAGACGTTTTGGTTGCCAAAGGCTCGGGTATGTTGGATTTTGTCGAAGAGTTGAAAGAGATCAGACCGGATTATTTTATTGTTAACGAAGATGGTAATTTACTTGAAAAGAAGAAATTGTGTGATGAATTGGGTATCGAATATATTGTTTTACAGCGCGATCCTCATCCAGGTTTAATGCCGCGTTCTACTACCGCACTCCGTGGGATGAGCACCATCCCTTACCGCATCGACATTGCAGGCGGCTGGTTGGACCAACCCTTTGTCTCCAAATACCATCCCGGCCCGGTCCTGACTATTTCGATCCACCCAACGATCGAATTTAATCAACGCAGCGGCATGGCTTCCAGCACACGAGCTTCGGCAGTGGAGATGTGGGGGGCGCGTCTGCCTTCAGATAACATTGAAAAACTTGCCAAAATGCTGTTTGCCTATGATAATCCTCCGGGGACAAAAGAAATCTCGGGGTCCCAAGATTCCATTGGAATTATCTATCCCGGCTTGGCGAAGGCAGATTATGACGGCGAATATTGGCCAACCCGCATCACCCCGGTACAGGACGAAGCCATCCTGTCATTTATTGAAGAGTCGCTCTATCTGATACCACTCAGCCCAAGGCCCTCAGGTTTTCATGTGCTTGAGAATACGCGCATCACACTCGCAGGCGCCAAGGACCTGGCGGCAGCCGCTATTTCGTGTTGGGAGGCCATCCTTTCCAGGGATGTAACCGGGTTTGGGCACAGTGTGCGCGCAAGTTTTGAGGCCCAGGTGGCTATGTTTCCGAATATGCTGACGGATACCATGCTGGAGTTGATCGATATTTACCATGAACTTGCTTTGGGCTGGAAGGTTTCCGGCGCGGGCGGCGGCGGTTATTTGATCCTGGTCGCTGACAAACCCATCGAAAACGCGGTGCGTATCAGCGTTCGGCGACAGAGCGATTAGATTACCCTGATAGTGTTCCCTGAATACCAACCTTGCCAGATAATTAAATTTTCAGGGGCGGTGTTGGTATTTTTTGTGGTATCATAGATATATGGTATCGATACCATGTCTGTCCAATGGCAAGGAACCCAGAAAATGACGACCATCCACGATGTTGCCAAACGGGCTGGAGTCGCCTCGATCACCGCTTCTCGAGTGATCAATAATTCCGGTTATGCCAGCGCAACTGTCCGAAAGCGCGTGCTGGAGGCAGTTAAGCAGATGGGCTATGTTCCCAACCGCCTGGCGAGCAGCTTGCGTTCCAAGCGCACGAATGTCCTGGCGCTGGTGCTGACCGATATTACCAACCCCTTTTTTACGGTAGCGGCGCGAGGCGTGGAAGATGTTGCCAACCAGGCAGGCTACTCGGTTATTTTTTGCAATACAGACGAAGACAAAAACAAAGAAAAGCAATATGTTGAGATATTAATGCAAAACCGGGTGGACGGGATCGTTCTGGTGCCAAGTGGTTCTGATTCAGAATCAATTGAAATCCTCCAACAAAATGGCGTGCAGGTAGTGGTGATCGACCGGCACGTGCCAAGTAAAAGCGTGGACCAGGTTCGTTGCGATTCAGTCGGAGGTGCGTACCAACTGACCCGGTTGTTGACCTCGCTTGGGCATCGGCACATTGCCCTGTTGAATGGACCGCAAAATGTTTCCACTGCAGAAGACCGGCAAGTTGGGTTCAAGCAGGCGCTGCAGGAGGCTGGAAGCGCAGCGGTTGAGCAGGTGGTCATTACGGGAGCGTTCACCCGCGCCAGCGGTTATGAGATGGCCCGCCTGGCGCTGTCCATGTCGCCGCGCCCGACGGCGTTATTTGCTGGCAACAACTTTATTGCCCTTGGAATCTTGCAAGCACTACAAGAGATGCACATCCGTGTACCGGAAGATATAGCTGTTGTGACCTTTGATGATCTGCCCGAAGCGCTGGTGATTTTGCCATTTTTAACGGCGGCTGCGCAGCCAGTATATGAAATGGCCGCCAGAGCGACGGAAATTTTAATCCAACGCCTGGCTAATAGTGGAGGGCAAGGGTTTGAAGAGATTATTTTCCCGACAAAACTGATCCTGCGGAAATCGAGCGGCGCTCCTATCCAGTGATAGGGCGAGACCGTACCCCCTACAAGAATAAGGAGAATAAAAAATGACAAACATGATCGCAGCAACTGATCCCAATCTTAAGAAAGACGATTTAATCCTGGTTACCGGTGCCGGCGGTTTTATCGGCGGTTCGTTGGTGCGCTACTTCCACGACCAGGGCTTTAGCAACCTGCGCGCCGTAGATAAAAAACCGCTGCCGGAATGGTACCAAAGAGTTCCAGATGTGGAATGCCTGAGCATGGATTTGAGCCAGGAGAAAAATTGTACCCGGGCAGTGGCAGGCGCCAAGGAAGTCTATAATCTGGCGGCAGATATGGGCGGGATGGGGTTCATCGAGCGCTTTCGCGTAGAGTGTATGCGCAGCATTCTGATCAACACTCATATGCTTGAATCAGCCTATCGTGCGGGTGTTGAGCGTTATTTCTTTTCATCATCGGCCTGCGCGTACAATATTTCGCTCCAGCAGGATCCCAACGTGAGCGCGCTCAAGGAAAGCGACGCCTATCCGGCCAACGCAGAAAGGGGCTACGGTTGGGAAAAATTGATGTCTGAAATGTTTTGCCAGGAATACACGGCTGAACGCGGCATGAAAACTTTCATTGCGCGTTTCCATAACGTTTACGGTCCGAATGGCACCTGGGATGGCGGGCGTGAAAAAGCCCCGGCTGCTATTGCTCGCAAGGTCATCAGCGCCAAGCACAGCGGAAAGCACGAGATTATGATCTGGGGCGATGGCAGCCAGACACGCAGTTATATGTTCATAGAGGACTGCGTGCGCGGGATTGACATGATCATGCATAGCGACGCGCTTATCGCGACCGCCATTAACCTCGGCACTAGCGAACTGGTCACCATCAACGAGTTGGTGTCCAAGGTGGAGAAGATCGCCGGGATCAAGCTGAATCGC
>CAZHWV010000093.1:0-6296 GCA_964536185.1 uncultured Anaerolinea sp. | reverse complement strand
GATCATGCATTGTGATGCGCTCACGGCCACGCCCATCAACCTGGGTTCGAGTGAACTGATCTCGGTCAATGAATTGGTCAGCACGGCGGAAGAAATTGCTGGTGTGAAATTGGAGCGCAAATATGATCTATCGGCTCCACGCGGGGTAGCCGGGCGCAACAGCGACAACACTTTCATCCAGAAAATGTTGGGATGGGAACCTTCGACTTCTTTTCGCACAGGGCTGGCCAAAACCTACAGTTGGATTGAGCAACAGTACATCGACCGCAAAGCTGGTAAACGGGTCGTCACTGAGTAATCGGCACGGTAGGTTTTGGAAGATCCAATATGGCCGATATCACGCAAATCATCAATAAAATTCCGTACCGGCTCGCATTAGCTGGTGGCTGGATAGACCAGCCTTTTGTTTCTCGGCACAACCCGAAGCCACCGGGTGCGATGGTAGTGGTGGGTGTGCAGCCCGATTTTCGCTTCATGGATCGCTGTGGGTTAGGAACCAGCACTCGTCAGGTGGCTGCGCGGCTGTGGGGCGGGCAACTACCTCAGGGAAACCCAGCCCAAATGGTTCAAGAACTGTATGCCGCTGAGAATGAAGGCCGGACCGAGCCATCCGGTTCGCAGGATATGGCCGGATTGATTTACCCAGGAATAAACCGCCTAGATTTCGATTTCACACATTTGGGCGGTTATTTCCCGGTGCAGATTACAACCAATACCGACCCGCAAACCGCCGCTTGGCTGGAGAGCGTCCTCCACATCCTGGCGGTCGCACCTCGTCCGCCAGGATACAATCCATTTGGTGGGGAAATGCTTACACCGGAATGGGTGCGACGCCTGGGCCAAAGCGGTCATGATTGTTTTGCGGCCATCTGCAAACAGGATCATACAGCCCTAGGCGAATCGCTGAACGAATGCATGCGCTGCTGGGAAACGATCCTGCCGCGCACAGTCCGACACCCGTCGCTCACCCTGGATCTGATGGAGCTATTGGCGTTTTATCAGGCGCACTACGCAGGTGCAATGTATTCTGGCTGTGGTGGCGGGTATTTATATGTCGTTTCAGAACAGCCCGTGCCGGGGGCTTTTAAGGTCAGGATCCGCTTGGAGTAAGCCGCCCGTGATCAACAGTCCCTTTTCATCCGAGAGTCAATTCCGTGCCACGTATCGCGAAAAATTATCGGCGATGCTGCGCGCTAACACCAATGCCTATGATTTTGGGTTGAGTACATTTATCCTGGTGTGTGCTAATGCCTATTTTGAGCGCGATATCCTGGCGGAAATGGATAATGAGCTACGCAAAGCCTTTATCAACATCCGCGAGAAATATTTCAGGCTTTTTGCGGAGGGACAGATCCTGGATGAGCGGCACGCAGAAGACCTGTTAGTGTTTTTGAAAATTGCATTGGTAGGTTTAGAACAATTGCGGGTAACGGAACAAAGGTCGTTGGGTGAGTGGACATTGCAGTTCAACCATATCCGTTCGTTCAGACCGCAGAGAACAGCCGCCAGGTCAGTGCTGTCGATCGACATTCCGTTCAATGAAAACGCATTTCACTATGACGGGGCCCTTTGCGAACGTGAAAGTTTCTGGTCTGGAACCCTTTTCGGTAAGGATGTTTCTCTACTCTATAACAAATATCCTTTCGCTCGCCTACACGCGCTCCTTATTCCGGAACCCGAACGAAAGCAACGGCAATTCCTGGATCGGGAAAATCATGCCTGGGCCTGGCAGGTTACCCAATCGCTGGCGCGAGATCTGCCTGGTTTTGGCCTGGGCTATAACTCACTTGGCACCTTTGCATCGGTCAATCACCTACACTTTCAGTCGTTCATCGAGCCGCGCGGAATGCCGGTCATGAACAGCATCTGGAAACACAACGGTGGCAGCCAGGAATTTCCGTTGTCCTGCTTTGTTTTTGATCAAGTTGAAGCCTCCTGGAAATGGATGGAGCGGGTCTATGCCCAGAATACCACTTCGTTTAACCTGTTGTATACACCGGGGAGAGTCTACTGTTTTGAGCGTAAGCGCCAGGGTACCTACCGGCACGCACGCTGGACAAGTGGTTTTGCCTGGTATGAGCTGTCCGGAAACATCATCACTTTCAGTCGTGAGGATTACAGTGCGTTGACCTCCGAACGGATCGAGAAAGAATTCAAGAAGCTAAAAATAATAATTGCTCACTCACCGGGAATTAGATCGCGGATTTAAACGGATGTCAAAAAAAGCTTTTGTCAGCGGTTGTTTCGATTTACTCCACAGCGGTCACGTGGCTTTCTTCGAGGAAGCTGCCAAGTATGGTGACCTGTATGTTGCAATCGGATCGGATCGGAATGTGTTCGAACTCAAACACCGCCCGACCATTAATAGCCAGGCGGAGCGTCTGTATATGATCAAATCCCTGTCCTTCGTGAAAGAAGTTTTCGTGGCAAAAGGCTCAGGGATTCTGGATTTTGTTCAGGAGTTGAAGGAGATCAAGCCGGATTATTTTGTTGTGAATGAAGACGGCAGTACACCGGAAAAGAAAGCTTTGTGCGATGAACTGGGGCTCGAGTATGTAATTTTGAAACGCGAACCTCATAGCGGCTTGACGGCGCGATCTACGACGGCACTGAGAAGCACAAACATGATTGCCGAGAATCTGACCCTGGCAGGCGAATGGCTGGATCAGCGGGAAGTTTCCAAACTTGCTCCTGGCCCGGCGCTGACCATTTCCATCCATCCATTCAGTGAAACATCTTCCAGCACACGCAATGCGGCAATTGAATTGTGGGGTCCGCGTCTTCCGGCAGATCAGCCCGAAAAGCTGGCAAAAATGCTGTTCGGGTATAGAAACTTGCCAGGGACTAAGTTTGTCGATGGGGCAAATGTTGCGATCGGAATCACTTTCGCAGGATTAACAAGAGCAGATTACAGCGGTAATTATTGGCCAACACGCATTAGTAACATTCAGGATGAACATGTGTTGAAATTCATCGAAGACTTGCTATACCTGGTCCCGTTTGAGCCGCAGCCTGGCAGCTCGCCGGTGCCACGTACGCATGCTGCAGCGCAATCCCACTGCCTGGCCGCAGAAGCATGCTGGCAGGCAATTCTAAACCGGGATGCGGCCGCTTTCGGTAACAGCATGCAAGCCAACCGGGAGAGACAGGCTGAAGATCAGGATTTGATCGCCAAGTATGAGGGAGGTTCCTTGGGGTGGAAGATCTGTGACCTGGGGCTGCTGTTAGTCTCTGAAAAACCGCTGGAGAACGCGATGCACATCAGCATCCGACGCGCCAGCGATTAAAAACTTTCCCCAAAAACTTTAACACAAGGTACTAAAGGTGCCTAAATTTTAATCAGGCATCTTTAGTTTGCGTTAAGCGCGCCATAATTTAAAAAACAATTCAAATCGGTTTGATCAACGCTGATCTCTGATAAATTCCTGATTGAATGGATTTTTTGTATTCGAATCCAGGTTACAACCTTTGGTTAAATTCTACCTTTTCGCCATCTGGGCCACGGACGGTGAAAAACCTGACTCCTTGCGACCAGAAGGGCAGGAAGACAGGGGCGTCATTTTCGAGAATCTCGAAGCCAGCAGCCCCAAGCTCGGCCAATGCGCCATCAATATCGAGGACATCCAGGGCAATATGGTCGATATGACCGTCATGGCGAGATGCAATTGCCTCGCGCTCCGAGTTGGGTAATTGATAAAGTTCAATGGTGAGGCCATCCTTTTCGAGCATAGCCACTCGGATGGGGTCGGGCTGCCCGGGAAGATCAGCGCGTAAGGTGGTGACAAAACCAAACTCGCCATAAAAAGCAAGGGAACGCTCCAGGTCCATAACCGGTAGACCCAGATGCTGCATGCCCAGTAAATTACCCTTTAGATATGTCATTATGAGCTCCTGGTATATATGGAATATCGAACTTTAGTTTCGCCAAAATAGTTGCGTAAATCTTTCGCGAAGCGGCGCTTTCCGAGCTTGTCCTGTCCGGGTCAGGTTGGTATTAGCGAAAATACTAATGAATAGGTCAGCATGTCAGGGGTACTTTATTCTTTGTGGCTCTTGATTGGATTCATAGGAATAAGCCAGTAGCGGCTTCATCTCAGCTAATATTGAACGCGCCAACTGTTTTACCAGGTTGCAATAACTCTTTGAATCAAGGTAACTCGAAGCGATATTGGCGATTGTCATCGACCACGCAATTTTGGGCAGAAATAGCGCGCCTGGCTGGCGAGTAATTTTCCAAGTGCGATTACTTTGGTCAGTTTCGTTTGATGCTTGCTTACGGATCTGTTCAGCTGATATTCCATCTTCGAGATTAGCGCGAAGTTTTTTTTCAATCCAAATAAGGGCTTCATCACTGTATCTTCCGTGCTGGATCATAAAGCAAGCAACTGTAAGAAAGTGAACCTCACCATAACCCGGGTCAGTAAATTCAAGCACAAGGAAGGAGTCAAAGATTGTTTGACAGCTGCTATCTTTACTGAGGACAGCGCCACATTCCGGGCAAGTATTTGGCATCACTATCACCTGTATTTCTGTGCGCAACTTTCGCTTGATAGGATAACTGTAAATGAGACCGCCACGAGTTATGGTTTCCCTGTCTTATGGTTATGTCGGCCGTTATATGCAGTCGCGGCGAACCCAAATCCTGCGGTTTGCCTTGCACACACGGTGCCTTGTGCAAGTAGTAAATTTTCGGGTGTTCTTCCCGAAAATTTACTACAAAAATACTTTCCTTTTTCCTCTTTTTAGAGAAGAGAATCACCCGTAAATAAATACCATTTTTTGAATTTCTGCCTTTGTCAGGGTCCCCAGCGCGGCTGCCAATCGCAGTACTTATTCTCTGTCAGGCGCTGCAGATCGCTGCCGTCAATCCGTATGATGTAAATTTCACAGCCGTTGTTATTGTTTGGCGCATCGAAATAAGCCGTGAAAGCCACCCACTGACCATCCGGTGAAAAACTCGGTCCCTGGCTGTTGCCCCCCGCTGGCGTGATCTGGTGCAAATCTGAGCCGTCCGGATTCATTAAATACAGCTCTCGCTTCCAGGCATCACCCGAATAGGTCACGATGTAAGCCCCATCCGCCGACCAGTCGCTACGGCCCCGTAGTGACGGCAGGTTGGTGATCAGCCGAAAATCGCTGCCGTCCAATTTGATCGAGGCCAGCTGCGAGAGCTCGCCGGAATGGGTGGCAAAAAGCACCCTGCTGCTGTCTGCCGACCAGGTCGGGTCCCAGCCGTCCCTGTGCAGCAGCCGCGGGTTGCTGCCGTCGCGCTCCATCACCCACACATTATCCGTTTGTCCGCTATTGTTGGTGTATGCCACCATCTGGTTATCCGGTGAGACTTCTGGCGCAAACCCGATGGTGTCCCCGAGCGGAGTTACACTCAGGTCGGAGAGACTTAATTCAACCAACTTAAAATTACCATCCGGGTTGGTTGAAAACAATACGCTGCTGCCGTCTGGCGATAGTGACGGGTAAAAACTGCGCGTTTCATCCGTATTGGTCAAACGCTGCCAGCCGCTTCCGTCCGCGTTGATAATGCAAATCTGGTCTTGCGCTTGCAGCCGAAAAATCTGGCAGACAAACACAATTTTGCCGGCCGGGCCGGAATTGGATTCAATTGCGGGTGTGCCAGGAATCCCGAGCAGGTCCGGCTGGGTCGGGTTTGGGTCGCGGGTTGGGAAGATCAAAGGGGGCAGAGCCGGGCGCACAACTCTCGCATACCTGGAGAACACCAGCAGCCCGCCGCTCCCTGCCAGGCAGCATAACAGGACCAATACCCCAATGAATATGATCAGTGATTTTTTCGATTGAGCACTCATTTGACCTGCACCAGGGCCAGGTCAAATGAGTGCTCGGTGCTGTTTGGCGGTGTTATCATCAGTAATTTCCTGAAGATTTCCATATTTTGCTCCCGTCAATTCACCCTGATAGAAAGATGCCGCGGCTCGCGAAAACACTAACCAATATTTTACTGCCCAATAATACCACCCCAAACCCCGCAAATTCTTTGAGGGTGTTGTAAAATGTTCCTGGCGGGGATAGGTCCGAAGTCAACTGGTTCGGGATAGCGATTTCTCAAAAACGCGGGGCAGTATCTTTCTGTGTTCACTCACGCGCGCTCTATTATGGTTCTTGTTAACTGGTAACCGTGAACTCGGCGAACCTTAATCCGGTGGTTTGCTCCTGCAAGTAGTGAATTTTCGGGAAGAGAGGCAGCCCGGTGAGTAAATACATATCGCCCTAACCCGGACAAGCCGGAACCAAACAGGAAAACGAAGAGGGAAAGTTGCTCA
>CAZHWV010000092.1:0-17298 GCA_964536185.1 uncultured Anaerolinea sp. | reverse complement strand
TTTGGGACATCGTTGTGCCCGAGCGCGTCCTGGCGCAGGTGGAGCCTATGTTTCCACAATCACCTCCCGAGGAGAACCTGGATGGAGATGAAACAGAGATCACTGCCGACTTAGACGACAAGTAAGAGCGAAGGAACTGTGCAGGTTTTACCCCAGTGAACAGAAGCAGTTATTCGCTCCAAATTTTTACGTTCTCGTTTATCCAAAGTCCAGACCAGAACACCCAGTTAATGATTATTTCACCGGATTGATTCCTGCTTGACGAGTTACCAACCATTTGAGCTTCCATGGAGCCCAAACCAGTATTAGGCCGCCGAGCACAAGCCCGAAGCCAATGATACTCAGCGAAATATGGAAAGCATCTGCGTAGTTGATCCCATTCCAGGTGTGCGTGGGGGCCACCATAAATTGAATCAAAAGTGTAAATATGCCGACAACGATTGCTGCCGTGCCGCCAGCCAGGGTTTTAACGGTTGATTTTGTAGAACCAATTCACCATTAAAGCGGGCCAACTGCTGAACCTCACGAAAAATCCGCGCTTTTGAAACTTGTCAGCCCGAGTATCTTGGCAACGCGGGTTGAAGCTGTGACAAAACAACGATCTACTTTTGGGTTGTTTTCGTCATAGTTTCGGAGAGCGGTTTTCCAAGTGGATAAGGAGCGAAAAGGAAGAAGGCCAGAACCATCGTTACCGCAACAATTGGGCCAATCGCCACTACCCCATATTGCCAGGAGACCAGCAACGCCAGGGCGGAGCCTGCCAGTGAGCCAACAAACTGGTTTATCAAGCCCTGAACTGCAAAAAACATCCCGGCGCGGTCCTTTCCAGTTTGGGCTGCTTCAGTTGCGGCGATCTGCGCCGGAAATGCATAGGGGATGGTAAAGAATGCGCCAATCGCGAAACTGGCAATGGCTCCTGCCACAATTCCGACAACCAATGGCGGCACAGGAAAACTAAGTTTTGTCCAGCCCAAAGGAAACATGAGCATCGCCACGGCGAACACGAGCAGCGCCACGCGGAAGGCAAACTTGGCGCCTTTCTTGCGAGAGATGAGGTTGAAAATGATCAGCATAATGGGAACCGGTGCGAAGGCCGCAGCATTCATCAATCCCATCTTGGCATCCGAAATCCCCATCATATCCGCCGCCATAAAAGCAATCCCGCCAAGAAAAAGCTGCAAGCCAAAGAAAAATGTGGCCACGGTTGACATATAAATCAAGAAGGTCTTGTTTGACAGGGTCATCTTGATGCTTGCCCACAACCGAATATCCTTGGTAGCTGCTTTGTCAGCGGCTGTGTTCGTCGGGCCTTCTTTGATCACCAGCAGCGGGCCGATGAAAGTGACAAAACTGGGCAATAACATTAATGCGGCCCCACGCACGCCAAATTGATTAAATAGCAGAGGTGCCACCACGAAAACCAAAACGTAGCTGCCGGTGTTGAAAACCGTTTGCCAGCTTGCTACCCGCACCCGGGATTGTTCATCCGGCACGATCTCTGACAGCGCCGCCAAATAGGGTACGATCATAAAGGTATGGAAAAAGAAGTATAGCGAGGAGACGATCGTAACATAGACAGCATTGACTGCGCTGCCATCGGCGCCAAGATTTTCACCGGTCACCGGTGGAAACCACAATAAAACGAAGCAGATAATGGTTGGGATGACCCCCAAGAGCATCATTGGGCGTCGCCGGCCCCAGCGGCTTTTCATATTATCCGTCCAGCCAGCGATGGGAATGTCCACGACTCCATCCAGAATACGGGCCAGAAGCATGCCGGCCGCATAGGCCAGGGCCGGAGCCAGCACCAGGGCGCCCGTGGTAATCCGGGCTTGCGCGGGACGATAATAATAGAGCAAGTATGTCAGGACAACCTGGTACATGAACCCGGGTCCAAAGCCGCCAATCGCGTAGATCGGCTCTTGCCATTTCTTAATCGTTTTCATCTGACATCCTCCTTGTACTAATTTGGCAGAGATTCAAAATAAGCCATGACCATCTCAGCAATGGTCGTATCTCCAGGTACACCCGGTTGGGCCGCTCCCATGGCCGGGATCATGGCGATTAATCGTTGGCATTCTCCGATAATCGCGGCATGGTTGATGGGTCTCGGTCTATTTCCGGCCAGCCGTTTAAAATTAATATAATAGATTTTCTCTAAGACGTCATCTGGCAGATTGATCCCCTGAAATGCCCCGGAAAACTTGCTAAAAAGGAAGCCCTGTTCAGATTCCGGCGAGAAAGGGCCATCTGTCTCCAAAAAGGTGCGCACAAGTTGTAGGCGCAGTTCGCTTTCTGATGCTTCGATTCCTAATTCCGGAGTAGCAAGCAGCGCTTTCGCTCCGATATCCGTGCCGAACAAAATACGATCCTGGTATTTGATAAAAAATTCGCGCACCTGCGCTGGCGCTTTTGAAAAGTTATGATACATCTCAATCCCCGGCGTCAGGTCAATATGCATATTCGGGAATTCGTCCAGATAACCGGCGAGCCGTTCCAGCTGGGCAGAGAGGAAAAAGAAGTGCGCAAAAACAACTTTAATTCCTGGATGACGTCGCATCACATGCAGGATCTCAGTGTATTGCGCTTCGTTATCGATATATGACCCGTCTCCATAGAACCAACCTTGCTGTTTGGCCCATTCCGGTACCCGCGCAGAATCCCAAAATTCTTCCGGGTCATTTACGTGAAAAATAATTGGCAGTCCGGTCGTTTCCATCTTTGCCCAATAAGGTTCGTATGCGGGTGAATCAAAAGATGGAACGGATAAATTCTTGCGCATTTCCGGTTTGCCCTCGATCATTTTGATACCATCACAGCCCATCCCGATCAGGGTCTCTACATAATTCGAGAATAATGTGCCGCAGTTTTCACGGGCAATAAAAAGGGTAGAAATATTCAGACCGCCGAACACGTAAACCCGCTCAGGGTAGTGAGCTTTGAGATGCAAAGCATCCGGCCCAAGGGAAAGACGGGAACGATGTGGGGTACAAACTATGTTGAACTGTTGGATAAGATTCTTATCCATAATTGCAATCAATCCGGGCATGAAGTCCGGATGACCATAATGGATATGGCAGTCCAGAACAGGTAGAGACTTAAGCGGCTGTTTCATGAGCGCCTCCGGGATATTCAGCCTTGAGTTACCAGTAAATGGAGAGATGGTTGGATAAAGTTTAGCACAAATCCAATTCATTCGTACCCGGTGAATTGGAAAAACTGATCCCCTTTTTATCCGCAGGCGGCAATGCAGATGGAGGGGTATCCTGCCCAAAAAACAAATATTAAGTCTTGACAGCTCGTGGTTTCCACGGGCTGTTTTCGTTGATGACGCAGCCCCAATACCCCCGGGTCTCAGCCATTGAGATAGCGCCATGCTCTCCATAATGAGCAACCAGGACCGGTTGTAGAGGCAATCAGGACATTCCTGCAGTCTTGCTAACCCATCAGCATCAATCAGAAAAATATGGGTGCGATTCCACTGACATAATCCCAACCGTATTTCAGACCGGCGGAATGGAGAAAACACCATGATCCACCTTATACCACCGATGACCGAAGCCGAATATGCGCGGCTGCTGCTGCGCTGTCCGGAAGCGGGCGACCAAACCGAACTGGAGCGGGCTTTGGACTCCCGAACTGGTGGCCGGAGATATTGAAGAGTGGCGTGGCGACTGGGGCGGTATGCATGGACATAATCAACCCCTCTTTGTAGCTTACCTTATTCACTTTATTTTGTTTGGACCCTGTCACCGGTCTTCAGATCGCCAGCGACGATAACCAGGTCACCCACAGAATCACCGCTCCTGACTCCCACGCGCCGGGTGCTGTCATCTGCTTCAATGACGGTTACATACTCTCCATTTTTGTCACTCTGAATTGCGCTGAAAGGTACTGCCAGATCATTTTTTTCTTTGCTAACCTGAATAGTAACATCGGCTGTTGCACCCATGAGCATGTCTTTCTCAACTGACTCAAGTTCCACGCGAACGATGTATTTGATCAATCCGGCGATGGTTTGTCCGACCGGGTTGATCAAAGCCACGGTTCCCTTGATAGTGACGCCAGGCATAGCATCCATCGTGATATCAACCGGGTTGCCGACCGCCACACCTGCAATATCGGTTTCATCCACCTGCGCATCGATATGCAACCGGGAACGGTCGGCAATTGAAATGGCGACATCTCCTGTAGAAACCACGTCCCCAGGGTTCTGCTCGATTGCCAAAACTTCGCCGTCGAACGGTGCAATGATGGTTAGCAAATTTACAGTGGCCTGGGCTGCATCCACCCGCGCCTGAGCCGCGGCGATATCCCCAACTGGCGGGCCATCCTTGAGACGCTCCACTTCACGCTGGGCATCGGCTTGCTGCGCCTGGGCAAGAGCTAGCGCGGCGCGATATTTTGCTGCGTCGAAAATATCAGGTTTACCTTTATACCAATTCAGCATCTTAATTCTGTCGTCTCGATAAGTTCGAGCATTGATCAGGTTTAGCTCAGCCTGCGCTTTGACCGTATCGCCTTCGGGGCGGTGCTTGACAAGCTTGAAATAATCTTCCGCCCTGGTGACAGCTTTTTTTGCCAGGTCGATTTGGTCCTGAGTCTTTGTCAGCAAATCATCCGATGCACGACGATAGTCCAGCTTGGTCATATCCTCCTGGGCATCATCCACCGCTTTCATAGCATTGGCCAGGTCCTGCTGAGCTTGCGCCAAAACCAGGCCGGACTTCCTCACGTTATCCAAAGCCAGCCTGGCATTCACCAGGTCCGCCTGCGCGGCAATAATGTTGGCCGGAGCGCTGGTGGTTTGGATGCCGAGCAAGACATCTCCTGCCTGGACCCGATCACCTATCTTGACTCGCACAGCGTCCACTGTCCCGCTGATTTTCCATACCAGGCTGGCAGAAGACTGCGCCTGGAGAGGCCCACTGGCTTTGATACTTTCCGTCATTTTTACTGTTGTAACCACCGCTGAATTTGTGCCTATGATGAAGCTGGTGGTCTGCAGCTGGGTGGTCTGTAGCTGGGTACTCACCACGAAGGCAATCCCGATCAGCACAACTACTACGATAATTATCCAGATGAGTTTTTTGTTTTTGAACATTGGTCGTATCTCACTTTCCTGATTAGGTTTTGAATTTACTTTGCAAAGCCCGTGCCCTAAAATTCAGGTCGGCGCCAGAAATATCTTTATGTTCTCGTCGCATGGTAACCATTTATTCAAAGCAACCGCTGATCATCGCTATTCATAAGCCAGTACTTCGTTGATCGTCAGCTGGGCGGCATTGCGGGCAGGCATAATGCTGGCAAAAACCGAAAGAAAAATAACCACGGCCAACCAGAGCAGAATGCCCAGAGGAGTGAAGCTTAAGGTGATGCCCGAACCGGATATGGCTTCCCCAATAATTGTCAATAGGAGGGTGCTAATGGGGAACGACAGGCCGATAGCCAAAAACCAGGTGATCAGACCGATGACCAACCCTTCGATGATTACCGATTGCATAATGACCATATCCACTGCACCGATGGTTCGCATGATGCCAATTTCCCGCGTCCGCTCCAGCACGTTGATGCTCATCGTCCCGGTCAGGCCAATGCTGCCGACAAATGCGGTTAAGATAGCCATGATCAGCAGGAAGGTGATCAGGATGTTGATGGCCTGTGTTGAGCTTTCGCGAAGGAGGTATCCAGATTTAACATCTTGAACCAGATAATTCCTGTCCCGCAAATATGTATCGATACGCCGGGTTAGGAACCGTAGGGATGCGGTGTCATGATTCACGCTGGTGATACGGTAAGAAGCCGCCTGATCGGGTAAATTAATTTTTTCCGAGATAAACTCAAAGTCTCCATAGGCGATAATATCTCCCATCAGATTCACAAAGTGGAATATACCCACCACCGTCCACTCTTCTTCTTTCAACCCTGGTAATTTTATAATTAACGGGTCGCCTGGCTTCAACTGCGGATAAAAATCATAAATGGTATCTGATACCACGATCGCTTTTTCTTCGCCAGGAAGTATCCAGCGGCCAGCCACAAATTCCGGGGAGAGCAATTTTGTATCCTGGGGCGGAGCTGCGATCGCGAGATTGGACACCACTTCGTCGTTCTTATCCCAAATATCGCCAGTAGTGCCACCCCAGGCTTCCACATCTTTTACCCCGGGTATCGCCAGGAAATCTCGTTTCATCTTGCTGACTTTATAAGGCTGGCGAAAGGTCACCGTCACATCGCCCATAAAGTGCATCATCACTTGATTCATCATACTTCCCATGGAATCGCGCACATTGAAGACTGCAATAAAAATAGATCCAGCCACGGTGAGAGTAAAGATGGTCAAAAGCAGGCGGCTCCTTTTTCGGAACGTATTTCGAAAAGAGATCAGGATCGGGCGAGGAATCCAAGCGAACCATCGCGCGTTGAGATTGAAAGTATTTCTTTTTGCTGGTTGATTATCCGGGCGGGAGTTGCTGATCGCCTGCTGAACATGGGTCCGGACGCCGTTGTTCACGGGAAAATAGCTAGCACCCAGGGGAATAAGGA
Organism: uncultured Anaerolinea sp.; assembly: GCA_964536185.1. Lineage (GTDB taxonomy): Bacteria > Chloroflexota > Anaerolineae > Anaerolineales > Villigracilaceae > UBA5195. The sequence continues at coordinate 10,752 of CAZHWV010000092.1, read as the reverse complement.
TGGCGATCAGTACCTGGGCTATAACGGCGAGAGGAATGAAGCGGAACTCACCCATCACCGCGCCCAGTAAAGTGCCTACCAGCCAGGCCAGGCCGTAGCCAGCGAGCGCGCCCAGCGGCACAGCCAATACCAGCGCGATCAAGCTGTATGCCACGATCAGGGTCAGGTACATCCCCAAAATTTGGGTGCTGCTGGCCCCGACCAATTTCATAATACCTATCTGGCGCAGCTGCTGAGTTAACAGGGCATTCAGCGTGTTGACAATGAGAGAACTGCTCAGGATTGTGATCAGGCCGCCCAATACGCCCAGAACCCCAATCACCGCCAAAATCATGGCGGTCATTGGATGTTCATTGGAAAGATTCTCTTCCACCAGGTAAACAGGGCGTTGTGTCTCCTCCACCTTGTCTTTAATACTGTCCGCGACAGCGGCGATGAGCTCTGGATTACTTCCATCGCCAACGACAGTGACATAGAGTTGGTTAAAATAATCTCCCTGGTCGAAAGAGCGCAGCGTTTTCATGGTGATAAAGGCATTATTGGCTGAGTTCACATCGGGCTTTGAGGCTGTTTGATCGGTGACCAGCCCAACGACTTTTAGATTCTGTTTTGAGCCATCCGGAAGTTCAATTTCGATTTCGTCGCCGGCACGAAACCCGGTCGTGTGGATTAAATCCTGGCTGACAATGATTTCGCCATTGTCGGGATATCCGGAGCCTTCAATCGGAGCAAGCTGGTTGATACCACCCTTGAAATCTGAAACGCCAACTAGCGTCAGGCTTTGCCAGTTTTCTGTGCCTCTTCTGGCCCGGATCTCAAGCAGGCGGCGACCCTGGACTTCATCGACACCGGGTATTTTGTCCAGGGATTGCACAAGATCCTGGTCAAAAGGCGCTGTCCAAATTTCAATATTGGGTGGATTGACAGCGGCAAAACTGGGATTGATATCTGATTTCAGGATCACGTAGGAGCTGATAACCATCCCAATTGCAAAGACACCGGCTGCGATCGAAGCAACTACCAGCCCGGTGCGGGTTTTGTCGTTCCACAAATCAGAGAAGACTTTCTTCCAACGGGGGTTCAAGAGATTGGGTTTGATCTCGCTATTCATAGATCGCCCTGCCTTCTTTTGTTTTCAGCCAGCCGGGTGGCCGCCACTTGCTGGACGGCACGGCGAGTCAGGGGCGACTCGTCAATGAGTTCGTAGAATAGCTCTTTTGGCAAGAGCGCCAGCTCCGCGCCGCTTTGACCGCCTTGAACACTGGCAATTGAATGGCCTCCCAGCACCAATTCAACTTCACCGAAAAAGTGTCCCGGTCCCAATCGCGCCATTTGTACACCCTTGGATTGTTCACTTGTAATGATTATTTCCACTTCCCCAGAGACAACCATAAATAAATGCTCAACCGCTGTGCCTTGCTGGAGAAAGGTCTCTCCCGGCAAAACTTTCTGTTTTTGGGCTTGTTGCGTGGCTGCCAGCATCTGGGGGTGGGTCAGGAAAGGCAGCGCGCGCGCAATCGCCTGGTCAATAATCTCGCCATCCGAAAGAATGATGGTTTGATCGGTTCTTTGTGTAATGGATGGATCGTGGGTGACGATCAAAATTGTCTTGCCGCGATCCGCCAGGGATTCAAACAGGTTAAGAACCTTATCGGCGGCATGTGAATCCAGGTTGCCAGTCGGTTCATCCGCAACAATGATGGAAGGGTCTGTTGCCAGCGCGCGCGCAATCGCCGCGCTTTGCTGCTGTCCGCTGGAAACAGCCGTGGGCAGCTTGTGAGCCTGATCTTCCAGCCCGACCATTTTGAGAAGTTCCATCGCCCGCCTGGGACGCTCATAAAAAGGATAGAGGTTGCAGTAGTCCATGGGGAGCATGGTGTTTTCCAGCAGTGAAAGAGTCGGCAGAAGCTGGAAAAATTGGAACACTACCCCCAGGTTGCGTCCCCGCCACAAGGCGCGTTTGCTTTCACTCATCTTGTATATATGTTCGTTACCGATGATTACTTCCCCTGCGGTGGGATGGTCGATGCCTGTGATCATGTTCAGCAGGGTGGATTTTCCACAGCCTGACTTGCCCACAATGGAGATAAACTGCCCATAGTTTAATTGCAGGTTGATGGTTTTTAAGGCAACAAACTTTCCGGCGGCGTTTTCGTAAACCTTTTCCACATTTCGCAAGACGATTGCCGGTGTTTCGCTGTGCCGCACTGTAGACGTTGAAGCCTTTGACAAATGGTGTGTGACTGGCACATGGTCTGAGCCTGTGCTGGACACATTTTCCTCCGAATGGCTGACAACGCCGTCCACAATCTGGAAGTGGCGGGTAAAACGAGGAATGAAGCTCTCGTCATGGGTGACCATGACAATCGTTTTTCCCTGGGCGACCAGCTCTTCGAAAATTTTCAGGATGGTTTCCGCGGTAACGCTGTCCAGGTTGCCGGTTGGTTCATCTGCAATGATCAAGTGCGGATCGTTCACCAAAGCCCGGGCAATGGCCACGCGTTGCTTTTGTCCACCTGAGATGTGCGCCGGGATTTTATAGGCATGGTCGGCGATTTCGACCAACTCCAGCAGTTCGAGCGCCTTTTTTTTGCTGATTAGCGGCTGATAGCTGCCTAAAAAATCGGGAGGTAACATGACGTTCTCCACCAGGCTGAGGGTGGGCATCAGTTCGAAAGATTGGTAAATAATCCCCAGGTTCTCGCCCCTCCATTGGGCCAGTTTATCTTCATTCAAGGCATGAATTGGGATAGAGGCGCCTTGCGATTTATTCCCGACCCAATGAAAAACCACATTTCCAGATGTCAATTCACTGACCCCGGAAATCATATTCAACAGGGTTGTTTTGCCCGCGCCGGATTTTCCCGTAATCCCCAGAAATTCACCTTGCCGAATATCGAGATTGACATGGTCAAGCGCCACAAAGGGGATATCGCCTGTGTTGTATGTTTTTACTACATCTTGCATCTGGATGATGATATTTTGTTCTTTACCGGTCATGAAAACTGTGCCTGTTCATAGAATTGGTTTGACTTAGACCTGGATTCCCTATTATTTCGCGTTAAGCTGCGAAAAAACCAATCACCTGGACCATCAAGCGAATAAAGGTCTTACTATCCTCTTCACCCAAAAGATTGACCAACTCCACCATCTTTTTTTGAGCATCCAGGAGTAAAACCGAAGCCTTCTGAATTCCTTTGTCTGTCAGCCCGATTCGAACAATACGCCGGTCATGTGAGTCTGGCAAGCGTTCTATATAACCTATCTCTTCCAACGGGTTTATCAGCTGCGTTACTCCGGCAGGCGTAATTTGTATCAGGTTGCTGATTTCGGTAACGGTTGACGCCTTTTTCGTTTCTTCAAAGTTCATCACCAGCATCACCAGCAACTCTTGTTCACTACGCGTCAATCCATCGATGGACTTTAACTTCAAATCCAGATGGAGAAATCGTTTAATGATCGGAAATAAATCATGCGAGAGTTCCGCAGTACCTTTTTGTGTCATGGCACGTTTTCCTTTTATTGTCCCAATACTTTAATTTACAAACTTAATAATTAAGTTTCTAAATACTTAACTTGCTTAATTATTGTATTCTGTAATCCGATAGCTGTCAACTGATTGAATAAAAGGATCAAGTTTAGTGTTGACAAACCACTCGGAAATGCTATAATAATACGCACGCTGTATAATTTTGAGTATAATGCGTAAATTAGATAATATAGGAATTAGCCTGATGACCAAGAACATCTATGTCAACCATCGCGAAAATCAAAGAGAATGGATTCTCGAAGTCTCAGAGGATCTTTTCATTGAAAAAGGCATTGAGCAGGTTACTATCGGAGATATTGCTCAGACATCCCGCCTGACACGCAATACTATTTACAAGTACTTCACTAACAAAGAGCAGATTGCGCAGGAAATTTTCAAAATGATTACCAAGGATTGGAGAGATCGGAACGAACGCGATATTTGGGGCTTTCAGGGCACGGGATATGAACGATTGGAGAAGTTCGTAACAGTATTTTTTAATTATTTATATCAAAACCCACGGGAAGCGGGCTTTGTAGCCGAACTCAACTACTTATATGCCAAAAAGTGGTCAGTAGATGAGTTTACAGAGACCATGTTGGGAAATTTATGCGAGGACAGGCAGTTTTTTTTCGACAGCATCCAGGCAGGCATTCAGGATGGTTCATTGCGCGCAGATGTAGCTCCAGAGCTTATGCTGGCAGCCTTTTTCAACTTTGTTTCGGGCATGACCAGCCGCCTGGGTGAAATGGGCGATAAGGTGGAAAAGGAATTTGGATATAGCTCGCAGGTGATCTTCACGAAAATTTGTCGAATATTTCTGGCTGGCCTCAAAGCTCCGTCATCCGAACGGTAATAGTCAATCAAAAACTAGCAGCTAATGCATGAGCAAACTTTATACCTTGCATCCGTTTTAACAACTTGATAAAGGCTATTGAAATTTGCGACCAAATCAAGGTTACTGACTGTCTCATAAATAAGTAAATTTTTTGAGCCAAAACACGGTTAAAATCGCCACAATTAGTTTAGCTAATTTTGAGAGGCTCGGTAGAGTAAATATACGATCCATTTACCGGTCTGCACGTTATGCGATCAGGAAACCGTCATTAATTCTTGGATGAGCGCGTCCCAATCCAAGCTGGCGCCAACTTGCAGACCGGCTGCTGCGGTTTTTTCATCCAAATTCCATTCTTTCATCAGCATATCAAGCCCATAACGGGTATCGCCATCTGCCGCAGGGTGGACCTGGACAGCCCCCAACAGAGCCAAGGCCCTTTCTGTATGGCCCTCGGCATACATCAACCTGCCGAAAAACATCACAGTGCCCAATACAATTGGCCACGCATGTAAATGCCAGGCAGTTTCAAGCGCGGCGTGCAGATGCTGGCGGGCCGCGGGCAGGTTGTTGAGTTTTAGATATGCCTCACCCGTGTTGGCAGCCAGAAGCGCCTCGCGTTGGCGCGAGCCACTTTCAATGGCCAGCTCTTTGGCTTGCTCGTAGTACTGGATAGCTCCTTCCATATCCGCAGCCTCATCGCACAGGCTGCCCAGGTTATTGAAAGCGGACATGACTGCGAAACGGTAGCCAGCTGACAAACCCGTGGTGACGATCTCATCCCAATACCGGTGAGCGGCTTCACCCTGCCCGGTATAACGCGCCACAATGCCCAGGCCATTTAATGCCACGAGATAACGTTCAGTATCTTTAATCTGCAGAGCCAGGTCACGGCTGGCAAGATAATGGCGCTCAGATGCCGCCCAGTTGGCGCGCCGGGCATTCACATAAGCCAGGGCGCTCAAGACAAAACATTGAGTTTTTAGATCGGAACCGGCTTGGGCGAGGGGAAGAGCTTCGGCAAGGTAATTCTCTGCCCGATCATATTCTCCCTGATCGGTAAACATGAATCCCAGGTTGGCAAGTGCTTCAGAAGCTAGTGCTCCCAGTTGGTACTGCTGAGCCAGTGCCAGAGCGGCCTCGGCCTGGGCTTGAGCTTCAGGATAGGCACCCGTATGAGAAAGAGCACTGCTCCAAATGACACGGATTTCTGTTATCAGGCTGGCCCTTGCGAGATTTTTCGGCATGGTATTCGCCAGCGCCAGGCTGCGTTCCAGGAAACCGCAGGCCTCAGCATAGGCTGCCAAATCAGCCGAACGCCGCGCGGCCTTGAGAAAGGTGACGGTTGCTTCTTCGGTCTGGCTGGCTTTTTCATAATGCTCGGCAATCTGGGGGGTAAATTGAGCGCTGCGTTCTCCAGAGGCCTGTACCAGCCACTCTGCGACTCGGGCATGGTACCCTGCGCGTTGACGTTTGAGCACAGTGTCATAGGTTACCTCGTGCAGGATGGCATGTTTGAACCGGTACTCACGCCGATCAACGAATGCGGAAGGATGGCTTTGGAAAATCAACTCTTTTTGTTCCAGGGCCAATAAATGATTGTGCAGCAGGTCTGGATCCTGATGGTCAGCCAAAAAAGCCACAGCATCGTCCCAGAAACTCCGACCAATGATGGCTGCGCGCTGTAAAGTTGAAAGTTCATCCGGTCGTAAATCCCCTAGTCGGGCCTGGAGCACTTCAACCAACGTAGATGGGATATTCACATTCACAAGCCGTTCGGTCACGACCTGCCACTGCTCGCCTTCCGTTAAAATGACCTTAGTATCAATTAACATTTTGATCAACTCTTCCAGGTAGAAGGGGTTTCCTTCTGCCCGGCTGACTACCAAATCCTGCAAGATGGCAGGAGAGTTGGGAATGTGCTTGAGTATCTGGTTGACCAATTCATAACTATCGTTCTTCGAAAGAGGAAGTAAATTCAGCCGTGTACCTACCGGCCAATCGTAACGCTCAAATAGAGTCGGGCGGGTGGAACTGATAACCAACAGGGAAACCTCCGGTGGCATGTTTCCTAAAATGGATTGCAAAGCGGTCAATGATGCGCTATCCACCCAATGCAAATCATCAAACATCCATAAAGTTGGACCCTGTCGGGCTGCGGCACTGAAAAATTGGGACAAATTGAAAATGGCCTGTTTTTGAAACTGACGTGGGTCTTTCAATGCAGCTTGAATTTCTGGGCTGGCTGAGTAATCCAGGCCGATCAAGTGACCAATGTAGCGCGCTTTCTCTTCAAAGCGGGGTTCACTTCCCAAAATTCGCCCAGGCCTTGCTCAAACTTGGCATGCGCATTGGCAGTGCTGTCATTATCCTGTATCTGGAATCGCAAAGAAAATACATCCCGCAGAAAAGAATAGGGTGAGTCCATGTTCGAGGCACTCGCCCGGCCTTGAAAGAGCCAAACATCGGCTGGCTGAAGCTCAGCCCAACCCAAAAAATCGTGCATCAGACGGCTTTTGCCAAGACCGGCTTCGGCCACAATCGTCACAATTCGAGTTTCTGGGTGAGCCTGGATATTCTGGAAAGCTTCTTGCAGGACCTGCATCTCGGCCAGGCGCCCAACCAACGGCGTTTCAACTCCTTCAACCCCGCGTGTTTCAAGATGAAAAGCCAAGGGTTTGGCTTCCAATATTTGGTAAGTCTGTACCGTTTCAGATTTGCCCCGCACCTGTAAAGGAGATAAAACCTTTACCGTGAATAAACCGCGCACCTGACGGTAGGTTTCATGTGAGATCAATATGCCTTCAGACGGGGCTTTTTTTTCCAGGCGCGCTGCCAGGTTAACGGTATCGCCAATCACGGTTGCCTCAGGCCCGGTGGAAGTGTCAACCATTGCCAGCCCAGTATGAATTCCAATTCGCATCACAATCGGCATGCGGTTGTCAACCAGGGCCATCTTCTTGAGACAGGCTTGAATATCCAGGGCTGCGCGCACAGCCTTTTCGGGGTCATCTTCAAGAATGGTATTTTTACCCCATACAGCCATCACGCTATCGCCCATGTGTTTGTCAATCAGGCCCCCGTGAGCGATAATCAACTCATCGACTTGCTTCCAAACCGTAGACATGGTGTCACTTACAAACTCCATATCAAATTTTTCAGACATGGCGGTAAAATCTTGCACGTCCGCAAACAACACGGTTATGATCCGCCGCTGGTGTTCAGTTTTGACGCTCAGGGCTGCTAGTTTTTCGCGCAGAGGAGCCAGCGCCATCTTGACGATATTCTCTCCCAGCAAATCACGTTGGGATTCCAGCACTGAAATAGCCTTTTGGAGATTTTCTATCTCATTCGGATCGTTTGCAGGCGTCATGGGCACACTCATAGGTTTTGCTTATATGAAAGATGATCAAACTTGATGAAGTCTAATGCATCTTGCCAGTATTGTATATGTACAAGTCATCATGTACAAGTCACCATGAACAATACCTGGGTGTGTTGCCCCTAAAAAAATAACCAAGGCTTCGGGCCAGGTGGCAATGCCGGCTTTCTTACCGGCATTCCACAAAAGACGGTCAAAAGTTACCAGCTCGCTTACAAGCGGTGCTTATCATCCATTTGCCAGTTCCAACACGGCCTTCACATCCCTGACCTGGTGATCCGAGATGCCCAAGGCTTGCAATTCAACAGGTTTACCGGAAACAATCTGCTGTCCCAGCCCCGAGTGTCGCCACATTTTTAGATCTTCTTCCAGTGGAGAGCCGATGCGGTCTTCGCGCACAATTTTTCCATCGGCCATGACCAGTACGCGCTGGGTTTGTCGGGCAACGGATGGGTCGTGGGTGACGATTACAAAAGTGACTCCTTGAGTACGATTCAGCTCTTTGAGCAGGCACATCAAGTCCTGCCCGGCGCTGGTATCGAGGCTGCCGGTGGGCTCATCAGCCAGCACGAGCGGAGGCTGGTTGGCCAGGGCGCGGGCAACCGCCACCCGTTGGCGCTGGCCGCCGGATAACTGCCCGGGCAGGTGATTCAGGCGGTCGGCCAGCCCAACCAGCGCTAACAACTCCTCGGCGCGCTTGCGGCGTGAAGCGGAGGCAAGGAAACCCATCATCGGGATTTCTAGATTTTCACGGGCGGTCAGGGTTGGCAGCAGGTTGTGCAGTTGGAACATAAAACCGACCGTTTTGGCCCTGAACCGGTCCACATCGCGCAGGGTAGAAAGGTCCTGCCCGTTGACGAACACTTTACCGCTGGTGGGGAGGTCGAGGGTACCCAGGACATTTAGCAGGGTGCTTTTGCCGCTGCCGCTGGGGCCCATCACGGCCAGGAATTCCCCGGCTTCGACTGACATCGTGACCCCATCCAGGGCGCGAATTTCTTCACCATCGCCATAGATACGAGTCAGGTCGAGCGTTTCGATCATCAAGTTTGTGTTCATTGGGTCACCTGGATATCTGCGAAAGCGGTCATGCCCCAGAGCAGGCCAGTGGGGATGCTATCGAGCACAATGATCGCGGTGTAGTTCACCCCGGAGCCTTGAGCAGATTTATTCGCCACCCGCAGGACAGTGCCATTGACAACCACATCTGGCAGGGCGTCGAAAGTGACGAGAACCACATCCTGCGGATGAACACGCGCGGCGTCAATCTCGCTCAGATCGGTGGTTTCCACAAGCAAGCTGTCCAGGTTGCCCAACTGCAGGATGGGCATGCCCGGGGCAATCCATTCGCCAACACGCGTATCCAGATTGCAGACTACCCCGGCGAAGGGAGCGCGCAGTTCCAAGTTGGCCACCGCTTCCCCGGCGGCTTGCACCTGGATTTTCGCCAGGGCGAGGCGCGCCTCAGCCTGGGCAAGCAGGTTCGTATCCGGGCCATCCTTGCGCCGGTTATATTCTGCCTGGGAGCGGGTCAGGTCGGCCTGGGCAACTACCAACGCGGCGCGATATTTCGCAGCATCAATATCGTCAGGTTGACCGGTATACCAGTTCAGGAGAGAAATCCGATTATCCAAATAGGTACGAGCCTTGATCAAATTTAGCTCGGCCTGTGCCTTGACTGTATCCCCCTCGGGACGGTCTTTGACCAGCTTGAAATAATCTTCTGCCCGGGAGACCGCCTTTTTTGCCAGGTCGATCTCATCCTGGGTCTGTTTAAGCAGATCATCCGAGGCCCGGCGATAATCCAATTTGGTCACATCCTCCTGGGCGTCATGCACCGCCTGCATGGCATTCGCCACGGATTGCTGTGCGCGAGCTGTTTCCACGCCGGCATTTTCCTTCAGGCTATCCAGCGCCTGTTGCGCATTAAAGAGTTCATATTGCGCCGCGCTCAGATTGGCTTGGACGGCATCCTGTCCATCCATCCGCATGAGAAGTTGACCGGCGGCCACCCGTTCGCCTTCGGTCACAAGTACTTCGGCCAAAACGCCCTGGCTGTGGGCACTCAAAGCAGCCCATTGCTCTGGAACGACCAGGCCGGTTGCGCTAATGACCGCGCCAAAGTCCGAAGTCCCGCCATTTTCGGGGGTGGGAGCCGCCTGCTGTTCGGCGGAAATGCAACCTCCCAGAAGCAGGGAAAGGATCATAATCACAAAGAGAAGTTTGGGGTCATAATTCATGGCAGCCTCCTCCACATCCGATGACGATTTATTCACAGCGTAACGCCTCCACCGGTCTGAGACGGGTGGCGCGATAAGCCGGATAGAGACCGCCTACCGCGCCCAGGAATACGGATAGCAAAAGCGCCCGAGCGAAGATGTCCCAGCTCCAGACCGGGTCCACCCAGCTTCCCAAGCTGGCGCTCAGTTTCATCAGTTCGATCAAGGCAAAGGAAATAACAATTCCCACCAGGCCCCCCAGCAGACCCAGCAGCACAGACTCGCGTAGAATCATCGCCAGCACCGCATGGCGGCGCCAGCCCAAGGCCCGCAACACGCCAATCTCACGGGTGCGCTCAAAGACCGACATCAACATCGTATTGAGTACGCTCAACCCGCCCGCGGCAATCGCGACCAGAGAAATGCCGTCCAGCATGGCGTTGGAACTCTGGATATCGGGCATGTCCTCGGCAAAATCTGCGCTCAAGGCGGCATACACACCCGGATATTTGGCATGGAAGCGCTCGATGATGATCGGGGCCTGGGCCGCATCCTTGAGCTTGACTGCGATCATGCTCACCTGGCGCGGCCTACCGATAAAGTTCTGCGCGTCGCGCAGGGTGACGACGCCGCCGGTCTGTTCCCAGCCGATATTGGTTTCGTAGATGCCTACCACCCGAAAGCGCATACCGCTTAGCTCGAGGATATCGCCTATTTTCTTTTTCAACGTATCCGCCATCAGCCGTCCCAGCAAAATTTGTCGGTTTCCGGTAAGCACTTGGCCCTC
>CAZHWV010000091.1:0-17383 GCA_964536185.1 uncultured Anaerolinea sp. | reverse complement strand
ATTCTTCAGCCTGTTATATTTCCTGCTGGATACACAGGCGATGGTGCTTTTGCGCGGGGCCATTTCGCTGATGGTGTTACTGGCACTGTTGACCGCGCTGGTGGATCTGCCAGCCTTCTCATGGCTGGTGCGCACCACCCTGCCCGCGCTTTTACTCGCCATCCCGGTCGTATTTGCCCCCGAGATCCGCCGCGCCCTGGAACGGATCGGACGCGCCGGCACTTTCATCCGCGGCAATAGTAATAAGGAAGATCTGCAGATCCAGGGCTCCATCCATGCCATCGTCAGCGCCTCGGCACGGCTTTCATCCCGGCAGCATGGAGCCCTGATCATCATCCAGCGCCTGGACAGCCTGGATGAGTATGTGAACACGGGCGTCATCATGGATGCGCGTCTGACCCCTGAACTGCTCTTGCAAGTCTTTTATCCCAATACACCTCTGCACGATGGAGCTGTGATCGTCGATAAAATGCGCGTGATGGCTGGAGCCTGTGTAATGCCACTTTCGGCCAGCGGCATCCTGGTCCGTTCACCCGAACGTCAGATGGGTCTGCGCCACCGCGCAGCCCTGGGCATCTCTGAAGCTTCGGATGCCATCGCGGTGGTCGTTTCTGAAGAGACCGGCTCGATCTCCATCGCCCATGCCGGGCGCATGATCCGGCGATTGGATCCAGAGCGACTGGAAAATATCCTCAGCGCCTTTTACCGCCCTGAGCAGCAGCACAAGGGTTTCTTTCAGCGTCACTTCCCTTATTTGTTCAAATTGGAAGAATAACTTCTCACCATGGACTTGTTTTTCCGCAACTTACGCTCGTTTATTCTGGCCCTCATCCTGGCGCTTGCCGTTTGGGTTTCAGCGATCACTGCCGCCGACCCTGATGAGGTGCGCGAATACCCCCAACTTGTGCCGCTGGAGATCATCGGCCAGGACCCGGGCCTGGTGATCGTAGGCAACGTCCCCACCCAGGTGACCATCACCCTGCGCGCCCCACATTCAGTCTGGAATCAGTTGACCGCCAGCGATAACCAGGTGCGGGCGATCCTCGATCTCTCCGGGATGCAGTCAGGCGAACACCAGGTGCAGATACAGCCCCAGGTAATCGTTCGACCCGTGCGAGTGGTATCCGTCACACCGCAAAACTTGCAGATCAACCTGGAACAGTTGGCCAGCATTTCGCTGCCCATCCAACTATCTCTGCGCGGTGAACCTGCAGTTGGCTACGAGGCAGGCACAGCCAGCCTTGAACCCGCCGAAGCTGTGCTTTCAGGCCCGCAGTCGCAGATCCAACGAGTCGTCCTGGCCCAGATCGATCTAAGCATTGCCGGTTTGCGCCAGGACGTTCATAGTAACCTGCCAGTACGAATTGTGGATGCCGGCGGAAAAGTGCTTAACGGCCTGACGGTTAACCCCGAAAATGTCCAGGTCAACCTACCGGTGACCCAACAAGGCGGCTACCGCGATATTGCCGTCAAGGTTACCGTGCGAGGCCAGCAAGCCGGCGGCTACCGGGTGACGAATATCTCCGTCTTTCCACCGGTGCTCACGGTTTATTCAAAAAACCCGGCCATTGTCAATGACCTGCCCGGTTACGTTGAAACCGAAACGCTTAATCTGAATGGAGAATCCCAGAACGTTGATACGCACCTCAAGCTGATCCTGCCACCGGGCGTGACCATCGTTGGTGACCAAACCGTGCAGGTGCAGGTGGGCATAGCCGCCATCGAAGGCAGCCTCAGTCTGAACGGAATTCCGGTCGAGATGATCGGATTGGCCCCCGGACTGGAAGCGCAAACATCCCCGGCTCTGGTGGACGTGATCCTGACCGGCCCCCTGCCCCTTCTGGATAAACTTACCCCAGGGGACATCAAGTTTGTGGTTGACCTGACCGGCCTGGAAAGTGGTACCCATCAAACCGCACCCCAGGCGCAAATATTAATTACCGATATTCGGGTACAATCCATCAATCCAGGCACGATCGAAGTAACCATCGGCCCGGCCCAACCGGAGACACCCACGCCAATGCAGACCCCATCGCTGACGCCAACCCCATAGCGTCCGTGTTCTCCCCGCACTCTTTGAAAGGCCAAGTACCTGCCTTTCGCATCTGCCAGCAGTGGCACAGGAAACTTTTGAATGCCCAAACCAGTCGTAGCACTTGTCGGACGCCCCAATGTGGGCAAAAGCACGCTTTTCAATCGTCTCGTTGGTGAACGTCTCGCCATTGTAGACAATACTCCCGGGACCACCCGCGACCGCATTTTTGCAGACGCTGAATGGAGTGGGCTCCAATTCACCGTTGTCGATACGGGCGGCATCGACCCCAGCCACGGCGGCAAGACCCCGCTCTCGATTGGCTCGTCGGATTTCATCACTGAGATTCGCAACCAGGCCGGAGTCGCCATCCATGAAGCGGATGTCGTCCTGCTGCTGACCGATGGCCAAACCGGACCCACGCCCGCCGACCATGAAGTCGCTGAGATTCTGCGCCGCCAGCAAAAAATCGTCAACGGACAACCTTACCCGCCAGTTTTATTGGTCGTCAATAAATGCGAGGACCTGGCCGAACGCAACTCGGCCGCCCAGTTCTACGAGCTCGGGCTGGGCGACCCATACGCTATTTCGGCAGTGCACGGGACGGATACCGGCGACCTGCTGGATGTGCTCATCAAGCTCTTCCCCCAGCAAACCGACTCGGAAGAAGACGATTCGGTCAAGATCGCCATCGTCGGCAAACCCAACGCCGGAAAATCCAGCCTGTTGAACCGGCTGGTCGGACATGAGCGCGCCATCGTCAGCCCGATCGCCGGTACCACCCGAGATGCAATCGATACCCACATCCAGTTTAACGGCCTGGATGTAACCCTGATCGATACAGCCGGCATACGCCGTCGCGGCAGGATCGACCAGGGTGTGGAGAAATACAGTGTGCTGCGAGCCTTCAAGGCCATCGAACGCGCCGATGTGGCCCTGTTGATGATCGACGCGGTGGAAGGCATTACCTCGCAAGACGCGCATATTGCCGGCTATATCCTGGATGAATGGAAAAGCTGCGTGGTGTTGGTCAACAAGTGGGATGCCTTAGAAAAAGATAACTACACCATGGAAAATTTCACCAGGACCGTGCGGACTGACCTGAATTTCATGGATTACGTCCCGATCCTGTTCATCTCGGCCAAGACCGGTCAGCGCGTGGACCAGGTCATGCCCCTGGCCCTGCAAGTGCAGGAGGAACGCCTGGCGCGCCTATCGACCTCCAAGATCAATGACATCCTGCAGAAAGCGATGGATTATCAACCCCCGCATGCGCATGCCGGTGTGCAACTTAAAATCTATTACGGCACGCAGGTGCGCTCAGACCCGCCGACTTTTGTTTTGTTCGTCAACAATCCCAAGCTGATGCATTTCAGCTATATGCGCTATCTGGAGAACTGCATCCGCAAGGAGTATGGTTTTCTGGGAACCCCGATCAAACTGGCCACCAAAGGGCATAACGACAAAACCTAAACCCCGCCTGTGGGATTATTTTGATCAAAAAAGGGAGTTGGTTTTAGCCAACTCCCTTTTTGTTAATACGAAACCAGACGTGGTCGGACAGTCCCACTGGCTCCAGCCAGGAAACATTCGAGGGCTAGCGCGTTATGCGCGGTGCAACCCACACCGCTCGATCTTGCGAGCCGGTGGTTCCATTAAAGGCTCCAACGGTGAGAATAAACGTGACACTCTTACCATCCAGCGCGTACAGATCAATGTCGGCTTCACGGATAGCGCCGTCAGTCTTTTCGGTCCAGTTAATCAGGTTGACGAGCGGCGCGCTGCCGATCTGGTAATCCAGCCAGAATTTCACATAGCAGGCATTAGCCGCATGCTGACAGCCAACCAATGCGTTGAAGTGGTCACCGCTTCGCACGGTAAACGCCGGGAAGATGCCGGTGATATAGCTAGTGGTCGCATCGTTCGGGATCATCAGCAAAGACGGCAGGGCAATCGTGCTGCCATCTTCCATCTTCACGTTGGTCAGCCTGCGCGCAACACCATTGGCACTCGGATCAGGACCATCAAAAGTCAGCGGGCCCGCGCCGGTCGTCCAGGTTGCCGCGCCGGCATTGGCGCTAAAATCATAGACCACGCCGCTCGGCAAAGGCGCCGGGGTAGTAGTCCTGGTCGGCGTGGCTGCCGCCGGGCCAACTGTCGCGGTTTTGGTCGGTGTAAAAGTCGGGCCAGCTGACGGGGTGGAGGTGGGAATGGAAGTCGAACCCGGCGCGCTGATATTGACAACGATATCCACCCACCAGGGTTTGTCGGCAGTGGAACTGATCCCGAAAATCTGGTTATTCGTGTTCTTTAACTGCCAGTATCCACGATAAGAGCCAGCAGTTGCCGGCGAAACCAGGTTGACGGAAATATTGTAAGTTGTGTTGGGGCCAACCGTGGATGTAATATTCACAGTATCCGGACCACCGAGCTTGTCACCGCTGATATAAACCAGTTGATAGCCGGTTGTCCAGGTACAGGTTCCGATATTCTTGATGCTCCAGGTCTTGGTAAAAGGCGTGTTGGCTGCAAAAACAGTGCCATCCGGCACATTTACATCGCCAATGAAGCTGGCGCGATCACAAGCGCTCCGGCCCGGGTTGAAAGTAGCGGATGGGATAGGGGTCGCCGGGGGCAAGGGAGTTGCCGTGTTACTCCCCGAGACCACCGTGATCTCGGCCCAGAAGGGTAGGTTAGCATAAGCGCCGATGCCAAACAGGGTTCCAGCGGCATTCCGTAATTGCCAGTTGGCGCGGTGGATTCCAACGGTGTTGGGAGCCGTCAAAGGGACGGTCAGATCAACAGTAGCACCTGGAACCACATTGGTGGGCAGGTTGACCGAGGTAGTCGGACCCATTTGTGAGCCATTCACAAAAACCAGGCTGTAGCCGGTCGACCAAGTGCAGGAACCGATATTCTGCAGTCGCCAGGTCTTGTTGAAGCTGGTTCCAGGGCCAAAATTTGTTCCGTCCGGAATGGTAACGTCGGCAATAAACAAGGCCTGATCACAAGCCGCAGCCAAAACTGGCTGGGGTGCAGACGCAAACCCAAACAGGAAAGCCACCAGCAAAAAAGCAGTTACCAGGGTATTTCTTTTTTTCGAGGGCTGTTTCATTTTCATTCTCCTCAACAATGAACCAAAAACGAACCGAGATAAAAATAATCGGATGGCGGTGAATTCTACAGTGTTGCTGCCAAGATAAACAATTTCATTATGCTAAATAATCGAAGCTGATGCCTGGCCAGGATGTTATCGGCCTTCGTATCCCGCTGGCAAGGCCAACAAACAAGTCTTTTGCTGTCAGGGCGAGTCATAAATCCAGATGCACTCAGTAGTTTACACAGCTTTCCCTTATTTGGGAAGATACGAAATCAACCAGATACGAAATTAAGCCAACCGTGGGGTCGGCAAAAAAGCCAACCCCACGGTTTATTAGATCCAAATCTATCTATGCGCGCCTCAGTCGCTTGGGCAAAATTATTCTTTTACATGCCCAACCATGCTCAGGCCGGGTAGTTTACCCGGTCTGAGCATGGTAACGTTTTCTCAGGACCTCTATGGATAGGCGACGATAGGCGTGGGGGTAGGCGTTCTGGTAGCAATCGATCTGGAAACGGGGTTCACCAGGCGCGGGGAAATCCAGACAGCGTAATCATTGAGTGGGGTGCCGTTCGCGCTAACAATGAAAATGAATTTGACATTTCTACCTGCAAGCTCATTAAAGCCGTCCAGGTTGATGTCGACACGCTTGGTCATGCCGTCCAGGTTTTCGCCCAAATCCAGCATACGGACTGGAGTATTGGAACCAATCTGGTAATCCACATAGTATCTGACAGAGCAACCAGTATAACCAGCCTTACAGCCGATAGCGCCGACCAAATGATCACCGTCCTCGATAGGAATAGCCGGGAATACACCCTGAATACTACCATTTCCAATTTGCTCTGGAACCATCAACAGAGATGGCCGGTCATAGGTAAAACCATCCTCCATCGGGATACTGCCGAATCCTTGAACAAAGCCCCTGGTATCATCCGTGTAGCCGGGGAAGGGCAGAGTCGCACCCGAACCATTCGTCCAGATAACGCCAGATGTATACGTTCCAAAGTCAAACACCAGGCTGCGGGAATCAATAGGCTGGGGGGTCACTGCGGGCGTCGGGGTAATTCCCGGTCCAACAGGGCCAGGAATGTTTACCAGGCGCGGGTTTCCCCACAAAACGCGGTCATCCACTGAAGAACCATTCGCACTGATCTCGAAAATAAATTGGACATCCTTCCCAACCAGGACAGAGGGTAGTTCATAGCTAATCGAGGTGTAGCGCTCATTCATGTTCGGGCTGGCCGTATAAGTGCGCGCCAACGCTTTAATTACACCCGGCACAAGTACGCCATTTGAGTCGTAATATTGATATCCAACCTGATACTTCGCATCGCAAAGCGGGGCGTTAGGATCACAGCCAACCGTAGCCAGGAAGAACATTTTTGCCTGAATACGAATTGGGTTGTAGATACCCCGGATAAGGCCATAATTTTGCGGGACAGTCAGCAAGGGATTGGTAACAGATTGCCCATCTGAAAAGAAAGATGACCCATACGTCTGGACGACAAAACCTTTTTCATCCCAGGTCTGATCATCGGGCTGCCGGGAGTAAAGCGGGTCGCCGGCGCTGTTCCACCAGTTAGAGAGGTTCAGGTTGGTGTCAAAGTCGAAGTTATAGACCACTCCCGGTGTGGGCGTCGGCGTCCGGGTGTTTACCGGAGTCTTGGTCGGGGTCGCATAGATTCCCCCCGGAGTCCTGGTCGGAGTCGAGGTCGAGCCGGGCGCGCTGCCGCTGACGACAATATCGACCCACCAGGGCTTGTCACCCAAAGGACCGATGCCTAATTTTTCACCTTTTTCGTTTAGCAACTGCCAATAGCCGCGATAAGCGCCAGCCACAGCCGGCGCAACCAGGTCAAAGGAGATATCTATGGATGTATTGGGGCCGACCGTCGAGACCATACTCATCGAATCTGGGCCGCCGAGCTTATCGCCAATCACAAAGACCAGCCTGTGATTCGTCGTCCAGGTACAGGTACCGGTATTCTTGATCCGCCAGGTCTTGGTGAAACGCGTGTTAGGCGCAAAGACAGTTCCATCCGGCACGGTGACATCGTCAATGAAAGTGACGCGATCACAGGTACTGGTGGGAGGCGTCGGAGACAACACACCCGGGGGGTATACGGGGGTTGGAATGCTACCACCGGTGCCACCGATGACCCTGATCTCCGCCCAGAAAGACATATTGGCCGAATAACCAATGCCAAATCTGACGCCATTGGCATTCTTTAGCTGCCAGTTACTGCGGTAAGTGCCGACCGGGGTGGGCGCTGTCATGGGCACAGAAAGATCAATCTGCCCGCCCGGCGCCACGTTTGTGGGCAGGTAGACCGAAGTGGTCGGGCCCATCTGCGTACCGTCCACATAGACCAGGCTATAGCCGGTTGTCCAGGTGCAGCTACCGATGTTCTTCAGCCGCCAGGTCTTGGTGAAGTTGGCCCCGGAGACGAAGCTTGTGCCATCCGGAATGGAAACATCGGCAATAAACAGGATATAGTCACACCCAGCAGCTTTGGCCGGCTGGGGCGCTGGTACAAACCCAAACAGAAAGGCCACGAGTAAAGCAGCAGTTACCAGGATATTCCAATTTTTCAATCGTTGTGTCATTCTCATTCTCCTCTGCAAAGATACAAAAGCTATCCAGGATATAAGCTTAGGCGGAAAAATCTCCACAAATATGCTGCCACGAACAGGTATTTTCATTTCGCCAAAATATCACATCTGCACCCTGGTCAGAACTAGCTTGCGCATCCCGCTTGCATTTATACAAAAATGGGTTCATGCTGCGCTGGGAGAAAATATTTCCTGCTATGTTCAGGCCGGGAAAATTACCCGGCCTAAACATAGGCATATTTTCTCATGACCTTACGGATAGGCGATGGACGTTGCGGTAGGCGTTGGGGTAGACGTTGATGTAGGCGTCCTGGTAGAGGTGGGTGTATATGTTCTGGTTGGGCCAGCCGTCGGCGTATTGGTAGGAAGCGGCGTGGGGTCGGTGATATTCACCAGGCGTGGGTTACCCCACAAAACGCGGTCGTCGACGGAAGAGCCATTCGCATCAATGTAAAAAATGAATTGGACATCTTTACCAGACAGGAAAGACAAATCCAGGCTGATTTTTCTGTAACGATCATACACATTGGAACTGGCCGTAAAAATATGCGTCTCCGGGTAAAGGTCACCCGTTATGAGCATGCCGCTTGAGTAATATTGATATCCAATCCGGTATTTCGCATCACAAAGCGGGGCTTCAGGATCACAACCAATGGTAGCCAGGAAGAATTCTTTTGCTTGAATGCGAATGGGGTTGTAGATACCCCGGATATAGCCATAATTTTGCGGGACAGTCAGCAAGGGATCGGTAACATCTTCGCCATCTGGAAGGAAAATCGTGCCGAAGGTCTGGACAACAAAACCCTTGTCATCCCAGGTCTGATCATCGGGCTGCCGAGAGTAGAGCGGGTCGCTGGCGCTGTTCCACCAGGTAGAGAGGTTCAGGTTGGTGTCAAAATCGAAGTTATAGACGATACCCGGTGTGGGCGTCGGAGTCTTGGTAAATACCAAGGTTTTGGTCGGGGTCGCATTGGTCGCCCCCGGAGTGACAACCGGAGTCCGTGTGGCAGTTCCGACTGTCACTCCGGGGGTCGAGGTCGCACCAGGGCTGGTACTGACGACAATATCGACCCACCAGGGCTTGACACCCGATGGCCCGATGCCTAATTTTTCACCTTTATCGTTTTTCAACTGCCAATAGCCCCGATAGGCGCCAGCCGCAGCCGGCGCAACCAGATCGAAGGAAATATCGATGGAAGTGTTGGGACCGACCGTCGAATTCAGGCTGACTGAATCCGGGCCGCCAAGTTTATCGCCAATAACAAAGATCAGGCTGTAGTTCGTCGTCCAGGTACAGCTTCCGGTATTCTTGATACGCCAGGTCTTGGTAAAAGCCGTGCTCGGCGCAAATACCGTCCCATCCGGCACATTTACATCATCGATAAAAGTCGCCCGGTCGCAGGTACTGGTGGGGGGATTTGTGGGAGGCACAGCGGTGGGAGGCGCAGGTGTTGAGGTAACGACGCCACCAGTGCCACCGGTCACTTTGATCTCGACCCAGAAAGAAATATTGGCAGAATAACCAATGCCAAACCTGACGCCACTGGCATTCTTTAACTGCCAGTTACCCCGGTAAGTGCCGGTCGCAGTAGGAGCCGTCATGGGAACAGTCAAATCGATCGTAGCTCCCGGGGCCACGTTGGAGGGCAGGTTGACCGAGGTAGTCGGACCCATCTGCGTGCCGTCCACAAAAACCAGGCTATAGCCGGTCGTCCAGGTACAGCTACCAATGTTCTTGAGCCGCCAGGTCTTGTTGAAGTTAGCCCCGGAGGTGAAACTTGTTCCATCCGGGACGGTTACGTCGGCAACAAATAGGATATAGTCACAGGTGGCTGCTCTAACCGGCTGGGGCGCAGGCACAAACCCAAACAGGAAGGCCACAATTAAAGAAGCAGCCACCAGGATATTCCATTTTTTCATTCGATGTGTCATTCTCAGTCTCCTATGCGAAAAATTCAAAACTATTCAAACCGAACACTAAATGTAATTGAACTCAAAAAATTCCGATATACTATGCAAGTTTTATATACTGAAACACCCAACCCATTATATACTGCTTTTCCCATATACAAAAATCACAAAACGATTGCAGATTCGTAAAGTTGGTTAAAGAACGCCCCGGCCAAAAAGGCCAGTTTTTCGTTCTACTTGTAAGTGTTTTGTAATAGAGAAGCAATCCAGTCGCAACGTTCAAATAAAATATTGTCCATACAATAAGAGTATGTTCAGCGTGAATTCGATAATTGAAACCAGTCACGCTCAACCCTGGTTCGGGCAGCTTTATGCTTATAGCTGTATCCCTGGAGTCTTTCATTGAAGTACCTGTCAGCTCTCGCACTTGCCCTCACAATTTTCTTTAGCCCCATTCTGCGGGTCAGCGCCCAGGCAGCTGAAACCATCTGGCTGGAGAGCAGTAAAGAATCCTACAACGCCGGGGAAACCATTACGGTCACCCTGAAAGCTAACACAGTCACACCCATCCAGGGTTTCTCTTTTCAATTGGGCTACAATTCCGCCTGCCTGCAACCCACAGTCCCGAGCAGCCTGCTTCCTGGGCTAATCTACCAGCCCTTGCCACAAACCGCGGGTCTGGTGAAGGCCGTCTTTACCAGTTCCACGCCACTCAGCGCCAAAGGCGCCCTGGTCGAAGTAAAATTCAAGAGCCTGTCAAGCTGCCAAACCAGCCTCAAGTTGGAAAAAGCCAGCCTGTCTGTGGCGGATAGCTCTGGCAAAACCGTTCCCCTGCCGGGGATCAGTCCTGGGATCAGCAGCCTGGTTTTGAACCTGGGCGGGGCTGAAGCCGCAGCACCCCAACCCACCCGAACACCTGAGACCCTTCTGACCAGCCTGCCACAGAGCACAGCGCCAGCCACTCCCGAGATCAAACCAACCCCAACGCGTACATCCACATCTGGCCTTCTGTTTAGCTGGCTGCTTGTCTGGCTGGAAATTCTCTTGGGCCTGTTTCTATTCGTCAGGCTGGCGATGACATTTATATCTATCGCCCGCCAGCAACGTCCAACCGAAGACACGCCTGCACCGCTCCCGCCAACCCCCGTGCTGATCTTCAAACGGGGTCCCCAGGCCGGAACAATCCTGCGTGTGGAGCATTTCCCCTGCCGCATCGGCAGCGACCCGAAAAACGAAGTCTGCCTGAACGACCCGAAAATCTCCCCAATCCAGGCTGAGATTCTTGGTGACGAATATGGTTACACCCTGGTGGATCTGGGAGGTGAATTCGGCACTTATATCAACGGCAAGTTGATAAATAATCAGCAAGTGCAGCTTAATCCTGGTGACACGCTGCGCCTGGGAGGAATTTTGTTGATCTTCAGCCAGGTTCAGTAATCCGGCGTGGCCGGACTTATGCCTCGTACCATTTTGCATCTTGATCTGGATGCTTTTTTCTGCGCTGTCGAAGAACTGCGCAAGCCCGACTTGCGCGGCCTGGCTTTCGCAGTTGGCGGACGACCTGATCAGCGCGGGGTGGTAGCCTCTTGCTCATACGCCGCGCGGGCTTTGGGCGTGCACTCGGCCATGCCGATGAGCCAGGCTCTCAGGCTGTGCCCATCTCTGGTCGTCGTCCCACCCAGCCGGGAATTATATGAGGAGCTGTCGCGCAAGGTGATGGATCGGCTCAACAACCTGGCGCCGCTGGTCGAACAAATATCCATCGACGAGGCCTTCATCGAACTCAGCGACTTGCGCGAACCAGTCATCGAGACAGCCCGTAAACTGCAAAAACAGATCCTGGACGAGCTGGGTTTACCCTGTTCAGTGGGCATAGCCTCCAACAAGCTGGTCGCCAAGATCGCTACCGAAACAGGTAAAAAAGCTGCCCGCGGCACAGCTCCAGGAAAACTGCCGGATTATCCTTATGCGCTCACCCTCGTACCAACCGGAACTGAAGCAGAATTCCTCTCCAACCTGCCGGTTTCAATGTTGTGGGGCGTAGGCCCGAAAACTGAAAAGCGCCTGGCAGAGCTGGGGGTTCAGCGCATCGGAGAATTGGCCGCCCTGGGTGAAGCCAACCTGGCGGCTATGTTTGGGGAGAACGGCAGAATGTTGGCCCGCCACGCACTGGGGCAGGATGAGCGCCCAGTCGTCAGCGAACACGTCACCAAATCCATCAGCCAGGAAAACACCTTCGCGCGTGACATCAGTGACGACAGAGAACTTGAAAACATGCTCAAGACACTCGCTGCGCAGGTGGGCAAGAACCTGCGCCAGGAGCGCCTGGCGGGGACTACCGTCAAACTCAAACTGCGCTGGCCCGATTTCACCACGCTCACCCGTCAGAGCAGCCTGCCCGTGGCAACCAACCTGGATGAAGAAATTTTTCAAGCCGCGCGCGCGCTGTTACACAAGGTCCGCGAAAAAGGCCAGGCGGTGCGTCTGATCGGCGTGGGTGTCAGCAACCTGGGCGTCCCCGCGCGCCAGATGGAGCTGTGGGGGCAAAAAAGCGAAAAAGCTCGCAAACTGCAGGAGGCGCTCGATGATTTGCAGGCAAAGTATGGCAAGAAGATCATAGACCGGGGCCGGGGGAATTAGACCCAATCGAATGTGCGCGTGACGGCTTTTTTCCAGCCAACGTATAATTCCTCGCGTTTCGCGGCGTCCATCTGAGGCTGCCATTCCTTGCCTTTGCCCCAGTTAGCCCGCAGCTCGTCAAAATTCTGCCAGAAACCGACCGCCAGCCCGGCAGCATAAGCCGCGCCCAAGGCCGTGGTTTCAGCTACCTTTGGGCGAATTACGGGCACATTGACCAGATCTGCCTGGAATTGCATCAGCAGGTCATTAAAAACCATACCGCCATCCACCTTGAGCGCCTTGAGACGCACACCCGAATCCTTTTCCATGGCTTCCAAGACTTCAAGAGTCTGGTAGGCAGTGGCTTCCAATGTGGCCCGGGCAATATGGCCTTTATTTACAAAGCGGGTCATACCAACAATCGCGCCGCGCGCATCCGAGCGCCAGTATGGCGCAAACAGCCCGCTGAAGGCCGGGACAAAATAGATCCCAGCGCTATCTGTCACGCTCCGTGCCAGGTTTTCAACATCCGTAGATTTCTCGATCATCCCCAGGTTGTCTCTCAGCCACTGCACCAAGGCTCCGGCAATGGCGATTGAACCTTCCAAAGCATAAACCGCCGGCTGCTGGCCAATTTTGTAACCAAGCGTGGTCAAGAGACCATTTTGAGAGGCGACGGGCTTTTCTCCCGTATTCATCAGCATGAAACAACCGGTTCCATAGGTATTTTTGGCTTCGCCGGCATGGAAACAGGTCTGCCCAAAGAGCGCGGCGTGCTGGTCGCCCAGGTCGCCCGACACCGGGATACCGCCCAATACACCCCTGGCCTGCCCATAGACTTCAGAGGATGAAGCAATTCGCGGCAGCATCTGGCGCGGCACGTCCAGCAGGCTTAACAGTTCATCATCCCAATCCAGGCTTTCCAGGTTCATCAAGAGCGTACGACTGGCATTGGTCACATCTGTGACATGCGCGCCAGTCAGATTCCAAATAATCCAGGTATCGATATTGCCAAAAAGCAACTCGCCCTTTTCAGCCCGTTCACGCGCAGCTGGGATGTTATCCAGGATCCACTTGATCTTTGGGCCAGAAAAATAGGTCGCCAGCGGCAGGCCGGTTTTGGCGCGCAGGCGATCCTGGCCGCCGGTCCTGGCCAATTCATTGCAGATCTCAGCCGTGCGCGTATCCTGCCAGACGATGGCATTATAGACCGGCTTCCCGGTGGCTTTTTCCCAGACGACCGTCGTCTCACGCTGGTTGGTGATCCCGACTGCGGCCACTTCTGAAGAATCAATGCCCGCCCTGGTCAATGCGGCGCGCATTACTTCCTGTGTGCGCTCCCAAATTTCGAGCGGGTCATGCTCCACCCAGCCTGGTTTCGGGTAAATCTGTTTATGTTCCTGCTGGTCAGAGGCGACGATAGTACCAGCATGGTCAAAAATTATAAAACGAGTGCTGGTAGTACCCTGGTCAATAGCTGCAACATACTTAGACATGGTTGACTCCTCAGGTTAAATCACGAATGGACAAAATTCACTTTATCTATCACCAATTCCGCGCTCCAGCGAGAAATGCTTTCCCGGGCATGGGTTTCTTGCCAGCCGGTTGGAGTTCATCAAAGACAAGCAGGCCATCTATCGTTCCGAGAGCTGGGAGTCCATCGACAACCACCCGCTTCCCGGCTTCGACTTTCCCGCTGATTACATGCGCCTTGTGGATCTTGAGCGGCGCAGCATTCCATAACAAGGTTGTTCCAGGCCAGGGCGAGAAAGCGCGGATTTTGCGCTCCGAATCGGCAGCGGGCAAATTAAAATCGAGCAACCCCTGCTCTTTCTTGATCATTCCAAAATAAGTGGCGCCGGCTTCAGGCTGGGGTTGGGGGCTGAGTTCACCCGCGAGGTAGCTCGGGAGCGTTTCCACCAGCAGTTCCCCACCCAGTGTAGAGAGCTTGCCGAACAAGCTACCGCCAGTATCCTGGGCTTCGATCGGGATGGCGTGCTGGCGAAGCAGCGGGCCAGTATCCAGCCCCGCATCCATTTTCATGATCGTAATGCCGGTCTGGGCGTCACCCGCCAGGATGGCGGCTTGAATAGGGGCTGCCCCGCGGTGGCGAGGCAGGAGCGACGCATGGATGTTGATGCACCCAAATTTGGGCAGTTCGAGCACGTTTGGACGTAGAATCTGACCAAACGCGGCCACCACGATTAAATCCGGGTCCCAGTCCTGCAACTGCTGAAAAGCCTCAGGCGAGCGCAGTTTCTCGGGCTGAATGACGGGCAAGCCCAACTGCTGAGCAGCCAATTTGACCGGCGGCGGGCTGAGCGTCAAGCCGCGCCCGGAAGGCCGGTCGGGCTGGGTAACCACCCCACAAATGGAGTAATGCTCCGCGAGCGCGCGCAGTGCCGGCACTGCAAAATCAGGAGAACCCATGAAAACAAGACGAGTAGACATCAACCTATTTTACACGATAAAAATTGGTTGATTTTTGTCTAATTTCGTTGTACAATCATTGAAACCATTCTATAGGAGACCTAAACTATGACTGACTTTAATTCGGAAATTACCAGTGACGATAAACTGTGGGCCGCGTTGGCCTACGTCTTTTCGCCAATCGTCCCCATCATTCTCATGTTGATGGAAGACAAAAAGAATCGCCCATTCATCCGGGCAAACAACGCGCAAGCACTCATTCTTGGGATCATTACCATCGTTACCTCCGGCTTTTGCGTCGGTATCCTGGTTTGGTTCTACCAACTTTACCTGGCCTATCAGGTTTACCAGGGCAAGACCGTGGAAGTTCCAGGCATCACTAGTCTTTGCAAGGGTCAGGGCTGGGCATAATCCTGCCAGGTAATCGCGAAAAGACCCGCACAGCGTTTGCTGCGCGGGTCTTTTTTTATCGAGCAAGGATATTGCAACTTTATGGGAAAGCCAGCGTAAGTAGATTTGTGATCATTTTCTCAATAATCACAAATTACGATCGGCCATAACGAGGCAAAAATGACAACTGAAACGCTGAATCCCACACCCATCCCCGCGCCCATCTCCACAGGCGATGAACGTACCTGGGCTATGCTGGCCCATCTGAGCGTACTGGTCAACCTGTTCACTGGTGTTTTGGGACCGGTCGTTGCCCTGATCATCTACCTGATGTTTGCGAACCGCTCCAAATATGTGGCCTACCATGCCATGCAGTCCTTTTTGTTCCAGCTGGCAATTTGGTATGGCATAGGCGTAATGTGGGGCATCGTCGGCCTCTTGAGCACCTTGCTGATCGGCATCGTGCTGATCCCCTTCGCCTGCCTCTTGACGCCGCTGCTGCTGCTCGGTATGGCCATAGCGCCCATCTACGGTATCGTTGGCGCTGTCCAGACCTCTCAGGGCCAGGATTTCCAATACTGGTGGGTGGGCAGCTGGGTGCGCAGCCTCTTGACCGGCGTATAGTTTTCTTGTCCACACGAACCTGGCTTTTCTGAAATACCTCGAGGAAAAATGACAAACGAACCCTACACTTCCATCCCCCCCAGCCCGCTCTCCCAGGCAGATGAACGCACCTGGGCCATGATCGCCCACCTGAGCGTACTGGGAAACCTGGTGACAGGTTTTCTGGGTCCGGTGGCTGCGCTGGTAATTTACCTGGTCTATAAGGAGCGCTCGCGCTATGTCGCCTACCAGGCCATGCAGTCTTTCGTTTTCCAGTTGATCTGGTGGGTTGGTGGCGGGGCGCTGACCGGATTGGCCTGGGCGGTCAGTGGCGTTCTCTCCGCTGTGCTGATCGGCCTGCTGTGCATGCCATTTGCCTGCCTGATCGGCCTCATCCCGCTTGGCGCACTGATCTACGGCGTCATCGGCTCAGTGCAGACCTCGCAAGGTCAGGATTTCAAATACTGGCTGATCGGTGACTGGGTGCGCAAAACCCTGGAATCGTGAAATTAACCTGACATTATTCCCTTGACTTCCCCTATCTATAACCATAGAATAAAAGTACAATTCGACGGTTACAGGGAAGAGCCTCGCCAGGCATGCAGTCGCTCGCGATTGCGCCAAAACGAGCGCCGAAGGTGCAAATCCGCGACGGGCACGTCCGGATGAAACTCTCAGGCAAAAAGGACCCTGTTCCGCAAAACTCTGGAAAGTTCTGCAAGGAACACCGACGGGGCAAGCCCTGCGCAAGCCGGGCGAATCTCTCAGGTCATGGACAGAGGGCGCGCGATTAAATTCGTGCGCCCTTTTTGCTTTTACATCCACATCCATAAGGAGCAGCAAAAGATGAATACACCCGCAAATTTGAAATACACCAAAAGCGATGAATGGTTTGACCCGGCCAGCGGCAAAGCCGGCCTGACAGATTTTGCCCAGGGACAGCTCTCGGACATCGTCTTCGTCGAAATCCTGGTCTCGGCTGGCGACCAGATCAAAGTCGGGACAGCAATCGCTTCGGTCGAATCGGTCAAAGCCGCGGCCGAAATCTTTTCACCTGTCGCCGGCAAGGTTGTAGCGGTCAACGGCGAGCTGGTCTCGGCCCCCGAGACCCTCAACAGCGATCCCTTTGGCGCAGGCTGGATGATCCAGGTCGAAGGCGCGGATGCCTCCACGATGCTGGATGCTGGCGCTTATGAGCAAGACTGCGCAGGACGCGCACACTAATCAAAGTACGCAGTGGGCCCGGCGAATTCGTACCGGCGCACTGCGCCCAAATGGAGTTATTATGACTTATATTCCCCACTCTCCCAAAGAGCGGGATGCGATGCTGGAAACGATCGGTGTCAAAAGCCTGGATGGGCTATTTGAAGCCGTTCCTGAAAAGTACCGCTTCCCCGAACTGGATCTACCCCCGGCGCTGACCGAGATGGAAGCCGCCGCCCTGCTTGACGACCTGGCCGGGAGCAACGAATCGACCCGCCAGTTGGTCTCCTTCCTGGGCGCCGGCATGTACAACCACTACATCCCCTCCGTCGTTGACCATATCCTGCGCCGCGGCGAATTCTACACCGCCTACACACCCTACCAGCCAGAGATTTCGCAGGGTACCCTGCAGGCCATCTTCGAATACCAATCCCTGATGACCGCCCTGACCGGCATGGAACTCTCCACGATGGTGCGAC
>CAZHWV010000090.1:0-17466 GCA_964536185.1 uncultured Anaerolinea sp. | reverse complement strand
TTGCTGGCCAGGGAAACCCGCAAACCCATGTTTTGCAGCATTTCCATTGCCACGTTCTGATTGATTTCGTTGTCTTCCACCAGGAGAATATGACCGCCGCTCAGGTTTTTTAGATTATCAGCAGACAGATGCCTGGTCCCTGGCAGGGTCAGCTGTGGGTTGTTCTGCCCGGTTACTTGCCGGAGGGTGTCCAAAAACTGGGTGTGCGTGAAGGGCTTGATCAGGTAGCCATCCAGTCCCGCATTCTCTTCCAGACGCACAAACTCTTCGGCGCTGATCGTCAGGACCGCTGGAATGTGCGCCAGTTGAGCGTCCTTTTTGAGGCGCCGGATGGCCTTCAGGCCATTCAAATTTCCGGACAGGGTGTAATCCACAAAAATTAGATCGAAAGGCGGCAGCGGTTTCGCCAGCTTTTCCAGGGCGATCCTGGCAGAATTAACCACAGTCACCTGGCAGGCATGGAATTACAGCGTGCGTTGCAGCGCTGCGATGGCCGCGGGATTGTCATCCACAACCAATACCCGCCGCAGGTCCAATTCCTGGGTGTCAGCCAGCGGCATTGTCTGTCGGCCAAATCCCAGCGCAAAGGTGAATACACTTCCCTTTCCCGGCTGGCTTTCAACACTGATCTCAGCGCCCATCATTTGCACAAGTCGCTGGCTGATGGTCAGTCCCAGGCCGCTGCCGCCATAATTGCGACTGGTGGAGCTGTCGGCCTGGGTGAAGGCTTCGAACAGGTGCGCCAGAGTTTCATCACTCATGCCGATGCCGGTATCGCGCACGGAGAATTCAAGCTTTACTTGTTCAGCGGTTTGTTCTCGCAGTAAGATTTGTACGGCAACTTCTCCCGCTTCGGTAAACTTGATCGCATTGCCCAGCAGGTTCAGCAGGACCTGCCCCAGGCGGGTGGGATCGCCCAGCAGCAGGCGCGGAATTCCAGGGGCGGTATCGAAGACCAGTTCAAGGTGTTTTTCCCAGGCGCGGTAGGCCACGTTGCTTGAGAGCATGGTAAGGACATCGTCCAGATCGAAAGTGGTGGCTTCAAGCTGGAGCTTGCCAGATTCAATTTTTGAAAAATCCAGAATTTCATTGATCGTCCCCAACAGGGAGAGCCCAGAGAGCTGCAGCTTCGCCAGGTAATTGCGCTGTTTGTCAGTCAAGGCGGTTTGTTGCAGCAGCCCGGTCATGCCGATCACCCCGTTCATAGGGGTGCGGATCTCGTGGCTCATTACGGCCATGAAATCGCTCTTGGCACGGTTGGCAGTCTCGGCGTGTTCTTTGGCAATCTCGAGTTCGGCAGTTCGCGTGCGAACCAGGTCCTCCAGGTGATCACGGTACTGCTGCAATTCAGACTCGGCTTGCTTGCGCTCGGTGATATCCGAGATGATGCCGTGCCAGAGCGTGCCGCCGTCTGCCGTTCGTTGCGGCTGCGCCTGCGACCAGCGCCAGCGCAAACCTTGCCGAGGAAGAATAACCCTGAATTCGCAATAAAAAGTCTGCAACGTGCGGGCCGATTCCTGGATGGAGTTGGCAACACGGTCGTAATCTTCCGGATGCAACCTCCCAAACACAGATGTGGCATCTTCCTGCACATCTTCCGGAGAAACCTCATAGATGTCATTCATGCCCGGGCTAGAATAAGGAAATGCTGACCGCCCATCCGGATATAACCGGTACTGGTAAATAACACCGGGAACCAGGTGGGCAAGATTTTCTAGAAGGTCATGACTCTTTTTCAGGTCTTCTTCCGCTTGCTTTCGTTCAGCGACTTCCCAGGCGATATCGGCAAAATAACTAACCACGGCGATGTCACTTTCGTTATAGTCTACGGGTTTGTTGCCTACTCCTAGAATCGCGACCACTTTTTCTTCTCGCATGATGGGCACGACCAGTTCACGGATAACCGGCGCATGGCCTTCAGGTAAACCTTTGCGATGCGGCAAGCTGGCATAATCGTTATGAATGACTGGTTTTTTTTCATAAATACAATCCACCCAGACACCAGCTTGATCAATGGAATAATGGCTGCCATACCCTTCGGCCTTGCAATACTCCTGGATTGTCCGAGTAGACCAGGCTTGCAGAGAAAGCGTTTTTTGATCACTCTCAACGAAATGATAAAATCCAACCGGGCTGTTCGTAAAAATACCAGCTTGATCGAGGGTTTTTTGTAATAGCTCACCTAACGAATGTGAGGCGGCATAATCCAGCAGTGCCAGGCGGGCGTTTAACATCACTTCTGTGCGTTTTCTTTCAGTGATCTCGCTGATGATCCCCAAAGCATACTGTTGATTGTCAATCAGCATCCTGTTGATAGTCAGCAAGATGGTGATTTCCTGCCCATCTTTTTTCCGGCCTTTAAATTCCATGTTTTTGACATGGCCATTGGCCTGGAGCTCGGCAATCATCCTGGCGCGATCGTCCGGATCTGCATAGATGCCAAGCTGGATAGAAGTGCGACCAATGGTCTCCTCGCGGGTATAGCCGAAAATATCCTGAAAGGCCGGGTTAACTTCGAGGATGCGACCATCTTCCAGTGTGCTCCAAACATTAGCATCCGAGCTGGTCATGAACGCCAACCTGAATTTTTCTTCGGCTTTTTTTAAGTCTTCTTCGGCCCGCCTGCGCTCGGTGATGTCGCTGACACTGCCGATCAAGGCCAGGGGCTGATTTTTTTCATCTTGCAGAACAACGTATTGGTCGTGAAACCAGCGATACTGGCCATCTTTGTGCTTAAAGCGGTATTCGACCTGGTTGGGAATGCCGGCAGGGGCGGACAGGGACAGGGCAAGCAGGCGATCGACTTCAGGTTTATCATCCGGATGCATCAAGCTCAAGGCAGCTTCGAGAGGCAGCGTTTTCATTTCGTCCAGGGTATAGCCGGAAAGGCGGGTGAAAACGGGGCTGAAATAATCATAGTCGTTGGTTAGCAGGTTGCGCTTGTAGGAGGCATCCAGCGAGTTCTCCAGTACTTCGCGCAAGGCAGCCTTGCTTAGTTGGATGCGCAGCATGGCTTGCAAGCGCGCGAGCAGCTCAACATTACTGATCGGACGCGCAATATAACCGTCCGCGCCGCCTTCGAGCCCTTCCGCCTGGCTCTCAGGATCGATGCGTGCGCCAGAAATGAGAACCACGAAGCAGCCCGCCAGCGTTGGGTCAGCTTTAATCAGACGGCAAACCTCAAACCCGCTGATATCCGGAAGATTGACATCCAGCAAGACGAGAACGGGCTTTTGTTCGCGGGCCATTTGCAGGCCAGCCAGTCCATCAGCGGCCTGGCTGGTGCGATAGCCGGCCTGATCCAGTACGCGCATTGTAGTAGCTCGCAGGATAGGATCATCGTCAATGACTAGAATTACTGGATTTTCATGCATCCCGTTTTCTCCTGGATGGTCAGCGAGGCGAGTACGGTAAGAATCAACCCGGCCAGCAAAAAGCCCAAAGCGCCGCGAAGATTACGAGGCGTAGTCAGGACACCCAGGCGTCGTGCGCAAACCAGATTGCGCAGCCGCCCAGGCTTGATAAGCGCTGCCGAACATGATTGGGGTCATGGATACTATCCAAAATTACATCACCGAAGCTGTACCTGATAACAGAAGACCGCCAGACCGATGTAGTGGTTGGTTAATTGTAGTCCAAAACCGATATTTAAGACATGAAAATAACAGTTCAGACCATGATTGCCAGGTTTCCAGTTGAACAAGTAAAGACCACGATTTGTGAACTCGAAAGTGCCGGTCACCAGTGTCAAGGCGTGGGTAATCAGCAGGCCGGATACCGTTGACATTTAGAAATTCTGTTCTATAATAAGGGCATGGATGGATTACTGCGCCTTAAACTCTTATCTGACCAGATGGATCTGGAACCAGCCGAGGATCATTGTCCTGGGGGCGTTCCCCCGAGACGGCCTGCCGGTCAAACCCAGGAGCTGCTCGTCCAGCCGGCTCACGTGCCTGGCGGGCGGCAAATCCTGCTGCTCAAGACCTTGCTCAGCTCGGCCTGCGAGCGCGATTGTTTCTACTGCCCCTTCCGCGCCGGACGCGATTTCCGCCGGGCCAGCTTCAAACCAGAAGAATTCGCCAATCTCTTTTTTGAACTGGCCCGCAAAAGAGCAGCCGAAGGCATCTTTTTGAGCAGCGCAGTCGCCGGTGGAGGCGTCCGAACCCAGGATCAACTGCTCGATACAGCCGACATCCTGCGCCATAAGCTCGGCTTTCGCGGCTACATCCACCTGAAGATCATGCCGGGCGCGGAAAAAGCCCAGGTGGAACGCGCCATGCAGTTAGCCAACCGGGTTTCGATTAACCTGGAAGCCCCCAATACCGCCCGGCTGGCCCGCCTGGCCCCGCACAAAATATTTCTCGAAGAGCTTCTCCGGCCCCTGCAGTGGGTCGAAGATATCCGCAAAAATACCCCCGCGAACAAGTCCTGGAATGGGCGTTGGCCCTCCTCCGTGACCCAGTTCGTTGCCGGCGGCGCCGATGAAAGCGACCTGGAACTGCTGACGACTACTGCCTGGCTGCATAAAAACGTGCGTCTGAAACGCGCCTATTTCTCGGCTTTTCACCCCATCCCGGATACGCCTTTTGAAAACAAACCCGCCGTTGACCCGCTTCGCGAACAGCGCCTGTACCAGGCTTCCTTCCTGCTGCGCGATTATGGTTTTGACCTGGAGGAGCTGCCCTTCACCAGCCAGGGCAACCTGCCCCTGCCTTCCGACCCCAAATTAGCCTGGGCGCAGCTGAACCTGCGCGAAAAGCCGCTTGAAATCAATAAAGCCGGGCGGCGCGACCTGCTGCGCATTCCCGGCATTGGCCCAAAGGGTGCAGATGCCATCCTGCTGGCCCGTCGCCAGAACAAACTGCGTGACCTTTCAAGCCTGACAAAACTCGGCATCCTGGCCGAACGGGCTGCCCCCTACCTCTTGTTGGATGGACGCCAGCCTGGTTACCAATTGACTCTAATGTAGGAGTGCAGCATTTCGCTAGCGCGGCAGGCGCTGCCAGGCGCCCTGCCAGGGCCGGCCCAGCCGGTGACCAGCAGCAACTTCCACTTTGGCCAGCTTTTGGGCCACCTGGGCCATGCTCAGCGCTACAGCAGCCCAATCATCACTCAGCAAAGCCGCTTTCATCTTGTCGGCGTATAGACCGGCCCACAGCCACTCCATGCGAAAACGGTCAGCTTTGACCCAATAGCCACGCTTTTCCCAGGCAGCTACCGAAACGTCAATTCCCGTAGAGATCTGAACCAGGGCCAGGCAAATGAAAGCGGCCATATCCCGGGTTTCTGGGCCTGGTTCAGTCTGCTTGGCCAGTTCGCGGATGGCGAGAACTATACCCTTACTCAGTTGAGTCCGCTCTTTCCCGGCGGAATCGGGATTAATAATTGTCATAGATCGCGGATTATATCGTAATTTTCAGGCTTCTGAAGTCCCACCCACGCGCGAATCCCCCGAAGCGAACATGTTGGGCGTAAGCAGTAATTTTTACATTTAGATAGGATCTTGGCAACCATGAGCGACGGCAAAACGCTGAACTACTACCTGTCCGCGTGGAATCTATCAAATCCACAGCTTCTCACCCAGACGATGACAAGTCATATCTACACCGTTACGCGTGAAACCGAAACAGTGATCCTCAAGCAGTTGTCTGCCTCCGAGACAGAGGAACAGAGGGGCGCGCTGGCGCTGCGCTATTTTAATGGCTGTGGGGCGGTGCGTCTGCTGCGCTGTGACGAAGGCGCGCAACTGTTAGAATACGCAGAGGGTGATGAACTCGTCACCCTGGTCAACCGTGGCGAGGACGAAAACGCCACGCGAATCATCGCCCAGGTGATCCAGCAACTACACAGTGTCGCTCAGGATGACCCGCGCGATGGCCTGGTCATGCTTGAGCGCTGGTTTCGGGGCTTGTTCAACAAAGCCGCAGCGGACAGGCAGGCCGGCAGCCAGTCGATCTATGTGCGCAGCGCCGCTCTTGCCCAGCGCTTGCTCGCTGACCAGCGCGAAGTGCGCGTGCTGCACGGTGACATCCATCACCGCAACATCCGGCACTCATCGCGTGGCTGGCTGGCCTTCGACCCGAAAGGGGTGGTTGGCGAGCGCACCTACGACTGCGCTAACACTCTCTGCAACCCGGAAATTCCCGAGCTCGTCCACAATGAAACCCGCCTGCTGACCAATGCGGCGATCCTTGCCGATACACTCAGCCTCGACCTGTCGCGCGTGCTGGCCTTCACCTACGCATACGCCTGCCTGAACGCAAGTTGGTGGTCGTTGCGCGGCGACAGGGAAGATTTCGTCCAGTGGTCGCTCAAGGTCGCAATGATCATCGAGCCGCACATTGCCAATCACAACCTTTTCACAGGTTTACTTTAGCAATGGGTTGCTACACAGCTCTTGAAGTTTCTATCGAAATAGAACGCGGATTTTGCGGATTCGACGGATTTACACGGAATTTTTTTATACTTTCCGTCTTTCTTTCTGATTATCTTGACAGGGTTCGCATATTACCGCAAAAAAATCAGCGAAAATCCGCCACATCAGATCTTATCCGCGTTCTAATCAGCATAGATTCGCAAAAAGCCTGAGCAGTAACGAATCTTTCAAGCAATCGCATCCCACACGGCATTTGATATTCCATTAAACATCTCTTTGCTCTTTTCACCAGATAAGAGCCGGTTGGTGGTCAAGCAGACCACCAATTCCGCTTTTGAATCTGCCCACGCGATGCAGCAATTTTGCCCAATATGCCCAAAGGTGGTCAGCGAACTTTTCGTTCCCATTCCGCCTCGCGGAGGATCGGTTGGCTGGATCAGGCCTCCCAGGTCAAAACCAAATCCCCAACGCATGTTTTCCTCGAGAAGTTCATCATAGCCTTCATATCCCAAGGAAACGGCTTTGGCAGCGGTATCCGGCTTTAAATATTCCTTGCCAGCGTATGTGCCCCGATTAAGCAGCATCTGAAAAAATACAGCCAGTTCCCTGGCAGTTGAATTGAGCGTTGCCGCCGGTACCACTGCGGACCTGATAAATGGTAAATTAAACAGGAACGCTGTGGAGTTTTGTTCC
Organism: uncultured Anaerolinea sp.; assembly: GCA_964536185.1. Taxonomy (GTDB): domain Bacteria; phylum Chloroflexota; class Anaerolineae; order Anaerolineales; family Villigracilaceae; genus UBA5195. Next base: position 10,397 of record CAZHWV010000090.1, on the reverse strand, counting down.
TCGTCTCCGCTGTATATATAAGCTGCATCTTTTTGATTTCTTGCAGGTAAGCCCAGGGTTGTATTTCTCAGGTTCAGGCTTTGCAGGAAATTTTCCTGTAGATAGGTTTTGATCGACTTCCCGGTCACCCTTCGGGCCACTTCGCCTAAGATAAAACCAAAATTGACAAAATGATAGCGCGATGTAGTGCCCGGAGGAAATTCAGCCTGCAGATTGGCAACATTATGCGTAACCCATTCCCATTTCCCCCACAGGAGAACTTGCGAATTTAACCCTCGCTTGGGGATGCCCGCCTGGTGCAGTAAAGCATGTCTGATCGTGGCAGTTTCTTTTCCTTTGGTCCCAAATTCCGGCCAATAATCAGTAATGCGAGCCTCCAGATCGATCTTGCCCTCTTCAATGAGTTTATGGATGCAGATGGCGGTGAATGGTTTGGTGATCGAAAAGCAATTAAACTGGGTATTCGGCGTCACCTTCAATTTTCGGCGCACATTCGCCAACCCGCCGGCTCGATCAACAACGACAGAACCATTACGGAGAACAACCAGTTGAGCGCCCTGGTGCAGGCCTTCTGACAGTTGCGCAGCAAACACATTGATGATATTTTTTACGCCCTGGTCGGTCATCCCGGCCAGCGCAGGTGAAATTTCTTCTCCCCACTCAATTTCTTTGGTTAATGTTGACATACTGATCATCCTTCCAAAAAGGAACACAATTGTTCGCTCAGCGACCAGTCATCTTCTGTTTACCTGGAATCAGGCTGTCGCCATAAATCATTCGCATGCAACCGAGCCCAAGAGCCGAGACTTCCAAGCCGCTGGTTTGAAGTTTTTTTGCATTTTCTGACTTCCTGGCTTTGGGTGAGTGTGCTGTAACCGTTCTCCGTTTTTATGCGCCACAGCCTGGATCATAACCGGTAATTTGGTTACGGCCAGCTTCTTTGGCGCGATACAGGGCTTGATCAGCTTGACTGAGGAGGTGATCAAAGGCTTCCTGGTCCCCCGATAAATTGGCGATACCCACACTGATCGTGATCGAAACGAATTTGCCGTCAATTTCGATCGGCTGCGCCTCCACAGCCAGGCGGATGCGTTCAATCACAACATACGCCTGCTCATAATTCGCTTCCGGCAAAAGCAGCGCGAACTCATCGCCACCGAAGCGCGCAAACATATCGATTTCGCGGATGTTCCTCTGGCAGATTTTCGTAAAAGCCATCAGCACCTGATCGCCCGCCGCATGTCCAAACGTATCGTTGACGCGTTTAAAATGATCAATATCAATCACCGCAATCGCCAGTGAACGGTTGAGGCGATTTGCGCGTTTTAGTTCGCCGATGGCTAACTTTTGGAAATAACGGCGATTGAAAATGCCGGTGAGCTCATCCGTAGCAGCCTGTTGCTGCAATTCTTCCTTGAGGCGCTTGCGCTCGGTAATGTCGCGGATCACAGCGGCAAAAAACTTCTGATCAGCCATCTGCCATTCTGACAGGGAAAGTTCCAGCGGAAATTCACTGCCATCTTTACGCCGCCCTTCCATCTCAACAGTTTTGTCGATGACATGTTTTTCTCCGCCGGTTAGTACGCGCTCCATTCCAGATAAATGGCCTGCCTGGTGGCGCGCGGGCAACAATAGCGTGATGGGCTGACCACAGGCTTCGCTTTTCGAATAGCCGAATATTCGCTCAGCGCCAAAGTTCCAATCCATGATGTTTCCAGCGCTATCGGTGCCAATGATGGCATCGTTGGCAGTATCAAACACAGCCCGGTAGCGCGCCTCACTCTCACGAATCAGCTCTGCGGCCAGCAAAGCCTGAGCCGCCATTTCGTTGGCGTTACCAACCGACATTTCAAGCTGGCGATTGATCAGTTCCAACTCTGCAGCGCTCTTTTGCAGGGCTTCCTCAGCCTCTCTGCGCTCGGTGATATCTTCTTTCACCGCCAGGAAGTTTGTGATCGCGCCGTACTCATCCTTGACCGGGGAGATCGTCGCCGACTCCCAATAGAGTTCACCGTTTTTCTTCTTGTTTTGAAAAACCCCTTGCCAATTCTGGCCAGAAAGTATCGTGTCCCATAATTCTTTATACTCCAAACTCGACTTTAAGTCGGTTTTTAAAATCCTCGGATTTTGGCCGATTGCTTCCTGAGCCGTATAACCGGTAGTTTCCGTGAACCTGGGATTCACAAACACAATATTCCCGACCAGATCGGTGATGACCGTGGTGACCGGACTCTGCTCGATCGCCGCTGAAAGGGTCCTCAGCCAAACCTCCGCTTTCCACTTTTCTTCTTCGGCCTGTTTGCGCGCGGTGATGTCGTGCAAAATGAGCAGGCGCCCCGTCATGCGTTGCCGATGATCAAGCAGCGGTAAAATCTGTAATTCAATATCGCGTGGCGGGTTTTCTGAAACCCGCAGCTCGATCAAGTTGGCCGCTGTTGGATCACCCGCTTGATCCAGGTGCAGGAGCGCATTCAAAACAGCCCCGGACGGCTGCCCAATCGCGCTGGATGAAATTCCAATCAAGCCCTGTACCGCCGGGTTGATATCGACAATGCGCTGGTTGGCATCCAGGACGATGACACCGTCCAGCATTTCTTCGACCATTTTGTGACGCGCAACCGGGACAATATCCAGCAGGCGAAAGCCAAACAGGCCATAGGCATAGACCAGCCCGGAAATGGAGAAAATAAAGGGGGTGATATCCAGATTGGGGAAAGGAACGAAGCCCGCCAGGCTGAGAATATTACCCGCTACCGGCAAACACGATCCGATTAGAACAGCCCCGGTTTGCATACGGTACAAACTGGATGCGCGCCAATAAGCCTGAACAAATAATCCGATGATGATTATAATTTGTAAATACACATACGCGACAAAAAACCAGAACCAGGGCCCCCCGCTCAGGATCGTGCCGGTGTTGTGCTGCCCACCAAAAAACAATCCGTGCCACTTATCAGTCCACAGCAGCACCAATGTGACCAGCGGGACAATTGTCAGCAAAGCCAGATTGCGGCGAGTCAAAAGAGCAGAACGACCGGTGAATTGCAGGGCAAAGATAATTAAAAACGTCGTATAGAATGCCACCCCAAAATAGGTGGCGTCCAGCCAAAAAAGCTGGGCGGCAGGCTCTGCCATCATCCAGCGCAGCGCATACGTGGCTGCCCAGATTACTCCTGCGAACATGAAGAGCATCAGCCCGATGGCCCCTGGCGCCGCGCGGCGCTTCCAGGTAGCCATCGCGACCATTGCCGAAATGGCAGCGGAGATCAATAGAGCAAACGCATAATACAAATTCAATTTGGCTTATTCTCCGCTTGAAAGATGGACCAGGGGGTGGTTTGCGGCTATCTCACCTGATCAGGCTGCATGGAGCAGGAAAATTATTAATTACGCTAGTTTACCATAGCCTGGGCATTATCGATCCGCGGGGTGCGCAAGGCCATTGCCTGCCTTGCGCGCCAGTCCTCGACAATTTACTATACCCGGATATTCATACACGCATATTACAAGAACCTTTCAAATCGTCATCAAGTGGCTATGGAAAATGCGCTCAACAATTAACCGCCCAGTTATTGGCTGCCATCCGCTGTTTCCTGTCCACGCGCCGCGTCGGGTGGCAAGAAACTCAATCCAGGGTGGTTTGAAAAAACAGTTGACATTCAGCCTTCATTTTGATAAAGTAATAGAGCAATTGATGCATGTTCTGGTAGTAAGAAATGTAAGTGTAGGCGCTTTTCAGAGCCTGTCTTTAATTTCGACCACTTGAATACTGCAAAGCATATCCTGTTCCGTTTTTATGTAAGGAGAATAAAGCAATGAGTGACCGTGTAATTGGTACTGTCAAGTGGTTCAACGCTAGCAAGGGCTTCGGCTTCATCGAGCGCGAAGGCGGCCCGGATGTATTCGTTCATTTCTCAGCCATCGCTGCGAGCGGCTTCAAAACCCTTGACGAAGGCCAAAAAGTCGAATTCACGATTGAGAAAGGTCCCAAAGGTTTACAGGCTGCTGACGTTAGACCTGTGTAACCCATAAGAGCCGCACAAACCAAATCCCCCGCGTTTGCGGGGGATTTTTTAATTCCCTTCTCGAATAGCCAGGGCTGCACCCATTCCAAAGATTAGCCCAGGTACGCGGCTACAATTCGGGAATTATCGCGCAGCTCGGCAGCCGGCCCAGCGTGGGTCAATTGTCCGTGTTCGAGCACATAAGCATAATCGGCAACCTGGAGGGCCTTGTGCGCATTTTGTTCGACGAGCAGCAGGGTCACGCCCTGGTGTTTAATCTCGGTGATGATTTCAAAAATCTGATTGACGACCAGCGGAGCCAGACCCATGCTGGGTTCATCCAGGGTCAGCAATTTCGGACGCGCCATCAGTGCGCGGGCCACGACCAGCATTTGCTGCTCGCCGCCGCTCATCAGCCCGGCGGCCTGTTTGCGCCGCAGCGCCAGGATCGGAAAACGCTCGTACATGAGCTGCAAATCTTTTTCGATTTCAACTTTATCGTTGCGCGGATAAGCGCCCAACCTTAAATTTTCTTCCACGTTGAGCGGGGCCAGCACTTCGCGCCCCTCGGGGACCTGGGCCAGCCCGAGCCGCGCCACCTGATCGGCGCGCAAGCCGCCAATCTCGCGCCCGTCGAATTCAATTTTCCCGCGCAAGGGTCTCAGCAGCCCGCCAATTGTGTTCAGTGTCGTCGATTTTCCCGCGCCGTTTGCGCCGATGATGGCAACCACCTGTCCGCGCTTTACTGCGAAGGACAGGTCGCGGACAGCTTCGATCGCGCCATAGTTGACGGTCAGTCCGCTGACTTTAAGCATGGGCCTTCTCCTCCGCTCCCAGATAAGCCTCGACCACCACCGGGTCAGATTTAATTTCGTCAATCGTGCCGCTTGCAATCACTTCGCCAAAGTTCAAGACCACGATATGGTCACAAACCTGGGCAATAAAGGCCATATCGTGTTCGATCACCAGCACGGTCAGCCCTTCTGTACGCAAGCTCAGGATCAATTCACCCAGATGGGCCCTTTCGATGGCATTCATCCCGGCGGTGGGCTCATCCAGCAGCAGGAGTTTTGGATGTGTAGCCAGCGCCCGGGCAATTTCCACCCGCCGCTGATCACCATAAGACAGGCCATCGGCGGCCTTGTTGCGGAATTGGGCCAACTCCAGTTGTTCGAGCAGCTTGCTGGCCTGTTCGCGCAGCCTGCGCTCCTCGGCGCGATAGGATGGCAGCATCAGCGCAGCTTGCAGCAATCCCGCCTGGCCCTGGGTGTGCATGCCGATGATCACATTCTCGAGCACCGACATCTCGGCAAACAGACGGATATTCTGATAGGTGCGGGCAATGCCCAACTGGTTGATGCGCTGTGGAGGCAGGCGCTGAATGGGCGTTCCGTTCAGGCGGATGTCACCGCTGGTGGCCTGATCCAACCCGCTGATCAGGTTCAGCAGGGTGGTTTTTCCCGCGCCGTTGGGGCCAATCAGCCCGACGATTTGGCCGGACTCGATTTTAAAGGAGACATTATTCACGGCTGAAAGCCCGCCAAAGCGACGGCTGACCTGGTTTAGCGCAAGCATCAGACCTGCTCCTTGCGCTGAAAGAGCCGCCGGAACCAGCGTGGATTGACCAGGCCATGCGGCAGGTAAAGGATGACCAGCACAAGAATAGCGCCGTTGACCACGCCGCGATATTCTTTCATAAAACGTAACGCTTCGGGCAAAACGGTCAGGATGACAGCGCCGACCAGTACTCCTGACCAATGCAGGGTGCCACCCAAAACTGCATAGGCCAGAATATTGACCGCCATGTTAAAGCCATAATCGTTTGGGCCCACAAAGCGGGTCAGGTGGGCGCTAAATCCACCGGCCAGCCCGGCGACAAAAGCCCCCAGGACAAAAGCCAGCACCTTGTAACGGGTGACATCGATGCCCATCGTCGCAGCGACGCTTTCATCACGGCGAATGGCTGCCAGCGCCCGTCCGGTACGCGAGCGCGGTAACTGGATCAGGATGACGATCAAAATCAGCAGTGTGACCAGCAATTGCCAGGGCGCAGTCAGTTTGGGCACACCCGCCAGTCCTTGCGCTCCGCCAAGCAGATTGAGCCCGCTGAATTTGTCAAAATTCACCGCAATGATGCGGATGATTTCGCCGAAGCCGAGGGTGGCAATCGCCAGGTAGACATCCCGCAAGCGCAGGACGGGCAGCCCCAGGAGCAAGCCAATCAGCGCCGCGGCCAGCGCGCCACCCAGCAGGCTGATTAAAAATGGCGCCCCGGCGTGGATCGTCAGGACTGCCGAAAGATAGGCGCCAACGGCCATAAACCCGGCATTGGCCAGTGAGAGCAAGCCGGTGTAAAGCGTAAAGTAGATGCTGATCCCCAAAATCATATTGATCAGCACAAATTGAACAACACTGCCATAACTTGACCAAAACTCGGCGAAAATATTCATTCGCTAGGCCTTTTTCTCGCTGGTATGTCCGAGCAAGCCGTTCGGTCGCGCCAGTAAAATAATCAAGAGTAAGACAAAAGAAACCGCGTCGCGCAAATCGCTGGAAAGATACGCCACGCTCATAACTTCGCTGAAGGCCAGGATAAAACCGCCCAGCAGCGCGCCTTCGATATTGCCCAACCCGCCCAAGACAATGACAGTCAGCCCTTTGAGATTCATCGGGCCGCCCATGAACGGCGAAACGGAGTTAAATGCCAGCCCCAGGAGCACACCGGCAGCCCCAGCCAGCGCCCCGGCGATGAAAAAAGTCTGCATGATGACTTGATCGACCGAAATGCCCAATCTGGCGGCTGTGACCGGGTTATAAGCCACGGCGCGCATGGCCTGTCCCAGGCGGGTTCCCAAAAGCAGCCAGCGCAGCAGGAGCATGATGACCAGCGCGATGCCCAAAATGGTGATTTGCAGCAGGGTAATGGAAACCGGACCCAGGTTGAAGACAAAAACAGGAAATGAGTCAAAGGGAAACCGGGAGACTTCTGCGCCAAATATTCCCTGAGCCACATTGACCAGCACAATCGAGGCCCCAATGCTGGAAATTAACGTTGCCAGATGCGGCGCATGGCGGGCGCGCAAAGGTTTAAAAGCCACCCTGTCGAGCAGGATGCTGAGCAGCCCGCTGCCAATCATCGCAACCGGTAAGGCCAGCCAGATGGGCAAGTGCAGCCCATTGACCAGCAGCAACCCGAAAAATGCCCCCCACATATATAATGAAGGGTGGGCCAGGTTTAGAATTCCCAAAACACCAAAAATCAATGTGTAGCCCAGAGCAAACAGGCTATACACCGCGCCCAACCAGATTGCGTTAATCACTTGCTGCCAAAACATAAGGCGTCCTAAAAAAGCGTCCCGCCGATAACAAACTTCGGCGGGACGCCTGATATTTAATTACGGCTGGAAAACGACGAATTTCCCATCCTGGATGGTTAAGACTACCGGTTCATGGACGGGGTCACGGTTGGCATCGAAGGAGTAATTGCCCAGCGGGCTTTCGAAATCCTTGATCTGGGCCAGGGCATCGCGCACAGCAGTGTGATCCACGCTGTTGGCATTTTTGATGGCGATGGCGGCAACCCAGGCGGCAGTGTAAGCCTGCGCCGCGAATTGATCTGGATCGCCGTTATATTCCGCCTTGAAAGCCGCGACAAAGGTCACACTGGCCGGATACAGGCTGGCAACATTCCAGGCCGAGCCGGAAATTGCGCCATTGGCTGCCGCGCCAGCAATTTCTGCCAGTTTGGGGCTGTTAAAACCGTTTCCGCCGAGGAAGCGGATGCTTTCGGGGATGCCCAGCGAGCGCGCCTGGACCATGATATTGGCGGCTTCTTCGGCCAGGGCTGAGACAACAATCGCGTCGGGGTTGAGGGTTTTTATCTTGGTCAATTGCGCCGAGAAGTCGCTGTCGCCTTTGGCGAACGTTTCTTCAGTCAATATCTCAATTCCAGCCTTGGTCAAGGAAGCTTTGAAAACATCATAGCCGCCCTGGGTATATGCATCATCGTTGCCATACATGATGGCAACTTTTTTGAGATTTAAAGCTTTGCTCACCACCGTGATCGTGTTGGGGATAACCGCGCCTTCGGGCAGGCTGGTGCGAAAGATGTAATCCCCAATTTCGACAATCCCGGCGACAGTGTTCGAACTGGCAATCACCGGCACTTTGGCTTCCTGGGCGATCGGGTCGGCTGATTTGGCTTCACTGGAAAGCGTCGGACCAAGGATGGCGACGACGTCCTTGTTGGTGGTCAGCTTCTCAAATGCGGCAATCGCCTGTTTGGGGTCGCCCGCAGCGTCTTCGTAGGCCACTTTGAGCGTCGTCCCTGCGCCCAGGAACTTCTGCGTATTGATCTGCTTGACAGCCAGGTCGATCCCTTTTTGAATCGAAGTGCCATATAAAGCGGTCGCGCCGCTCAGATCATGCACGGCCCCCAGGGTGATTTCGGCCGGCAGGGCGCTGCTTGCCGCCGGGGCGGAAGTCGCTTCTGGAGCCTGCGTGGCGGCAGGGGCTGCGCCACAGGCACTGATCAGGCTGCTCAACAGCAGCAAGGCAACTGTCAGCTTAATAAATAGATTTTTCATACTCTTCTCCTTAGAAATGAAAGATAGGCTGTGTTATACCATTAATTTCAGGCTATTAGAAATAGGTGCCACATTTACCGGACAAACCGGGTGAAAATATTTATATTCTTTTTACTGACGCACCGGCCAGGACAGAGTATCCTGAAAAGATGGAAAGTGTGTGTTAGAAATTGAGGAAAATGATGAAAAATAAACTGTTCAAATTCGTTTTAAAGGTCGTTATCCTGGTTTTGGTGGCCGGCTGTACCTCCGGCCCCGTTGCGCCAACAAATACGTCTGTCCCCAGCCCAGCGCTCGCAACGCCGCCTGGGACGGACATACAATCTCTGCCCAATATGGGCCAGCAGATTTCGCCGTTAGCCATCCCGGGCTCCAAGTTTGAAAATTTGAATCCCGATCTGCCCGATAATCCAGCCTGGCTGGCCGGGCAAGCCGTCACCACGGTCGTCAGCCCGGATAAGAAGACCCTCCTGGTTCTGACCAGCGGTTATAACCGCGTTTTCAGGACCGACGGCGTCATGGATGCTTTTGGTACTTATTTCAACTGGCCAGACTCGCAAGAGTATGTTTTCGTCTACGACATTTCGCAGAACACACCGGTTAAGAAGCAAGTTTTGAAGGTCCCCAATACCTTCAACGGAATTGTCTTCGACCCTTCCGGCACGGCTTTCTACGTTTCTAGCGGCGTGGGCGACGTTCCTTTTGATATTACCGACAACGTCAACCCGGCGAAGAGCGCCGGCGACAATGTCCACATCTATACCCTGGACGCGACCACCGGCGCATGGCAGCACGAAGCGCAGCTGCTTCTCGGACATACCGCGGGCGTAGGCCTGGTTGTGAAAGCGCCGACCGGCGGCGAGCAGATTCCACCCAATATGCGCGTTGCCGTTTCTCCTTGCGCTGCCGGCGTGGCTGTGTCGAGCGATGGCAAGACATTGGCTGTGGCCAATTACTATAACGACTCGATCACGGTCTTCACCGGGGGCCTGGGGAACTGGTCCACGGGAACCGAACTCGACCTGCGCCCAGGCAAGAGCGACCCGGCGCAGGTCGGTGTGCCCGGAGGCGCTTACCCGTTCTGGGTGCTGATCAAGGGCAGCGGAGAGAACGCCACCGCGTATGTCTCCAGTATTCGTGATCGCGAGATCGTTGTGGTGACTCTGGGCGTGAAGCCGGCGGTAACGACGCGCATCCCGATAAAAGGCCAACCCAACAAGATGACGATGAACGCAGCCCAGACTCTCCTGTATGTCGTCGAAGACCAGTCGGATACGATTGACGTCATCGACACGGTCAAGAATACCATTCTCGAAACCATCCCGGTACTCGCTGACCCATCCGTCCTGCCGCCTTCGCTGGCAAAATATACCGGTGCGAACCCCAACAGCGCCACACTCTCGCCAGATGAGAAGCGGCTCTACGTGACGCTTGGCAATCTGAATTCCGTTGCCGTGGTCGCCCTGGGCGGAACCAATAGCGGGGACCATGTGATTGGCCTCCTGCCAACCGGCTGGTATCCAACCTCGTTGAGTTTCAGCGGGGATGGCAAATGGGTGTATGTGGTCAATGCAAAGTCGCCGACTGGCCCGAATCCAGCCTTTTATTACAGCTACGGCCCGCCGACTCACGAGAACGGCTACGCAGCCAACGCGTATAATCCCCAACTGGTCAAAGCCGGCCTGCAGAGCTTCCCCTTACCCGACGCGGCCCAGCTGACGACCCTGACATCGCAGGTAGCTGCCAACAATCGCTTCGCCTACACCGTCAGCGCCAAAGACGCCGCTGTGATGGCGGCTGTGCGCCA
>CAZHWV010000089.1:0-17534 GCA_964536185.1 uncultured Anaerolinea sp. | reverse complement strand
TTGGCCTGCACCCTGATCGCTTCAGGATGCCGCGACCGGATACAGAATCTGCCCCGGATAGCGGGCCGACGGTGGCCTCCCGCGCCACAGTGTTGGGTGGCAATGCCACCCAGGTTACTGCCATGCGGCTGGATAGTCTCTTGATGCATTCTGCCGCGGATCTTTTGCAATGCCAGGAGGTCCAAATTTTGCGCCAGGGCGAAAGTTATATCGGGCCAAAGGAGGAACCAGCCACTTTCGAACAGGTCGTGGATCATGCGCTTGAAATGGGCTTGAGCCTTTCGGCGCGCGGCCGCTGGGAAATGCCCCCAATTCACTGGTCGTTCGAAGACGGCCACGGAAAGCCTTATTTTGCCTATCATTTTGGCGCCCAAGTGGCCGAGGTGACCGTCGATAATGGAACTGGCAAAGTGGAAGTCACTGGTTTCTGGGCTGCGCATAACACCGGAACGGTCATCTTCCCGCAGGGTGCACTCGGTCAGTTGTACGGTGGCATTACCCAGGGCCTGGGTTATGCCCTGATGGAACGCGTTGATTATGATAATGGTTATATCCAGGCAACCAATTTTGACGAATACCTGATTCCGACAGCGATGGATGTACCCGATATTGTCGGCAGTTTTGTGGAGAAACCCTTTGATTTTGGACCATACGGCGCCAAAAATCTCGGCGAACCCGGCATGGTTCCCGCCGCTCCGGCTATTTTGAATGCCATCTGCAATGCATCGGGCAAGCGCATGCGCAATTTGCCGGCCAACCTGGAGCGCGTGTTATTAGGCCACGACCTGCGCAAACAAGGCTCTGATCGCGCCTGCAAACTGGGCCTGGGTTAAACGCTTTTTGCTATTCCGCGCTGGTTTTGCCCGCCAACTGAGCGGCTAACGCTTCGGGTGAGTTAACCGGTTGTTGGCAGGTAAAACCCTGGCATACATAGGCTGTCGGCAAACCATTGAGCAGAGGCCGGTCCTTGAGCAGGGCTGGTGAGCCTGGCGCTGGAGGATGATTGGAAAGAGCAGTCACCTGGCGGGGCTGGTATTTTTTGCGCAGGACAGCCAGCAAGGCTTGCGTCTCCGGCAGTTGAGGGTCGCCGATCACAACCACCTGGCGGGTTGGCCCGAGGGCAAAATCAGCGACGGACAACCATTTGGCGAGAGCCGTCGGGTATCGCTGCGCAGTTTCGAGAACGACCGGCAGCATATCCTCGGCTAATTTCCGCCACTCGGGGCGGTCGCCAAATTCGACTATTTGCAGCAGGGCTTTGGCCGCCAGGGAATTCCCGGATGGAGTGGCGTTATCCAGGATATCTTTGGGCCGCAGCAGTAAGGTCTCGTGATCGTCGCGGGTATCGAAGAAACCTCCCTGCGGGTCAGAAAAGTGCGCCACCATCTCGTCGGCTAATTGGAGGGCGATAGAATACCATTCCGGCTCCAAAAAGGCCTGGTACAACGCCAGCAGACCAAGGATCAGGCTGGCGTAGTCCTCCAGGTAGGCGTTGTGCCGGGCGGTTCCGGCTCGCCAGGAGCGCAGCAAACGCCCGTTGACATGGAGATGATCGAGCAGGAAGTGCGCGTTACGCGCCGCCACATCCAGGTAGTCCGGCCGGGATAAGTAGCGGCCTGCCTCGGCAAAAGCTGCCAGGGTCAGGGCATTCCAGAAGGTCATTATTTTGTCATCCGTAGCCGGGCGGATGCGCCGGTTGCGGGCCTCCAGCAAGCGGGCATGCGCGTCAGACAGCCTGGCGGTCAGTTCACCGGGCTGGAGGTTGAAGAGCATCACCAGGCTCAAATCATCCAGGGTGCGCTGGAGAATGAACTGGTTTGCCAGGGCGGGATCAGGCGACAAGCCGTAAGCTTGCTTAAAGAATTCAAAATCAGGTCCCAAAATGATCTGGATTTCCGAATAATTCCAGACATAAAACTTGCCTTCCTGGCCTTCCGAATCCGCGTCCAGGCTGCTGAAAAAACCACCCGCCGGGTGGCTCATTTCGCGCAGCAAAAAATCCAGGGTCTGTTCGCAGATTTGACGAAACCTGACTTCGCCCGTGATCAAATAAGCGTGCAGATAGGTCTGGGCGAGCTGGGCATTATCGAACAGCATTTTTTCAAAGTGAGGTGTTTTCCAGAGATTATCCACGCTGTAACGCGCGAAACCACCGCCAACCACATCAAACATGCCTCCGCGGGCCATGGCGTGGAGCGCATGGGAAGCGGTTTTTTTGTATCTCTGGCGGGCTTCTTGCGACAGGTCGCGCGGGTCGTCTACAGTTTGACCCAGGAGAAAATCAATTGCCATGGGTTGAGGAAATTTTGGCGCTCCCCCCCAGCCACCAAAGCTCCAATCGTAAGACTGGCACAGCAGGTCGGCAGCCTTGGCCAGGGCCGCATGCGTCAGCGGCCAGGCAGCATTGCCATTCCATTCACCCGTCCGGCGGAGTTGCTCGGTAATCAGCGCGCCGACCCGATAGATTTCATCCGGCTGATCCTGCCAGGTCTGCGAAACGCCGATCAGCACATCCCGGAAGGCGGGCGTATCGGGGCGACGTTCGGGTGGAAAGTAGGTGCCGGCATAAAAAGGCTGCAGTTCAGGGGTTAAAAACACGGACAAGGGCCAGCCGCCGGAACCGTTCATGGTTAAGGTTGCGGTCATATAGATGTTGTCCAGATCAGGGCGTTCTTCACGATCCACCTTGATGTTGATGAAGCGCTCGTTCATCAGAGCGGCGATCGCTTCGTCCTCGAAGGACTCGTGTTCCATGACATGGCACCAATGACAGGCGGCATAACCAATCGAGACGAAAATTAGCTTATTCTCCTGACGCGCGCGCGCCAGGGCTTCCTGGTTCCAGGGGTACCAATCAACCGGGTTGTTGGCGTGTTGCAGCAAATAGGGTGAGTTTTCGTTGGCGAGATGGTTGGGCATACAGGCACCTTTGGCGGAGAAAAGTTTTCGATGAAGGATTAATTTATAAAGAACGAGGTGAATTACCCCAAAACTTGTAAACTTTGCCAGCCGCGGACTGAGTTGATCCGGAAAATGTGCGCACAGCGGGGCAAATCGGTCAGGTTGACAACTCTTTCATGGATCTGGCCCGTGGCAAGCAAATGAGCGCGGAAGATGCCTGGCAGAAGTCCACAGCTGACCGGTGGGGTGACAAGTTCGCCATCCAGTTCGCAGACAAGATTGGCAATGCTTGTTTCGGTTAGTTCAGCCTGCTCATTATATAGGATTACGTCGTCGCAATCGGGCTGGCTCTGGCGGGCTTTTTCGTAAACCTCGCGCCAGGTGGTCTTGTGGAACAGGAAAATATCCCTGGTGTTGACCGGCGCGGCGGCGAGTCTTACGCGCACGGGGGGCTGGCCGGGTTCTTGTTCGAGTGGCCAGACCTGGTGACTGAGGTTGCCCTCCCGGTCAAGCAGCAGGCGCAGGCGCTGGGGAGAAGCTGGCAGGCTACGGGCCGCATCGGCCAGGTATGTTGTGATCTGGGCCTGGTCGCAGGGAAAGCCGAAATAGGTGGCTGAATCTGCCAGGCGCTGCAAATGTTCAGCCAGCAGGAAGTAGCCGTCTTCCACTGTCCAGCGCAGGGTTTCCAGCAGGGAAAAGGTCGGGCGGCGTTCGGTCAGCACCCGCGCCTTGAGCAGGGCTTCGTCGTATTCGTCCGCACAGGTCGAATCCCAGACGATGCCCCCGCCAATGCCGTACTCGGCCTGGCCGCTGGCTTTTTCGAGGAGCAGGCTGCGAATCGCCACGCTGAATTGGGCTTTGCGGCCCGGGGCCAGGTAGCCAATTGAGCCAGTATAAACCCGGCGCGGGGTTGTCTCGAGCGAGGCGATGATCTGCATGGTGCTGACCTTGGGCGCGCCGGTGATCGAGGCGCAGGGGAATAAGGCGGTCAGGATGTCGGTAAAGGGTGCGCGGATTTCGGCAGTGACACCCGTTGTCATCTGCCACAGGGTCGGGTAGCGTTCGGTGACAAACAATTCAGGTACGCGCACGCTGCCAATCTCGGCCAGCCGTCCCAGGTCGTTGCGGATCATGTCGACGATCATGATGTTTTCTGCGCGGTTTTTGACGGAAGCCCGCAGCCAGCTGGCCTGATCCTGGTCTTCGGCCAGGGTGCGACCGCGTTTTACGGTGCCTTTCATTGGGCGGCAGGTGATGGTGTCGCCCTCGAGACGGAAAAATAGTTCAGGGGAAGCCGAGCAGATAATGTGCGAGCCGGTATCCAGGTATGCCGAATAGCCGGGCGCCTGGGCGTTGAGCATATCCACAAACAGGGACCAGGCGCTGCCGGTGAACTGATTGCGCAGTCGAAAGGTGTAATTGACCTGATAGGTCTTGCCGTGGGCGATATGTTCCTTCACCTGGTTAATGGCGGCGTTGTAGGTCTCCCGGCTGACGGAGGGAATCCATTCTCCCAACTGGTAATTCCCTGTCCTGGGCGGAGGCGTGACGGTCTTGCGCATCTCGGAATATAGACCGAACCAGACCAGGGGAAAATTATCCGGCTGGGGTGGATGGACGGTCAGGGCGCTGTCAAAAGCGGGCGAAGCTTCGTAGCTGATAAAGCCAGCGGCAAACCAGCCGTGTTGATCGACCGCCGCCTGGATTTCACGCAGGGCGGGCAGCACTTGCTCCAAGCTGGCGGCAGTGATGATCCGCCGGGGTTGCTCGAAATGCAACCAGGCGCTGCTGGCTGAGTCGCGCAGAATGACCGGGTAGTTGTGATCCATGGTAAGTTGAGTTATCTTTCCCTTTTTCACTGGGCCACACTATCCCAAGCAAGGGCCGGGATTATTCCATCCCCTTTGGTTATCCAGAAGGGCCTGGACAATTCTTTCGGCAGCGTGCCCGTCGCCATAAGGGTTGGCTGCCTGGGACATTTTTTCATATTCAAGCGGGTTATCGAGAAGTTCGCGGGCCGCGCTGACAATCGTGGCGCTGTCCGTGCCAACCAGTTTTACTGTTCCGGCGGCGACGCCCTCCGGGCGCTCGGTGGTGGCGCGCATGACCAACACGGGCACGCCCAATCCGGGGGCTTCCTCCTGCAGGCCGCCCGAGTCGGTCAATACCAGGCTGGAGCGCTTCATCAGGTGGACCATCGGCAGGTAATCCAGGGGGGCCAGCAGGCTGATATTTGCAGGCAGGTGTCCCAGCCGGGGGTAAACGGTGTTTTGTACGTTTGGGTTGAGATGTACCGGGTAGACAATGTGCAGCCTGTCGCCATAAGTTTCAGCCAGGGTTTTGAGCGCAGCGCAGATGTTCTCCAGCGGCTGGCCGAAGTTTTCGCGGCGATGGGCGGTGACCAGGATTATTTTGGCCTTTCCAAAAGGCTCCAGCAGGCGGTTGATCTGCTCGGGGCAGGCTTGATCCGCCACTTGTTTGAGCGCATCGATGACCGGGTTCCCGGTGACAAGGATCTGGTTGGCGGGGATATTTTCTTTGAGCAGGTTTTGCTTCGACCATTCTGTGGGCGCAAAGTGCAGATCGGCGGCCACACCCGCCACCCGGCGGTTGATCTCTTCGGGGAAGGGTTGGAATTTGTCACCGGTGCGCAGTCCGGCTTCGACATGGCCGAATTTGATCTGGTTATAGTAAGCCAGCAAAGCGGTGGCCATCACGGTGGTCGTATCGCCCTGGGCCAGGATCCAATCCGGTTGCAGGTCTTTCAAGACCGGGTCGAGATGTGTGAAAATGGCAGCGGTGATCTGCGCCAGGGATTGGTCCGGCTTCATCAAATCCAGGTCTACATCCGGCGTAATGGCAAACAGGTTTAAAACCTGGTCGAGCATTTCGCGGTGCTGGGCGGTGACACAGGTCAGGGCCTGGATGCCGGGCGACTGGGCCAGGCGTTGAACCACCGGGGCCATTTTGACGGCTTCGGGGCGGGTGCCAATCACGGAAAGAACGCGAATTGTTTTTGTCATAGCGGGTGATGATGGGTTTTTGCCCACTCCTTAAATAAATTTCAATCTGAGCGCGGCAATTGCCAGCATGCGGAAGAGGAGCAAGCCGTGGCGCCAACGATCGATGTTGGTTGACCCGTAGGTACGGTCCTGGTAACGGATGGGCATATCGACAATTTTCAGGTTTTGCTTGGCCGCCCCAAAGATGAGATCATAATCGCCAAAGGGGTCGAACTCGCCAAAGTAAGCGCGGTTGGCGACAATGCGCGCATAGTGCTGTTTGCGCAGCACTTTTGTGCCGCATAAAGTATCTTTGATCGGCTGCCCGAGCAGCCATGAGAAGGCCAGGCTGAAAAATTTGTTGCCCAGCAGGTTCAGGAAGCGCATGGCTTGCTCCTGCATCGGATAGACCAGGCGCACTCCATTGATGAACTCGCCTTTGCCATCGACCAGGGCTTGATAAAAACGAGGTAATTCTTCCGGGCGCACCGTCAGGTCTGCGTCCAGGATGATCAAAATATCGCCGTTGGCTTTTTCGAATCCCAGGCGCACGGCGTCTGCCTTGCCCTTGCCAGGTTGGCGCAACAGGCAGGCATCCCATTCTGGATGATTTTTAATGGCCTGTTGGATGGTGGCGAAGGTGTCATCCTTGGAATGACCTTCGATAAAGATGAGCTCGGTATGGCTGCCCATTTTTGGGATGCGCTGGAAAGCGGCTTCAATATTGCCGGCTTCGTTGCGCGCGGGAATGATCACGCTTACGGAAGGCTTTTCTGGGGGCAAGCCCTGGGCTTCCCCGGATATTAATCTCTCAGCCACCGGCTGGAGCCGGGCAATCAGGACATTTGTCCAGGCGAAGGAATTAAAGGGCCAGATCTTGACCAGAATTTTATTGAATAAATCGCGCACAATCGGGATGGGCAGCGGGAAGAGAATCTCGCGCTGGTGGCGGATGACTTCAAACCCGCCCAGGTGCAGCAGGTTTTCAGTATCTTCGGGGGTCAGCCAGTTTTGCGGGAGCAGACGCTTGGCCAGGCCAAGCGCGCTGGCCAGATTCAGCGCCGGTTGGTACACACGGCTGTAGAAGTTCAGGATCAGGCGTGTATCAGCCTTGCACAGCGGGCGGATCTGCTCCAGAACAGCCTGAACATCCCAGACATCATTGACCAGGTCAGATAGGATAATAATATCGAACTGGTGGTCAAGCTGCAGATCGTGAGCATCGGCCTGGATGAAGGTGAGTTGCGGGTGAGCAGCGTGGCGCCGCCGGGCTTGCGCGACCATTTCCGCGGAAAAATCAACGCCGACACCCTTGAGCGGGGCCAGCGCAGCCAACAAATCTCCGCGTCCGCAGCCAATTTCAAGCACAGCCAGGCCGGGGGAGACGAGCAACCGGTAAAACTCTTCCAGTCGATGGTGATATTCACGATTGAAAATGGTTTCAGCCGTGTTTTTCCGGGCAATATCGTCCCAATGGCTTTGGCGTACGGCGTTATATTCGGCGCGCGTGCTGATACGGGTAGGCAGCATATTAGTTCCAGGGAAGCAGATTGGTTAAATTAGGCCAGCGAATTCAACGCTTTTTTCTTGCGTAATTGGAGCAAGGTGAAGGCCACGGTCGCGGTGAGCAGCCCAAAAAATAAATTCAGGCTGAAACCGAATTTTAACCCGCCCCAATCGCTGGCCAGGCCGACCAACCAGGGTCCCAGGACGCCTCCCAACCCGGCAAAAGTGAAGAGCACTCCGAGAATGGTGTTGACATTCTCTTTATGCGCATCGGATACGGCGGCGGTAATGTTGGGGAAGATGACGGAAAGGAAGAATCCGCTGACGGGCAGCAGGAAGGAGAACTGCGCCGGGCCAAATATGGCCAGGGCCACGCAGCCGCTCGCGCCGAGGGCCATGATTAGAATTGACTTCAGGTAGCCAAGACGTTCGACGAAAAAACTACCGACAAAGCGGCCGACCATGATCAACCCGAAAAAAATGGAGAGGGCCTGGGTGCTTTGATTGATATTGAACCCGCGCTCCTTTTGTAGAAATTCGACCACCCAGGAGGCAATCCCCAATTCAATCGACACATAGACTGTGATCAGGGTGTAATACAATAACATTTCGGGTGTAAAGGCGGTTTTTCCGACCTGCTTGAGGTCGATTTTTTCGCTTTTGTCTGCATCTAATGGAGGAAAGCGCATCAGGGTAAAGTAGACGACCAGTAAACCGATCAAAATCAAATCCCAGCAATAGACTGCGCGCCAGGAAACGTTGGCGGCCAGCAGCCAGCCGGCATACAGCGGCGCCAGCATGGAGCCCATACCGTGCATAACCGCCATCAGATTGAGGTAGCGGCCCTTATCCGTGGAATGCAGTTTAACAATGAGCGCGTTGCAACCCAATTCCAGGGATCCCAAACCAAAACCAAGCAAGCCCATGGAAAGTGTCAGCAGGAGAGGGGCTTCCAGGGTGCTGAAGCCACCCACGCCAATCGCCAGGCAAGTGCCTGCGATGACCAGCACGGCTTTTTGACCGACTACATCCGCCAGAAAGCCTGTTGTCATCGTGGCCAGCATGAACCCGATGTATGCTCCGAGCAGGATTGTCCCGCCCATTGAATAATTAATCTGCAAATCTTGCAAGAGCGCAGGTAGAACAGGTCCCTTGAGATTGTCACTAAAGCCGAAGACAAAAAAGGCAAAAAAGGCCCCAATCGTGAGCAGCCAGATCGTGTTCTTTGTGTGTGTCGTCATGAAAGTCTTTCGTTGGCAAATTGGTATTTTTCAATTCCCTGGTAGGCTTCACCGCCTTCATGGTTATTGAATTGCCAGACGCGGATCTCTTTTGGTCCGGCATAATGATTAAAAGCGGCAAAAACAGTGGAGGGCGGGCAGATTGTATCCATGAGCCCCACTGAAAAAAGGGCGGCAGCTTTGGCGCGGACGGCGAAGTTCAGGCCGTCAAAGTAGGATAAGGTGTTAAACACGGTTTCTATCTGGTCGCGATGAGTTTTGCAGTAGCGGGTAATTTCGTGATATGGCTCCGCGTCAGTGATCTCGACCGCGCGGCGAAAATGAGATAAGAAAGGGACATCGGGCATGGCAATGGTCAAATCGGGGATCAGACCGGCGGCGGCAAGCGCCATGCCGCCACCCTGGCTGCCGCCGGTGACTGCCAGCCGCTGCTTATCTACCATTGGATGAGATCTGGCGGCTTCCACGGCGCGCACGGCATCCGTGAAAACGCGGCGGTAGTAATAGGTCTCAGGCTTGAGAATGCCGCGAGTCATAAAACCAGGGATTTGCGGGTTGCCGCCTTCCATTTCGGGGTCGGCTGTGTCGCCGGTGCGCCAGGCGGAACCTTGGCCGCGCGTGTCCATGACCAGGTGAGCGTAACCCGCATTGGCCCAGCCGAGCCACTCGTGGGCCAGACCGCGCCCGCCGCCGTAACCAATGTATTCGACCACGCAAGGCAGCGCGGCCTGGACGCCTTTGGGCAGGATAAACCAGCCCTTGATCGGTTGTCCGCCGAAGCCGTTGAAGGTGACGTCGAAAACCTCGACGAGTTTCAAACTGGTCTTGACCGGAAGAAAGCGCGGATCGAGCGGGAACTTGCGCGTTTCCGCCAGGGTATGGCTCCAAAACAGGTCGAAATCGGGAGCTTCGGATCGATTGGGGAGATATGTTTTTAGTTGATCGAGGGGCAGGTCGAATAACATGGCAATTTCCTTCTCAGGCAAGTTTAGGCAGCGCACTCGCTGGTATTTTGTTTCAAGATCTCGTCAATGGCCCAGGCAACGCCGTCCTGGTCGTTAGATGGCGCCAGCCACCTGGCCGCCTGTTTTAAAATGGGCACGGCGTTTGCCATGGCAATCGGCAAGCCAGCATATTGGAGCATTTGCAGGTCAATCGCCTGGTCGCCAATTGCGGCAATTTCGTTGGCCTCCAGGTGGCGATAGCTGGCGAGCGCCTGGAGGGCGCTGCCCTTATCGACACCACCGGCCGTCAGGTCAATATAATGAAGCCCTGAATAGACCTGATGGACGGACGGACATTCAGCGCGGACCAATTTCTCGGCCTGGGCCAGCAGGGCAGGGTCAGCCGTGATGGTTACTTTGAGCAAGGGTTGGTCGAAGTCTTTTTCTGGTTCATAGGAACGGATGTTTTTATTGGCTTCGATGACGGTCAACGGATCCATGATCGCATTCATTGAATCGGGGCCAAACCAATAGGCCGCTCCTTCGCGCGGCTCGGCGATCAAGCCGGTTCCGTTTTGGCGGGTAAAATCGATGATGTTCTTCACTTCATCGTGCTCGTGGAAAGTCCAGGCGTGGATCGTTTCACCATTGATACTGGAACGGAGCAGCGCTCCGGCTGAGCAAATATAGGGGAAATCCATTTTGAGGCTTTCCAGGGCATCTTCGGCGCCACGCCGCCCGCGGCCAGTGACAATGACCGGTTGGATCCCATTTTCTTCGGCCAAAAATAGCGCATTGCGAACCCGCGGGGTGATGCGACGGTCTGATGTATACATTGTGCCATCCAGGTCGATGGCCAGTAACTTTATCATGAACTCTTCCTTTGAGATTTGAAATCCCCCAATCCTACCACACTGCCGGCACGAAAAAAAGCAGTAGCGCAAAAGTCACTTTACGGGTATTCTTTGAGGATTTGTTTGCTGGTCATGCCATTGGCGATCAGGTTTAAGACCAGCGCCGCGGTGATGTGCATACCGCGGATGCAAGTCCGGCCGCCCATTATGGTCGGGTCAAAAGTAATACGAGTAAATTTGTCCATTTTGCGCTCCTGATAATTTCATTTTATCACGGCAAGATAGACTCGAGCAAAAGGCTCTCCGAATTTAGCATTTAGCAAACAAGAATTTTACGGCTAACCGCCCCCGTTCACGCCAGTGGATCCGCGTTTCCTTGCCAGACAGGCTATAGGGTCTTCCAACATAAATGAATTAAATCGGCAAAGTGCGAATACGGACTTTTTGCTCGGTGACGCTGCAGATTGCGCCATTGGCCAAGGCTTCGGATTGTTGGTGGAGAAATACCCATATCAGCCAAAAACTTCATGCAGCCACCGGCTCCAAGATCTGGATGCTTTCATCGGCCAGCCAGGCGGCGTACTGCAGCACCTGGCGGATGTCTTCCTGTTCGAGATAAGGGTATTCTTTTCCGCCTTGTCCAGGTCAGGGCAATGCGCTGAATGCTAATCGTTTCAGTTCAGCGTAGAGCTCATTTTTCGAGAATGGTTCGACAAGAATTCCGTCAGCGCCAGACTGCCGGGTCAGTGCGCTGTTTTCAGCCTGGGTCACGACAATAATCGGGATGTCATGCGTGCGCGCGTCAGCTTTGAACTCGGCCAGCAAAGCCGTCCCCGTGCCACTCGCGTTTTGATCGTCGATGAAGACGATATCCGGCCAGATTTGGGTTGCCAATTCAAGCGCATCAAAGGCGCTCGAAATGAGATGATCTTTAATCCCGATGGATTGTAACAAGGCTGCCAGGCGCGTAGCCCTGGGCTGGTCCATCTGAACGATGATTGCGCTCTTCAGCCTGTCGGTCATTCGGCGGGTGACCGGCAGGGGTTGAACTTCGTCCTGTACCCAGGGCAGCAGAATTGTAAAGCGGCTGCCCTCTCCCAAATGTGACTCGACCAGGATTTGGCCGGAATGCATTTCTGCCATGCGCTTGACCAGCGAGAGCCCCAGGCCTGTACCGCCGTGCTGGCGCGACAGGCTGCTGTCAAGTTGAACAAAGGGCTGAAACAGGCGCGGCAAATCTTTCTCAGGGATGCCAATGCCATTGTCCCAGACGGTGATGCGAACCTGGTGGGTACTTTCCAGGCCTGTCACTTCCAGGCCCAGGCTGCCGCCTTCGGGTGAAAATTTGACCGCATTGCCCAGCAGGTTGACCAGCATTTGCTTCAGCCGGCGCGAATCTGTCCGCAGAATGATCTCTGCGGGATTGATGCTGTAACTTACTTTTTGATTCTTTTGATTGGACAGGCTTTTGATTAATTGCAGGCTGGCCTGGCAGATTCCACCCAGCGAAGCGGAGGCGAATTGCATCTCAAACATGCCGGCCTGGATCTTGGAGTAGTCAAGGATATCGTTGATCAGCGAGAGCAGATGCCTGCCGCTAACTTCGATGTTTTTGACCGCGCTGAGCTGCTTATCGCTCAGATTTCCAAAATTCGCCATTTGCATGGCTTCAGAGAGTCCCAAAATACCCGTCAACGGGGTGCGCAATTCATGGCTCATGCTGGCCATGAAATCATCTTTCATGCGCATGACTTTTTGAAGAGAACGGTTGGCAGACTGTAATTGAGCCGAGCGCTGTTCCAACTGTTTCTTTGCCAAAACAAGGTCATCTTCCCAGCGTTTGCGTTCAGAAATGTCGCGCAACGAAACCAGATAGCAAGGTTCACCTTTCCAAATAATATTTGCAACGCGCATTTCACCGGAAATGCTCTGGCCCTGGCCACGGACGATTTCCAGTGGGGCTGTATCCTGATTCAAAATTGGGAATCCAAACAAAGTTTCCACCAGCTCGCAGGCGGGACGCCCAAAGAGTTCTTCCGCTGCCGGATTGGCGAACAGGATCATTCCGTTCTGCCCGACGACCAACAGCCCGTCCGCAATGCTTGAGATCAGGCTGCGAAGTTGGGGTTCACTTTCGACCGATTTCGGCTGGGGCTGCTGCCGATTAATGGCGAAAAGAATGGTTCGTAAGAGTAAATCGGAGTTTGTCTGGCTTTTTACAAGGTAATCTTGCGCGCCGGCCTGGACGATCTCCAGAGAAAGAGCCTGGTCATAGAGGCTGGTAAGTACGACCACGGGGATTTCTGGGTGGTTTGCTTTGATACAGGCGACTGTCTGGATGCCGTGGCTGTCCGGGAGGTTAAGATCCAGGAGGACAACATCCGCGCGCAGTGTCGAGAGCAGATCGAGCGCTTTCGACATGCAGCCAACCCCTTCGAGATGAAATTCTGTAGGGCTGGTGTCAACTAACATTTGTTGAATCAAAAAAATGTTATCAACATCATCTTCGACATATACAATTTGAATGGGTTGGTCCAGAGTAGAGTTCATAGTATATCTAATGGGTATAAGTCTGCGGGAATCACTCGGCTCGTTCTTCTTTGAATAAATTGGAGATGCGGTCATTTTCAGAAAGCGAGGCGTCTGGGGCCACATGCATGAAATTACCGGAGAGAATCCCGGTCAAGTTTCGGAAAGCTTTGCCAATGTGCATGCCCTGCCCATCGATATAAAATTCACGAATATCTTTATCGTGCATCGAGCCGCGCATTTTCAGCACAGTCAGACCACGGCGCATTTCTCCATACATTTCGACATAACGAATAATGATGATCGAGTCTGTGATGGTGGAGATATGCGCCTCGGTGATCGATGTGCCGCCCAGCAGGGTGGGCGTGGTGGCGGTGAACATCCCGGCAGCCTCCTTATACTTGATAAATGAGGTCAGCCCGATGACAAATTCGCGGTAGCCTTTGACGGTAGATACACGTTCAAGCGCGGAGAGACTGTCAATAGCGATGCGATTGGGTTTGAACTGGTCGATGATGGTTTTCATGCGAATGAGGTGGTCTTCCAGCCCGGCCGATTCAGGGTATTCACACACCACCATCAAGCGGCCTTCGCGCTCCATTTGTTCGTAATCGATACCCCAACCGGTTGCATTGCGAAAAAGTTGTTCGCGACTTTCTTCAAAGCCAAAAAGCAGGCATCTTTCACCCTGGGCAGCTCCCGCGGCCATAAACCCGGTAACCGTCAGGGTTTTGCCGGTGCCAGTTGCGCCTGAAATCAAGATGACAGAATCGCGGAAAAACCCGCCATTACACATCTTATCCAAGACTTCATTACCGGATGTAATCCGCAAATTGGAGGATTTTTGTTTCAACTCAATCGCCGATAAGGGGATGACCACCATGCCCTTTCCGGGGACGATCGTAAAAGGGTATTCACCTTTCTGGTGGGTGGTGCCGCGAAATTTAAGAATTTCAATGGTGCGGCGGCGTTTTTCAGCTTCGAGCACATTGCGCAGGATGATGACGTTATCGGTGACAAATTCTTCTACCCCAAAACGGGCAATTTCGCCAAATTCAGAGGTGCGCTCGGCGGTCAAGAGCGAGGTGACATTCAGATGTTTTAGCGCATAAGTAATCCGAAAAAGCTCGCCGCGAACCATGGATGAATCGGAGAATTGTGTAAAAATGGCACCCAGCGAATCCAATGCTACGCGGGTGGCGCCGATTTTTTTAATCGCATATTCGATGCGCGCGATCAAACCTCCCAAGTCATAAGCGCCTACCTCAATATGGTTTTCACCCGGCTGTGGAGATGCATCCACAAACTGCCAAAGCCCCCTGGCTTCCCAGTCGCCGATATTCCAACCCAGGCTGAGCATATTTTCGCGAATATCGTTAGGGGATTCTTCAAAAGTGATAAAGACGCCGCCTTCATGACTGTCGCGGATGCCTTCTGCCAAAAATTGGCAGGCAAAGACGGTCTTTGCGCTGCCCGCGGTGCCGGAAACCAGCGTGGTGCGCCCCTTTGGAAGCCCACCCTGGGCGATCAGGTCAAAACCTTCGATCTTGGTGGGAAGTTTTTCGATTTGGTGAATTTCCTGGCTATTTTCCATAATTTGAACCCTCGCGTTTCACTTGTAAGTCCAGCCCTACGAGGACCTTCTGAGTGTCTGAAAGATCCCCAATGATGCGGCGCAGCGGAGGTGGCAGGATTCGGATCAGGGTGGGGGTGGCCAAAATCTTATCTGCTTCTGCGAGTTCGGGCTGTTCCAAAACATCGATGACCAATAATTCGTAAGTTGTGCCCAGTTCTTCTTCACAAATACGGCGCATGTTGGCAATGGCGTGTTCAGAGCGCTGCGTTCGACCTGTAATAAATAATTTTAAAATATAATCCGGCATATCATTTTTCCTTATTCTTGTTCCCAAACGGTGAGGCACTATAATAATTACGATAGCCCATCAATAAATTTCCCATTAGTTCGACCACCATCAAACGACCTTCATCCAGGTAAGCCTGGCGCTTAAGCGCTACCACCGGAAGGCTTTTGCGTTTGAAGGCGGTGGTATGAATATCGATCACATCCCGCGCAGTGGCTTTACAAAAACGCAGTCTTTCGGCCAGTTCGCGCAGGCCAGGCGAGACCTTGTTTTCGACGCGGAAGGCATGTTGCTCCAGGGCATCGTCCAAAAGAGCCTCATACTGGCAGACCATTTCAAGAAATAAGGCGGGGGCGCTTTGCCGCAGGGAAAATTGACCGTATAGTCCCGCAGTGACGCTGGATGAGTCTGAGTGTGATAGCGCTTCGATTGAATTAATTTCACGAGCTTCCCGTTCACGTTGGCGAATGTCATCCAGCTCCACTAACAAACGCTGCCTTTCAATCGCGTAGCGAATGGAGCGGCCCAATAAGTGCTGCGCCTCCAGGCCTTTGACCAGATAATCCTGGGCGCCGTTATGGACCGATTCGAGCGCCGAAGATTCATCGTCCGAACTGGTCAGAACGATGATGGGTAAATTAGGGAAGACTTTTCTGACCCTGATCAGGGTGTCCAGGCCGGCGCTGTCAGGCAGATTGAGATCGAGAAGGAGCACATCGAACGTTCCCTTGGCCAGCTCAGCCAGTCCAAGGGTTACATTGCCCGCGCAGCGTAATGAGATATCCGCATTTTTGATTTTGGAGAGTTCATTTTTGATCAGCAGAATATGATCCGGGTCATCTTCGATCAGAAGCGCCTGAAACTTTTCTTTTAGCATTGGCCAGATTCCCTTTCGTTATTTTTTGTCATACGCTCACGAAGTAAACTGGAATTTTGGGTTCCTTGGGAATTTGCGTGGAGGCTACCCAACCGTAAGGCGAAATAAATTTCGCCCTACACCCTGGCGCCAGATATGCTGGTCTGCCAAGGAAACCCAGCGTGCCGAAAATTTCTGAATAAATTTGAGTCCGGCTGACCGAGGTTTTCTAGCCAGGTTCGCTTTCACTTGTGCCCGTTAAAGTTTGGCGCAAAGGCAGGCTAATTATAAATGTTGAACCTTGATTTGGGATACTGGTGGCAGTGATGCACCCATGATGGCGTTCAACAATTCGACGGCAAATCGCCAGACCCATGCCGGAGCCTTCATAACTGGAGCGATCCACCAGGCGCTGGAATGGTTTGAAAATGCGGTCGAGCGCCTGGATATCGAAACCAATCCCGTTATCCGCGACCGAGATCCTGCAAAAATCATCCGCCGCGTCCTGTGCGAAAATCTTGATCAGCGGCGGACGTCCCTGGGCGTGGAACTTGAGCGCATTGCCGATCAGGTTTTGAAATAACTGGTACATTTGCGTAGAATCGGCGGCGATGGTCGGCAGCGGCACTACCTGCACCTGGCCCGCATTTTTTTCAATAAAGATTGCCATATCAGAAATCACCTGGGCGACGATTTCTGATAGATCCGTGCTGGAAAAATTCTGGGGCTGGGTGCTGATGCGCGAGATGGCAAATAAATCATGGATCAGAGTTTGCATATGCCGGGCCGCAGCCTGGATGCGCGCCAGATAATCTCGGCCAGAATCGTCCAGCAAGGACTGGTATTTTTTATCCAGCAGGTCACTAAAGGCCAGGACTTTATGGATGGGTTCTTGCAGGTCGTGCGAAGCAATATACGCGAAATCCGTCAGGTCGCGGTTGCTGTTCTCGAGGCGCAGATTGTAATCGCGCAATTTGGCCTCGGCTTGCTTACGCTTGGTGACGTCGGCGATTACGAAAGTATAGCCATCCAGATCGCCATTCAGGCCAGGGGCCAGGTCCCGGCTGACTTCCAACCAGCGCGTTTCGCGTAAAAAAACCAGCGATTCAGGCTGGGAATGGGCCGAGAATAATTCGGCGGCCACCTGTTGAAGTTCAGCCTGTCCATTAAGCAGCACAGCCTGGCACTGCTTCCCGAGCATATCCTGTGCAGCGGGCAGAAAGAACTGTGCCGCGGAGCGGTTGCAGCGCAAAATGGTGAAATTCAGGTCCGTTAAAATAATGGCTTCGTGAACAGCGTCAAAGGCCGAGCACCACTGCGCAATCGATATTTTTAAGGCTTTCTCGGCCGTATAGATGCGTAGCATGGCCTGGACCCGCGCCAGCAATTCGCGCATGGATACCGGGCGCACAATGTAGTCATCCGCGCCGATCCCAAATCCGTCAAGCTTGCTTTCGATATCCGCGCGCGCGCCGGAGATGAAGATGATGCAGGTATCGACTTGTCGGGGATCAGATTTGATTTGCTTGCAAACTTCAAAACCATCGATGCCCGGGGGCATATCGACATCCAATAGAATCAGATCGGGCCGGTTGGCGAAGGCTTGAACCAGAGCTTCCTGTCCATTGGCGGCAATGAATACCTGGTACCCAGCTGCTTCGAGCATCCGACTGGTGGCGTTTAGAATGATGTTGTCATCATCCACTACCAGGATTTTTGTATTCACGGGAAAAAGTATACTCCTGATCAAATCTTTATGCTGGCAAAGTAAGAACTGAATTTATAGTATCTTCCCAAAATTTTGGGGTAGATGAAACGGAAGAGAACGAGTAAACTTTG
>CAZHWV010000088.1:15023-17831 GCA_964536185.1 uncultured Anaerolinea sp. | reverse complement strand
GGAATCAAGATGATGGCGTGCGCGCCAAGTTTGAACCGTTATAATAGGGTAAACTGTAAGTAAAATCAATCAGAAATCATTCTGCAATATCACTAATATGACCCTTCCCTTTATTCCTCGCGCCTCTCAGGCCGAAATCCTGCTTTACCAGGGCGGCACCCTGGGTATCTCGGCTGTGCCGGGTAGTGGCAAGACCCATATTCTCAGCGCTTTGGCGGCCCAGATCATAGCCTCTGGCGCGTTGGGTGTTGACCAGGAAGTACTGATTGTGACACTGGTTAACTCGGCTGTTGAAAATTTTTCTGCGCGGATTGGTGGTTTTATCCGTTCGCGTGGACTGATCCCGCATATTGGCTACCGCGTACGCACCTTGCATGGTCTGGCACATGATATTGTGCGTGAAAACCCATCTCTGGTGGGGTTGGATAACCGTTTTGCAATTGTGGATGACCGCGAGGCTGATTTTATCCGTAAGGAAGCCTCCAATGCCTGGTTGGCCGCTCATCCCTATGACCTGGATGCGCTCCTCGACCCTGACCTCGAAGAATCGAAACGCGATTGGATCCGCCGTGATAAACTGCCTGAGCTGGTCAACAGTCTGGCGACGGCTTTTATCCGTTCGGCCAAGGATCGCCGCCAGACCCCGGAGAACCTGCGTTTGCGCCTGGATGCTGCTGCCCCGCTTCTGCTTGCTGAAATGGGTTGGGATATTTACAGCAACTATCAGCGCGCCTTGACCTATCGCGGAGCAGTTGACTTTGACGATCTGATCCGTTTGGCTTTAGATGCATTGAGCGTCTCGGCTGAGTTGCTCGAGCGTTTGCGAGCTCGCTTTCCCTTTATCCTGGAGGATGAAGCTCAAGATTCGAGCGCTCTTCAGGAAGAAATCTTGGGCAAACTATCTTCTGGCAATTGGGTGCGGGTCGGTGACCCCAACCAGGCCATCTTTGAAACATTTACGACTGCCAAACCGGAATACCTGCTAAACTTCATTGCCCGGGCGGATTTTCAAAAGGACCTGCCTGTTTCCGGACGTTCACAGCCGGCAATCATTGCGCTGGCGAATCAATTGATTGACTGGGTCTGTTCGGGTCATCCACGCTCAGAGTGCCGGGATGCCTTGACCATACCTCATATCCGACCTACGGAGAGCGATGATCCCCAGCCCAACCCGCCGGAGAACCCGGGTGGAATCCACCTGATTGAAAAAAAATTCACGCCTGAAGAAGAAGTGCGGGCTGTGGTTAAGTCGCTTGAGAAGTGGTTGCCCGAAAACCAGGATAAGACCGTGGCAGTACTTGTGCCGACTAATCGGCGCGGGGTTGACCTGATCAACAAGCTCAGGGAAAACAAAATTGATTATGTTGAATACCTCTCTAGCACGACTACCACTCGCGCGGCGGCTGGCGCGCTTGGAAACGTGGTCAGTTATTTGTCCGATCCTTCGTCTGTGTCGAAGCTGTCCAGAGTTTACGAAGTCTGGCGCCGGGCCTGGCGTGGAGATGATGCACTCAAAGGTTTCTACAATCATCTGAGTGAATTAATCCATAAATGCGACCGGGTCGAGACTTACCTTGCGCCGAACCCAGATAAGGATTGGCTGAATGGCTTACTGGGGACCGAATCGACGGAGGTGATTGCCGAGCTGGAAAATTTCCGCGTGATCGTCCGCCGTTGGCAAGGCACGATCACGCTGCCCATCGACCAAATGATCTTGACGCTTGCACAGGATCTTTTTAGCGAACCAGCCGACCTCGCATTGGCGCATAAGCTGGCCTTGGTACTGAGGCAGGTGGCAAACGACCATGCCGATTGGCGTTTGCCCGAACTGAGTGCGGAATTGGGTGTCGTCGCCCGTAATGAGCGCCGATTTTTAGGCTTTAGCAGTGACGATTCGGGTTTTGATCCGGATCGATATCGTGGAAAAGTGGTCGTCCTGACCATGCATAAGGCCAAGGGACTGGAGTGGGATCGGGTTTACCTGGTGTCTGTCAATACTTATGATTTCCCGTCCGGCGAGCCAGGGGATGTGTACATGGCTGAAAAAGGGTTCGTGCGTGGCGGGTTGAATCTGGAGGCCGAGGCCTTGGCTCAATTGGATAACGCTCTCTCCAGCAGCGAATATGATTGGCAGCCTGAAGGCCGCGCCACAGAACGGGCGCGTTTGGATTACACGCGTGAACGCTTGCGTCTGCTCTATGTGGGGATTACCCGTGCCCGGCTTGAACTGGTCATGACCTGGAATACTGGCCGGCAGGGCACCCAGACCCAGGCGCTGCCTTTTGCAGCTTTGCAAGCCATCCGCCCCGATCTCAACTCTCTTTCGTAGAGACGGAGTTTTAATAGGAGCAAGAATGATTTTTATTGCAGACCCCTCAGATGGGAGCCAAGTCCACGAGATCACGGCCAAAACGAACATGTTTAATGCTGAAGAAGTGCAGTGTGTCGCTGATATCTGGCAGCAGCATCTGCAATTTGGCCGGGAAGCCAGCGGGTACACTTTTTATGTGGATAAAGAAGGTGAGAAGGTGCTTGGTTTTACGTGTTTCGGTCCACGGGCGCTGACCGACCGGGTTTTTGACCTGTACTGGATCGTAGTCGATCCAGCGGTGCAGAAGATGGGAATTGGACGCGCGCTCCTCGAAAAAGCCGAGCAGGTCGTCTGCGAACAGGGTGGGCGCATTCTTGTCATCGAGACTTCTGGCAAGGCTCATTATGCTGGGACACGCGCCTTTTATCTCTCTTGCGGATACCTGCATGAAGCTACGTTGCGTGACCTGTATGCGGATGGCGATGATCTGTGCATTT
>CAZHWV010000088.1:0-14923 GCA_964536185.1 uncultured Anaerolinea sp. | reverse complement strand
AATGCCATGCTGAAAACCACGCCTGACACGAGCGCACTGTTGCCGCTGGCGCTGATTATTGGTGGGACGCAGATTCTGCGCGGAGTATTGCAGCTTGGGCGTAATTTTGGCGCTGAACTGCTCGGGCAGCGCCTGGAACGTGAAATTCGCGACGAGATGTACATTTCTTTGCTTGGCAAAAGCATGACCTTCCACAACCTCCAATCGGTCGGTGATACCATGGCGCGCGCCACGAATGACGTGCGCGAAATCAACCTGATGTTTAGTCCGGGGATTAACCTTGTTATCGGATCAGCCTTTTTCCTGGTGATGCCGATTGTCGCCTCGCCGACCTACCATCCCAGCTTGCTGATCACCCCGGCGCTGTTCGCCATCTTCTATTTCATCGCCCTGGCGCGCTATCTTAAGAACTTGCAGCCCATTTCAGATGAAGTGCGCGCTTCCTTTGGTGATATGAATTCGCATTTATCCGAGTCGTTGGATGGCGTTGAGACGGTCAAAGGCGCGGCCCAGGAAAATGCCGAAGTGGACCGTTTTGTCGTCAATGCCAAAAGGGTCCGGGATGCTTTTATCCAGCAGGGCGATATTGAGGCCAGGTTTGTGGCCTTCCTGCTGTATGGTATTGCCATCGCTGCCGGGCTTACGCATGCTTTGTTTTTGTTCCGGCACGGGTTGCTCAACACCGGCCAGGTAATTGGTTATTTTGGCCTTCTGCGCATGCTAGATTTCCCTACATTTACCTCCACCTGGGCCTATACCCAGGTATCTATGGGTCTGTCTAGCGCGCGACGAATCCTTGAGTTAATGAATCGTGAGAATACGTTGGATCAAAACAGCGCAGGAAATACTGCAGAACTGCGGGGCGAGATCGAATTCCGGGATGTAACCTTCACCTACCCTGGATCGACAGAACCAATTTTGGCTGGCATCTCATTCAAGGTCAAACCCGGCCAAACGGTTGCCATTGTTGGACAGACCGGCGCAGGTAAAACTTCCCTGGTCAAGCTGGTGAATCGCACTTACGATATCAGTGCCGGGCAGATCCTGGTCGATGGTGTTGATGTGCGTGGCTGGAACATGGCCTCATTGCGCTCTCAAATCGCGATCATTGAACAGGACATTTTCTTATTTTCGCGTTCCATCAGCGCCAACATAGCTTTTGGCAAACCGGGTGTGACCCAAGAAGTAGTTGAAGCGGCCGCCAAAGCTGCCCAGGCGCATGATTTCATCCTGACTTTTGAGAATGGTTACGAGACGGTGATCGGTGAGCGCGGTGTCACCCTTTCGGGCGGCCAGCGCCAGCGCCTGGCCCTGGCCCGCGCTTTTCTGACCGATCCCCGTATTCTCATTCTGGATGATTCCACCAGCGCGATTGACTCGGCCACAGAGGACAAGATCCAACATGCCATTTCTTCTGCAGCCAGGGGGCGCACTACCCTGCTGATTACCCACCGTTTGAGCCAGATCCGCTGGGCCGACCTGATCGTTGTCATCCGCAAGGGCAAAGTGGCTGCCCTGGGTACACATGCTGAGTTGATGAAGACATCTGAAGCTTATGGTCGCATTTTTCGCGAATAAGGTGCCTTCCCCGTCCCCTGTCCCTGGTCCTCTGTCCCCCATCTACTTCCCGTCTTACTGAACAATGGATAACAATCAATGGGTTTCTTTGCTGGACTAAATAACGAAAAGTACGACCGTCAATACACTGACCGCCAGCTTGTCGGCCGGATGCTGGCGTATTTCTCAAGCCAGAAAACCCGCTTAGGCGCTATTGTCGGCCTGGTAGGCGTTATGGCAGCCCTGGGTGCGGCCCTGCCGCTCATTGTCAGTCGCATCATGGACCTTCTCAAGAGTCAGCCCACACCGCAGGCTATTGCTCTGGTGGGCATCGGCATGACTGTTATTGCCTTTTTGAACTGGGGCTTGAACTGGCTGCGACGCAGCCTGACAGTGCGCGCCGTGGGTGAGGTGGTGCTGGGACTGCGCACCAAGGCTTTCGCAGCCGCAGCCGACCACGACCTGTCATTCTACGACCAGTTCTCGTCTGGCCGGATCGTTAGCCGCATCACCAGCGATACTAATGATTTTGGGCAATTGGTGGTCATCGTTACGGATGTGGCTTCACAAGTTGTCCAGACCGTACTGCTGGGTTTTGTTCTCGTTCGCGTTGAGTGGCGTTTATTCCTGGTTATGCTGACCTTCATGCCGGTTGTCTTTGCCATCGCCATGGGCTTCCGTAACCTGGCCCGTATCGTCACCCGGCGCGGTATGCAGGCTATGGCAGATGTGAATGCCACCATCAAGGAGACCGTCAGCGGTATTGCTGTTGCCAAGAACTTCCGTCAGGAGCACAGCATTTTCGAGAGCTTTGACGCTGCCAACCAGCAGGCATACACTGTCAATGTGCGACGTGGATTTGTGCTCTCGCTGGTCTTCCCGGTGCTGAATGCCGTCAGCGGTATTTTTGTCGGTATACTGGTGTATGCGGGTGGTTGGGGCGCGGCCCTGGGCATTGTCACGGTTGGTGCCTGGTATTTGTTTATAAACTCGCTCGATTACTTCATGTTCCCGATCTTGAACCTGACCTCCTTCTGGGCGCAGATCCAGAGCGGGCTTTCGGCGGCGGAACGCGCTTTCGCGTTGATCGACGCGGATCCAAACGTGGCTCAGTTGTCTAGGCAGGCTGTGCCGGCGCTTAGGGGTGAAATCCAGTTCGAACACTTGAATTTCCGCTATTCCGATCAGGAACCCATTCTGCGAGATTTCAGCCTGCATATCCGCCCGGTCGAGAACCTGGCTTTGGTTGGGCATACTGGTGCGGGCAAATCCTCGATTGCCAGGTTGATCGCGCGCTTCTACGAATTCCAGGAAGGCCAACTGTTGATCGATGGTCGGGATATTCGCACCTTTGATTTGCCGGAGTACCGTCGCCAATTGGGCATTGTCTCACAATCGCCTTTCCTGTTTTCAGGTACAGTCGCTGATAATATCAAGTACGCCGCTCCCAACGCGACCGAAGCCGAGATCAAGGCCATGGCTCGCCGGATTGGCGACGGCGAATGGTTGGAGACTCTGCCGAATGGTCTGGAAACGGAAGTCGGTGAACGCGGTGCGCGCCTTTCGATGGGCCAGCGCCAGCTTGTCGCCCTTATGCGTGTGCTCGTTCAAAAGCCAGCCATTTTTATCCTGGACGAAGCCACCGCCAGTATCGACCCGTTTACCGAGTGGCAGATACAACAGGCATTAAGTCTAATTTTGGCGAATTCCACTAGCATTTTGATCGCGCACCGCCTGTCTACAGTCAAGGCCGCCGACCGGATTGTGGTCATGCGCGAAGGTGCGATCATTGAAGAGGGCAACCATGCCGGGCTGTTGGAACAGGCTGGTCACTATGCCGAGTTATACAATACCTATTTCCGCCACCAATCGCTCGATTATCGTCCGCCGGGTCTGGATCAATAATTGAATGGGTTATGTGGAGGTATTGTCAGAAAAATGTCGAGGACTGTCGAGATTAACGTTTTTCTACCTCAGAATCTGTTAAACTAAAAATAGTCCTTTTCATTTTTTATTGGAAAGGGAAAAAGGAAACCATTCCGAGTGAATGCCTGGCTTGAACCGCTAAATAATTTGAGAGTTCTCTGGATCAGTGGCCAGATTCCGGAATGGGGTTATTGGTCATACCTGGCCCTGGCTGTCCTGGTGGCTGTCGAAGGCCCCATTGCCACCCTGTTGGGGGCCGCAGCCGCCTCAGCCGGGGTCATGCGCCCGCTGCTGGTCTTCCTGGCGGCTTCTGGTGGCAATTTGCTTGCCGACACCCTCTGGTACCTGCTTGGTTACCTGGGGAAAATCGAGTGGTTTTTCAAAATTGGCCAGCGTATGGGGCTCAACCATGGTCACATGCAGCGTTTGCAGACCAATATGCGCAAGCATGCCGTTAAAGTACTGTTTTTTGCAAAGTTGTCCATGAGCCTGATGATCCCGTCCTTGATCGCGGCCGGTCTGGTCAAGGCGCGCTGGCGCAACTGGTTCCCTGCTGTTTTTAGTGGTGAGATCATCTGGACGGGCGCGCTGGTCTTGATCGGTTTTTACGCCACCGAGGCCATCAAACGCATCGAACAGGGTTTGGAATACCTGATCTTGGGTGCTACCCTCGCGTTTGTGATTTTTATGCTCGTACTCAGCCGTCGTATTCTGCGCGAGAGTGAGGCCGTCGCTGAAGAAGACGAATCAGCACCCTGGGCCAATGAGTAACGCTGATTTATTCTGAAGCTTCGCTTGTCCCGCGCTGTTTGAAACCTCCACCCATCCCTTTTTCCCTATCAGTTACGCGCTAATCCTTCCGGCAAAACAACGTGCTGGCCGGGCCGGCAAAACAGACTCGGCGCGTTGCGTTGGCCGACAGCAAGTCAGAAGTTTCCAGAGGTCGCCTTGGCGGGATGTTCAGGCCCGGGTAAGTTTGTGTCAGCGTATTGAGATACCAGTCAAACAGCAGCAAGTTTTCAGCCACGATCACGGTATCCGGGCGTTGTTTCAGCGCAAAGTGAAAATACCACAAAGCAAAGACAGCTTCGTCGCCGTTGGCAATCACCAGCGCGTCGAGTGGAGCATTTGCGATGAAAAGTGCTCCAAAATCCTCGGCGCGCATGTCTTGCGAGGCATCTACCTGTCGGAATGTGCTCGGGATGCGTGCCAACAATCCCAGGAGCAGCAGTACGCACATCCCTACAGCCAGGCGCGGTAGGCGGGTTGAAATCGCCTGGATTAAATCCGAGCTGCCATAAGCCAGCCAGATCGTAAAAGCCAGGCAGGCCGGGATCAGGTAGACCTGTGAATCATACGAACCATAGGTGATTGCAAACAGGCTGTAACTGCTGAATAGCCACAGGCTGGCCAGCAAGAGCCGGCGCGGCAAGCCCGAAAAAAGGCCATACAGCCCCAGGACTACCCCTACCAGGCTGAATTGGTCTAGGAGCAAACCAGCCACCCCACGCAAGCGTAACAAGACATCCATCAGTGTCACCCCGAAAGGATAGCTGCCATACAGCTTGCCGCTAACCAGCCACCACAAAGCCGACAGGCTGACCGGGTTGCCCCAGTTTACAGGTGGCATTGTCAATGCACGTAGCGGCAGATCCAGGTACAGTGTCAACCCGCATAAAACCCCAACTAATCGTTTGAACAGCGCAGAAGGCTGGGCGCAGAGCGCCTCGCCAGAAAAATCAAGCGCCAGGAGCGGGATCAAGAGCAGGCTGGTCAGGTGGTTGCTGGCCGCTAATCCCAGTAGCAGCCCGCGTGTCCAGTCATTCCCCGGCAGCCTGGGCGCATCCAGCCCCCATAAAAAAACGATCACCATCAGACTGTGCAGACCGTAGACTTCCGTGATTACGGCCTGGCTCCAGACCAGCGGCGTCAGCCCAAAGGTCAGCCCGCCGATGCCAGCCGAAAATGGGCCAAATTTCTGCTGGGCCAGGTGCTTGGTCAGCCAGGCTTGCAAGATCAGTGCGGCCAATAGCGTGCCGGCTGCCGAAAGTAAGTTTGTTCGAAAAGCCAGGCTTCCCAACGGCAGAAACTGGAAAAGTCGCGCCGCGAACAAGTAGAGCGGATACCCGGTTGGATGCGGCACTCCACCGGTAAACGCGGCGCTGATAAAATCGCCACCATCCGCCCCCCCATTTGCCCAACTCAGCCGGGGTGCAAGTGTCAGCGCATAACACAGCCCCAAGATGAGTGCCAGGAGCAGGGCGGAAATGTTTTTGAAATGGCGCATTAAATAAACCCAGGGAATAGAACCTCTATTCCCTGGAACCATATTCATCAGCGTAAGCTGTTTAAGGATTGCCACCTAGGGCAAAGCCTTCATAGTTGGCTGAAGTCGACACACAAATTAACTTGGGGTTGCCTGGTCTTATTTCCCCACCCAGCGACTCCCACCCGTTGCTGCCATAAACAAAAATCCCTGCTCTCTTATTCGCGTCAGACGGCGTATAGGCGAAGCACACTTCCACTTTGGCCGTGCTGCCTACATTCGTATAAAAATGGAAACCGTCTGAAAGAAATTCCAGTCCACCCGGCAGTGGGCCAAAAAATGTTTGTGGTGTTTTGATCCGTACCACTTCAAAATAGCCTTTTGTTTCAAGCGTGATCATCTTGAAACTACCATCACCCATATCGACAGTTTTGTCCCCGGATAAATCTTTTTGGACGCTGTCGATGATGGCGCCCAGGGTGCCAACTTTCCTGCTTTCAGCCCAGGCATTGGTAGCGACCAGCACCAGTCCAAGGGCGAGCAGACCAGCCAGAATAAACTTAAAGGGACGTTTCATACGAATTCTCCTATACCTTTCGAATAATGATTAAACTAATTATAGCCAGTTCACCCCGCTTTTGTTGTTCGCGTTTTGTTCGCATTTTCAATCTGGGTGTTTAATCGGCTGTTATAATCATTGGGTACAGCTCAAACGCATTTTTAAATTTCTCTCGCCCAGTGCAAGCATGCGATGTCCTTGAGAGTGCTTCCTCCAATAAAATGGTTTCGTCGCTACGATCATCATCTTCCAGACCCGCTAAAGGTGGACAAGGAATGCCCGAATTTCAGGCCAGCATCGAGCAGTTAATCACCCTTCTCGAAAATTTACGCCAACCCTGGGAATTAGACAGCCATCCCTGGGCTGCGAGCCTGCTGATCCGCGACCAGCCCGGTGCCAGCCCAGGCGAAAAACTGGTCAATTCCATTTGTAAGATTTTTCGAGGTATGCTCCCCGCCCAACCGCCGCGCAGAGGCAAACGCCTGGATACGCGTTGGGGCGCTTTTGGTTTCCTGGCCGCTCAGTATTTTGCCCCGCTCGAATTTGGTCTTCCGGCTCCCCAATCCCAGCGTGAAGCCTGGCTGGGCATCGATCAGGCCATCTTACTCTATGTTTTTGGTGCCCAAGCCGAAATCAGCGCTGAACAGCGCGCCAACTACAACCTGGTCGGCAATGAACTTGAAATTGCGCCCAACAGCACCCTCAGCGGGTGGAAACGCAAAGGGCTGGAAATTTTCCTGGCGCTTGTCCTCCAGAAGGTCGAAAAACTTGAAGCCGGTCTCAGGGGCGGACAGCAGCCTGGTCCGGTGCCCTCCAAAACGCTCATTTGGAAAAGCCTGAGCCTGGCCTTTTCCCTGCTCCTGATTGGCTTCGCGCTCTGGGCGGGCTGGCAGGGTTACCAGTTATCCCGGCAAGTCCGGCTTGTCATCCAGGATGTCTTGGCCTTGCAGCCCTATCTGACTATCCTCAGCAATCCACAGGTGCAACAAATTGCCCAGGCTGCCAGCCAGGTATCCATCCTGCGC
This sequence comes from uncultured Anaerolinea sp., assembly GCA_964536185.1. Lineage (GTDB taxonomy): Bacteria > Chloroflexota > Anaerolineae > Anaerolineales > Villigracilaceae > UBA5195. Next base: position 7,590 of record CAZHWV010000088.1, on the reverse strand, counting down.
GCCGACCTGAACAAGCTGCAAACGCAGGCCGCACCCTTCTTATGGCTGGCGCCCAGCCTGGTTTGGCTGCCTCGCTATGGTGGTGATCTGTCCCAGTCGCCTCAATTACTTGAACTGGCTCTTTCCTTGGGCATTGCCGCCGATGAAGGCCTGCAGACTCTGCTTCCGGTGGCTGGAACTGTCCTGCAGCAAGATCAGCCGCTGGATGTGATTGCCGTGCTCAACCAACTGCAGCAAGATCAGCCGCGCCTGTTGGCCGCCCAGTTGGCCCTGGCCCAGGCCCAGGCTGCTCGCCAGCAAATTAACGACGACTTGCTCTCTGACCAGATGCGCGCCCTGCTCCAACAGCAGGTCGACCCGCTCATCCAGACAGTCCAGGGTAAATTCAAGATGGAAGACGCCCTGCTGCTGGTCAAGGCTGCACCCAGCCTGTTGGGCGTCGGCAAAGCCGGGCCGAAGACCTACCTGCTCCTCATCCAGAACGAGGACGAGCTGCGCCCCACCGGCGGTTTTATCACCGCCGTCGGCTCGGTCGTCCTCAAAGATGGCGGGATCTGGGATATCAAAGTCGAGGCCAGTGATCTGGTCGATGATTTCAGCAAGCCTTATCCCAGGGCGCCCTGGCAGTTGAATGAATTTATGCGCCTGCCCTTCCTGGCCTTTCGCGATTCAAACTGGTTTACCGATTTTCCGACTACCGCCACGATGGCTGAATATTTATATTCCTATGCCCGTGCGCACAGTGTCGATGGCGTCATTGCCTTCAATCAGAATGTGGTCGTCGAGCTGCTCAAAACCCTCGGGCCGATCCGTACGCAGGGCATGACCTCTGACATCAGCGCTGATAACGTGCTGGGCTACATGCGCACTGCCAAGCAGCAGATACCTCCGCCAGGGTTTGTCGGCCTGTGGGATCGCAAGCAGTTCATTGGCCGCCTGGCGGAGCCCCTGCTCGAAAAGATGCTGGCTGCCCGCGGCGACAGCTTGAGCGCGCTCTCGCGGACCCTGATCACGCTGATGGACCAGCGCTTCATCTTGTTGCAGTTCGATGACCCCGACTTGACTGCCTTCCTGGCCCGCCGCAAATGGGATGGGGCTTTGCGCCCGCCTATGGATAGTGATTACTTAATGGTCGTGGATTCGAATGTCGGCTACACCAAGACCAGCGCTGTGACGGAGATGTCCCTGACCTACCAGGTCGACCTGGCCGACCTTGCCCAGCCGCTTACCCGCCTGGCTGTCAGTCAAACCAATAAAGCCATTGGCACTGTCCCCTGCGTGGTTTTCCCGCCGCGCGAGGACGCTTATCCACTTTATGACTGTTATTGGAGCTACCTGCGCGTTTATACCCCGTCAGGCGCGCAGCTGTTTGGCGCCTCGCCGCACGCTGTCCCGGCCGCTGCCACCATGTCAGAAGTGGACATTCCAGCCCGCGTCGACGATCTGGGTAATGAGGACATCCCCGGCCTGCAGGTTTTTGGCACGCTCGTGCTCATCCCCCAGCAGCAGACAGTCCAGACCGGGTTTGATTTGGGACTGCCGGTCTCGGTTCTTCAACAGGCGCCTGGCGGGCAGTGGCTTTATCGTTTAACCGTCCAAAAGCAGGCTGGCACGAAAGCCGTGCCGCTTGAGCTGCGACTGATCCTGCCGCCCACGGCGACAATATTGAGCGGCCCGCCGGGCCTGACCTCCGAGCAGGGTTCCTGGCGTTATGACACGACCCTGACGGAAGATGTTGTCATCGAGATCAGCTTTTCTGTTGAATAAAAAAACAAAAAGGATATGTAAGCATGGCCTTAGCCTGGTACGTCATCCGCAGCAAACCCAACAAGGAAGAATTCTTCTGGAGCCAGCTGCTCGCCCGCCGCTTTGAAACCTACTATCCCAGCATCCCGTCGAAAGCTGTCAATCCCCGCGCGCGCAAGGTCAAGCCTTACTTCCCGGGCTACGTCTTTATTCATGTCGATTTGCAGGAAGTCAGCGCTTCGGCTTTACACTGGCTGCCCGGCTCCGCCGGCCTGGTTTCCTTTGACCGCGAACCAGCCTCCGTCCCGGATGCCCTGATCGCCTTGATCCGCCGCAAAGTCGACCAGATCAACCAGGTCAGCGCCGACCCCTTACATGGTCTGAAGCCTGGCGATACGGTCACCATCATGGAAGGTCCTTTCGCCGGGCAGGAAGCCATCTTCGACAGCTGCCGGACCGGCAGCCAGCGTGTGCGCGTCCTCATCCAGCTATTGCAAAGCCGCCAGCTGCCAGTCGAACTACCTGTCGCCCAGGTCGAGCGTAAATCATAACAGTTTTGTAATTTGCGCGCGCCCTTTTATCTGTTATAAGTTTTGGTAGGTCCCATCTCAAGCGAGGTGTCGGAGGGGCGGATGCGTCCCCCGTCCCTCAAAGGTACAACTCCATGAACCAATTCGAACAAAGTGACGATTCCCTGACCACGGTTGATATCAAGGAGTACTTCTACCTGCTCTGGTCCTGGGCCTGGCTGATCGCCCTGGCGGGTCTGCTGGCCGGCCTGGCCGCCTATATCGTCTCGATCAACACCATCCCCTTATATGAAACTGCCACGCGCTTGCTGATCAGCGATCCGCCTGCTATGCGTTCTCTGGAAACCAGCGCGATGGTCAGTACCCAGACCCAGGCCAGCACCTATGCCGAAATGCTCCTGGATCGTCCTGTCCTGCAGGGCGTCATCGACAAGCTCAATTTGCAGACCACCAGTGACGATCTCAAGGATTTCGTCACGGTCGAGATCGTGCGCAACACCCAACTCCTGCTGGTCACCGTCCAGGATCCCAACCCACTCCTGGCTGCTGACATCGCCAACACGCTGGCGGTGGTCTTCACCGACCGTATCCGCGAACTGCAGTCGCAGCGTTACGCTGCCACGCAAAAGGGTCTGGCCCAGCAGGTGCTGGAAATGGAGAAGCAGGTCAATGATACAACCCAGGCAATTTCTACTGAAAGCGACCCCGCCCAAAGATTGCAGTTTGAGTCGCGCCTGACCGAATATCGCCGCCTGTATTCGAACCTGGTTACCAATTTTGAGCAGGTTCGCCTGGCCGAAGCCCAGACCAGCACGAATGTCTTCGTTTCAGAGCCGGCCAACGTGCCTCTCGAACCGGTCAGTCCCAAGACCACTCGTAATACCCTCCTGGCCATCTTGGCTGGGCTCCTGCTGGCGGCGGGCGTCGTCTTTGCTGTTGATATGCTCGATGACAGCATCCGCAATCCGGAGGATATCCGCACAAAGTTTAATTTACCCGTTCTGGGGGTTGTTTCCAGCCATCAAATCACAGCCGGCAAGCCGATCAGCCTGGCCCAGCCGCGTTCGCCCGAGGCTGAAGCTTTTCGCAGCCTGCGCACCAACCTGGCTTACTCTTCCGTCGATCGACCCCTGCGTCGCATCCTGGTCACCAGCTCCACGCCCCAGGAGGGCAAAACCACCATCTCAGCCAACCTGGCTGTCGTCCTGGCCCAGGGCGAGAAAAAAGCGATCCTGATCGATGCTGATATGCGCCGGCCGACAGTTCATCAGAAATTTGGTGTGATGAACCGCCTCGGACTGAGCAACCTGTTTGTTTACTCCATCGAAAATATCCCGGCTGCCATCCAGACGGCCGATGTGCCTGGCCTGTCGCTGATTACTTCCGGCAGCCTGCCGCCCAACCCGTCCGAACTGCTCACTTCGCGCAAAATGACCGAGATCCTCGACCGCTTGAACCAGGAATTCGATCTGATCCTGATCGACACCCCGCCTGTGCTCACCGTCACCGATGCAGTCAGCCTGGCCCCCGGCATGGATGGCGTCATCCTGGTGGCCAAACCAGGTTTCACCAAGCTGAGCGCCTTCAAGCAGACCCTCGAGCAGTTAGAAGCCGTCGGCGCGCGTGTCCTTGGTGTGGTCCTCAACGGAGTCAACCCGCGCAGCCGCAAGTATGGCTACTACTACCACCGTTATTATTCAAAATATTCGCATTATTATGATGTTGACGAGAGCAAGAAGAGTAAGGGATAGGAGCGGGACCCGTCCTCGGTCTCCCGTCCTCTTCGTCTCATACATTGCATAATTCGAATAAAACTGATATATTGGCAACTATATGTCATTCGATCCAACATATCCACATCGACTTGCCCCCTTATCATCACAGCTTGCGATCACCAATAGCGATTTTGGCGATCTGCTATTAAAAGCGCGTGTAGAACTGGCTGAACTGAAAGGCGCTTGCGGACAAATCCCCAATCCACTGCTGCTGATCGCGCCGGTCGTAATCCGCGAATCCGTGGCCAGTTCGAATATCGAAAACATCAACACCACCCTGGCGGACGTACTCCAGTGGCAGCTCTTCCCGGAAATAGAACAGCGCCATCCCGACAAGGAAGTCCTGCGCTACCACGAGGCCATGAACTGGGGTTTTGAAAACCTTGAAAAATATGCGCTTTCATCGCGCCTGATTACGGGCATTCAAAGCCGATTGATACCGGCTGGCAACGGGAACTACCGCCGCGAACAAAACCAGATTGCCAACTTGGCCAGCCGCGAAAGTCTCTACACTCCGCCGATTGCCAGCGATATTCCATCCCTGATCGGAAATTGGGAAAATTATGTCAACGCGACAGAAGACGCGCTTGATCCGTTAATCCGCGCCGTCCTGGCCCATTATCAATTCGAAGCAATCCACCCCTTCCGCGATGGAAACGGCCGGACTGGCCGTATCCTGATGGTGCTGCAGCTGATCCAAAGCGGTCTGCTCCAGTTTCCAGTGCTGTACATCAGCGGATATATTAACCAACACCGCAGCGAGTATTACCGGCTACTGATGGCAGTTACCACGGATGGTCAATGGCACAACTTTATTCAATATATGCTGACCGGCTTCTATGAAAAAGCGCGCGAAACCCGTGAAGACTTAAAGAAAATAACACTTCTATTCGATGCCATAAAAGCCGGGATCAAAACTGACAACAAAAAACTGGTTCGCTCTGATCTGGTCGAAGCCATTTTTACCTACCCGCTGATCACACCGACCAAACTTGCCAGCGAAATCGACGTCCACTACACCACAGCCAGTAAATATTTATTGCAGCTGGCCGAGATGGGTGTCATGAAAGAAGCCGTGGTTGGCAAGTATCATATTTTTGCTAATCACCAGCTTCTCAGCATCTTGAGCAAATAAGCGTGTCAATAGCTTGTAGCCCTTCCCCGTCTCCCGTCCTCTAATATCTACCTGGATGCGCGTGTGTTACAATGTTTGTACAAACGCAATCGAGCAAAGGTGAACATAATGCCTAAAACAGCCACTCTTACCATTCGACTGGACCCTGCGCTAAAAAAACAGACTGAGCAGGTGTTGAACGAAATGGGACTGACGCCCTCCCAGGCCATTGTCCTGTTATTTAAACAGATCAAATTTCAACGCAGACTGCCTTTTGAAATACAATTGCCTCGAGAACCAAATGAAGAAACTCTCCAGGCCATGGATGATTTGAAGCAGCGCTGCGATGTGGCTACCTTCATGTCTGTAAGTGATTTGGCGGCTGACCTGGAATCATGACCCGAGTCATTACTCGTTCTTCCGTTTTCAAAATTGACTACAAACGTATGCAAAAACGCGGGGTTGTCATCGATCGCCTGTTTGCGCTGATCCAATTATTGGTCGAAGGGAAAAAACTGGAAGATCGTCAGCGAGACCATCTTTTGCATGGAAATTATGAGGGAAACAGGGAATGTCATGTTGAGCCTGATTGGCTTCTTATCTACACGATCACTGATAAAGTACTTGGCTTAGCCAGGACCGGGACCCATTCGGATTTGTTCAAGTAATTTGCGCGAATGTGGATGAAGCTCTTGATTACCCCTCGCTCTTCCCCGTCCCCCGTCCTCCGTCTCCTCGCCCATCCTCGATTCTCAATCTCTTAAAATCATGCTCATCCTGTAATGGTACCCGGTTCCGATGAACTTCCCGGTAGGAGCATTCGGGAAAGGTGTAGCAAATCGCGGGTATCCTTAAAATCAAGGTCGCGCCCTTCCCCGATAGGCAGCCTCCAATTCGCTCGTACTTTGCATCTGCTTCGGCAACGATTCTTCGGGATTAGCTGCCATTCTTTTGCCGATTACTGCCGCTCGCCGGTTCAAACGTTTATCGCCCAGATCAACCGGTTCCCATTGTTGTTCTGCCCATTCGCTTGCAGAAAGTGTCATGGCTACCTCTTTTGGCTTTTAGTTTAGTTCACGACAATTGTATCAACGTAGAACAAAGATGCCATGTAAGATCAGGGCTACGGGCCAGTTACGGTGATCGCCGTTTGGGATCGAGGTTACATGGAGCCCTTATATCTCGTAACTAATTTTGCTGATACTGCCGGAATTTGTGGTTATCGGGTAATGCCGGACATAGACGATGAGATCAGCAAATTATGAAGCCAGTTGTCATGATAGGTAAATCCGTTGAGTTTATGAGCAGGCGAAGAATAGGCTTGTTGGATCTGAGTTCGCGGGCAATAAGGGCCAAAATTATGCAGCAAAGCCCAAGCTCGTATTGAACATTCCGCAGAAGTCCAGTGTCCATGAAAAAAGCTTGAGCTAAACAGCCAGCGGTCCATCAAATTCATGTGCCGGTCAAGCATATTGTTCGTACGGTGGGCGCCAGGATAGTTATAGGCCAGGGCGAAACGGTCTACCTTTTAACAGAGTTTTCGCACCGCCTCCAAAACATAGCCGGTTGTATTGCTTTCAGCCCAGGTCAGTAATTCAGCGGCTTGTGCGCGAAAAGCGTTGGGATCAATCGCATTGTAGACCTGCCATACTTTTTGGGAAAGTTGGTGAAAGATTTCTTTCAGGTGTTTTCCGCGCTCGCGGATTTTGATGAAAGCGTGCAGGAAACACTCGAGGATGATAATCAAGGGAAACAAGCTGCGCCAAGCTTTTTGGGTGGCTTCCCAGCCATCGGTGTTGATGGTCTCTGGCTGGTTTTCCGGGTCAAGGTGTCGCGCCTCATCCTTGAAATGTTGGTAGGCTTCGGTCAAATTGGGTGTGTCAATGCCGAGAGCCACAGAAGCACCCAGCACACAGTCAGCGCCCACCGTGGTGGCTATGACCACTTCTTCGCCATTCAACCAGGTCACTTTTTCATCGGCCAACAAGTGCATGGAGAGCTTCTCTGGGTCTTTAACAGTCGTTTGAACCAGATTGTAGCGTCTAAAATGGTTCTCCAACCGATACCAATATTGATCATCGCGTCCAAAAACATAGACCAAAGCCCAAAAGGGCACATCAAAACGGCGCAGGAACAGGGCTTTTTCGATTTCATCGGTAAGGCCAACAAAGTAGGGCATGACCGCGCTCGGCGCAATCGTGAAGACTTGTTGCTTGCCCTCGGTGACGCGCGCTTTCAGGCAAATGCGGCGCAAGCGCACACCTTCCAGTTTCGCAGAACTACGGCCATCATGCAGAATATAACCAGCACTGATATTCTTTGGAAACAATTCTGGATGTTTGACAACCATCTCATCCAGCCATTGGCGATGGGTATAGCGCAAAAGTGTAGGTATGGAAGTGGACGAGCGCAGAAATAGGCGATA
>CAZHWV010000087.1:0-17978 GCA_964536185.1 uncultured Anaerolinea sp. | reverse complement strand
CAGACTGACGGTGGTTGAGAGCATGTAGGTAAACGGAAAAGCAAGCAACGCGCCGAGCCACCCTGAAATGCTGCCGATGATGACCCCTGCCACGATCGCGGTGCGCATGATCTCGCCATCCACCGCGCCAATCGAGCGCATGATGCCAATCTCGCGCGTGCGCTCGAGCACATTCATGCCCATCGTTCCGGCCAGGCCCATCGAACCGACCGAAGCCGTCAGCAGAGCCATGACCAGCAGAAAGGATACCAGGATATCCAGGCTTTCCGAAGCCGTGGAGAGCGTGGATTTTCCCGTGCGCGCCTCGGTGACATGAAAACCCTTGTCGCGGAAATAGCGGTCCAGGCCTTCGGCCATCTGCTGTTGGCCTGCATCATCCAGGTTATTGCCCACAAAGCGGAAAGAAACCGAGCGGTCGACCAGGTTGACATAGCGCGAAATATAATCGTACGTACCGTAGGCGATGGTGCCCTGCTGGCTGACGAATGAAAAGATGCCGACCACCTTCCAGTCATCCTCCTTGCCATCCACCTTCATGCGCAGGCTTTGCCCAGGCTGCAGGTTGGGGAACTGGTTATAAAGGCTTTCACTGACGGTGATGGCCTTCTCGTCGCCAGGCTGCAGCCAGCGACCCGCAATCAGCATCGGTTCGACCATCTTGCTCTCCACCGGCGGGGCCATGATCAGCAGGTTATCGGCCACGGTCATGTCCGGGTAGAGCACTTCCGCGTTGGCAAAGGCCCAGCCTTCGATCAGGGTCACCCCCGGGTACTGCATCCCGGCCATTTCAACCTTCTCCAGGCGGTAGGGGCGGTCAAAACCGACAGTCACATCTGCCTTGAAATAATTGCCAATTGCATCGATATAGTCAAACAAGGTTACACGCACATTGAAGACCGCGATAAAAATGGCCCCGCCCATCGTCAGCGTAAAAAGGGTCAGGATCAGGCGCCCGCGCCGGCGGAAGGTATTGCGCAGCGAAATTAGCAGGGGTCGCGGAATGTGGAAACCCCGCCGCGAGAGGGCGTGCGCCGTTTCGGTCTGAAAACGTTCCCAGGCTGTCTCTCGCCTGGCTTGTCTTACCGGGCCGCCTTCCACTTCTCGAGCCGTCTCGCCGCTGATCGCGCGCAGCACGGTGGTGCGCGATCCGTTCAGCACTGGCAGCAGCCCGGCAAGCAGCGGAACCGCCAGGCCGACCAGGATTTGGATGATTAAAGATAGTGGAACGATGCGATAGCCGAGCAGGCTGAAATTTAATTTATCGGCGATAAAAGACGCCAGCGCGTAGGCGCCCTGCCCGCCAACCGGGACAGCGATCAGCAGCGCGATCAATCCAAAGCCCATGATCAGCGCGATATACATCGCAAAAATCTGGTTGCGCCGGCCGCCGATCAACTTCATCACGCCGATGTGGCGCAAATGCTGGTTAAGCAGCGCGCTCAGGGTATTCGCGATCAAAGAACTGGACAGGAACAGGATGAGCACACCCAGCGCCAGCAGGATGCCCAAAATAGCCTGCACGGTGGAGGCCATCGGGTGCTCGTTGGTCTTGGTCACCCGCGAACGGGCGACCGAAATGTTCGATTTTTCCACCTTGTCCTTGATCTCAGCCGCCATCTGGCGCAGGTGTTCTTGATCATTTTGGCCATCGCTGAGCGTCACGAACATGCGATTAAATCCGCTGCCCTGCCCTAAAAATGTCAACGTATCCGTGTTGATGTAAGCAAAAGGTGGCGCGAGAAAATCCCCGGCCCCGGTGGTCTGATCCTGGACCACGCCCATTACCGGCATGCTCTTGATCGTCCCATTCGGCAGCTCAAACTCGAGCATGGAACCGTTCTGCACATTGAAGGTGGCCAGTGCCTTCTTTTCGAGCAGTACCTGTTTCTTCCCGGGAATGCTTGCCCCGGAAATGGGTCGGAGCAGGTTGATGTTGACCTTTTTGAAGTTGTCGATGGCCACCAGGTCGAGCGTGCTCCACTGCTTGCTGCCAGGGATGCGCGCCCGGACGGCAAAAATGGTTCGACCCTCGGCGTCAGCCACACCGCGCACATTTTTTACCGTGCTTAGCAGGTCGCTGTTGAACGATTTGCCCATGCGCAAATCCACGTTCATCGGGTGGTTGGCCGAATAACTGGCGCTCATGTCGTTAGAAATGATGACATACGCTCCAGTGATCACGCCGATCGAAATCACCCCGACTGCAATTGAAAAAACCACCAGCGCGGTGCGCAGCCAGTTATCGGTTAAATCTGAAAATACTTTACGCCAACGAGGTCTCATCATGTCTTCCAAAGGGCCAGGGGTCTACCCGCGCGATTTGCTGAGCGCATTGTCCAGGGATTTGTTTTCTTCCAGGCGGTTCTGGGCAATCCGTCCGAGGGATTCTTCGGTCAAAGGGGATTCTTTTAACAGGTTGAAAAAATCAGGGCGCTGCAGGGTCAGCAGTTCCACCGGCTGCCCGGCTGCCGCGCGCACGCTGGCAATCGACTTGCCGCCGCGCAGCAGTTCTACCTCGCCAAAATACTGGCCGGGCGTCAGGCGCGTGACCATCACTGCTGCATTCTTTTCGCCTTGCAGGACAATTTCCACTTCGCCGCGGGCGATCATAAAAAACGAATCGACGTGGATATCGCGCTGCAGGATGGCCTGCCCAGGCTGGAAGATCAGTCGCTGAGCCATTTTGGTGACCGCCAGCATCTGGCGGTGCTTGAGCAGTGGCAGGGCCAGGGCCACGGTTTCATCGATTAATTCACCATCCGAGATAATGATGTTGCGGGTTGTCCGCGCAGTCAGGGAGGCGTCATGCGTAACCATCACCACCGTTTTCCCTTCGCTGACCAGTTGGTCAAAGAGCCGGATAATGTGGTCGGCGGAACGGGAATCCAGGTTCCCGGTGGGTTCATCCGCCACCATCAGCGGCGGGTCGGCGGCCAGCGCGCGGGCAATCGCCGCGAGCTGCTGCTGTCCCGTGGAAACCGCCAGAGGCAGTTTGCCGGCCTGATTTTCCAACCCGACCAGCGATAAAAGCTGCATGGCGCGTTTGGGCCGCTCGTCAAAATCATACAGGTCGGCATAATCCATCGGCAGCATCACGTTTTCCAGCAGGCTGAGCATCGGCAATAGTTGGAAAAACTGGAAGACGATCCCCAGGTTTCTGCCGCGCCAGCGCGAGCGGTCAGATTCGTTTTTGCCAACGTACAAATTGGTGCCGTTGATAATCACCTGCCCATGGGTCGGGTGATCGATGCCGGTGATCATGTTCAAGAGTGTGGATTTCCCACTGCCGGATTTGCCGACGATGGAGACGAACTCCCCGCGCGCGATAGCCAGGTCGATGCCCTTAAGCACGGTGAATTCGCCGGCAGCGTTCTTGAAGATCTTAACCACGCTGCGCATATCGATCATCGGCGGGCTGCCCTGATCCGCCCCTGCCTGCCCGGAAGCTGGCCGGGCTGGCGCTGCATTGGCCGCAAGACGGCGAAAAATCGAGTCCATGCTATTGGCCCTGAACAGCGACGCGAGTCAGGTCGCCCTGTAAATCCGGAGACGCTTCGGAAACGATTTCCCCATCCGCGATCAGCAAATGGCGGCTGAAGCGCGGCTGCAGCCCCATGTCATGCGTGACCATGATGATGGTCTTGCCGCGTTCCACCAGATGCTCAAAAACATCGAAAATATGATCGGCTGTGACCGAATCCAGCGACCCGGTCGGCTCATCCGCCACCAGGATGGGCGGGTCATTGGCCAGGGCGCGCGCAATCGCCACGCGCTGTTGCTGTCCGCCGGAGATGAACGCCGGGAGTTTTTTGGCGTGTTCGCCAATCTCCACCAGTTCAAGCAGTTCCATGGCGCGCTGCCGGCTGGCGCGCGGGCTGTAGTTGCCGCACAAGTCCATGGGCAGGATCACATTATCCAGCAGCGTCAGCATGGGCAGCAGTTGGAAGGATTGAAAAACCACGCCCAGGTTGCGCCCGCGCCACGCGGCCAGGTCATTTTCATTCAAGCTGTGAATGGAAACCTCTTGCCCGCCCGTCCGCGCGGTTTGCATAGCAAAGCGCACATCGCCCTGCGTCAGCGTATCGACGCCGGTAATCATGTTCAACAGGGTCGATTTCCCCGCGCCCGATTTGCCAATCACCCCCAGGAATTCCCCGGGGTAAATTTTCAGATTGACCCCGCGCAGCGCGGTGTACTGCCCGGCTTCGCTGGTATATACCTTGGTCACATCGCGCAGTTCCACAAGGCAAAGCGGCTGTTCCACCCGCGGGTCGCCAGGGTTTTCTCGGGAGGCAGAAACGAGATTGGAGCTTAAAAAGTCATTCATCGCGAACAATGGCTTCCATTTTTCCGGAAAATGTAGTAAAACTATGAGTAAATATACACAGGAAATTATTGTACAGCAATCACTAATAGACTATGACTATTATATCCCGTGACGGGCTCTTGTCAAGCCCGATGAAAGTGAGACCGAGATGACAGCCAACCCGGACGCAAAACTCATCGACAGCCCCAAGGTGGACAGGCGCATTCAGCGCACTCGCCAGGCGCTGCGCGCTGCCCTGCTGGAATTGATCAAGGAAAAAGGCTTCGATGCCCTCTCGGTGGAAGAAATCACCGCGCGCGCTAATCTGGGCCGGGCCACTTTTTACCTGCATTACAAGGACAAGGAAGACCTGCTGCTCGAGGAGTTCCGCGAGATCGCCAGCAACCGGGTGCAGGTGCTCTCCGAAATCCCGGTCCTGATCTGGAAATCCAACCAGGGCCAGATTGAACTGGCCGACAACCGCATTCCATTGATGCCCCTGCTGCTGATTTTCGAACACGCCTCTCAAAACGCGGACCTGTACCGGATCCTGCTGCGCGGCGAAAGCTCACAGCGCATCATCGGGCAAATCCGCGAGATCATCGTCCAGTCGATCAATGAAATTGTGCGCACCCGCAAGCAAACGGAGTCGCCGCCCAGGCCGCCGGAGGTCCCGGTAGAAATGCTGGCCGCCTACTTTAGCGGGGCGCTGATGAGCAGCCTTAACTGGTGGCTGGAACAGGAAAAGCCCATGCGCCCCGAGGAAATGGCGCGCAGTTTCCAGCATCTTTTCTTCCCCGGCGTCATGCGCGTCATGGGAGACAGTCCCCAGCTCAATTACTTTCCCGCAGAAAATGAATAGCGGATTGCCTTCTTTGAGCAATTATCCACACAGGTGCCACACAAAATACATTCGGCATTTTCCATTTTCTGGACCTGCACCATTGCGTTGACATCCAGGCTCATCGGGCAGGTTTTGGTGCAGGATTTGCAATCCTTGCAGGTGGAGGCATCCGCCACCAGCCTGAGGGAAGGCCATGAAAATTGGTTGCGAATCCAGCGGCCTACCATCATGAAAGGAGCCATCCAGCAAATGCTGTGACAACCCGCCCTACGTCCCGCAAAAATCGCCAGGCCAACAAACAGGGCAACCACAACATAGTAAATGATGTAGGCAATAATAATTGGTCTGTCTGCCGTTCCTGCCACCGAGATTCCGTTCTGGGTGTTGTACAGCAAATCCACGCTATTGTATCCACCTGCATTGACCGCGAAGATAACGATCAATGCAAGCCAGATAATCCAGATCACCCATTTTATCCAGTCAATTTTTGAGCCTTTAACCGGGTTGTTGTTGATCGGTTCAGCAATTTCCTGCATTCCTCCGCCTGGGCAAACCCATCCACACCACAGCCTGCCGAGAAAAAGCGACGAAAGAAACATCAGCCCGAACATCACCAGGCTGCCGGTGATGATGCCATTCATGGCCCCATCCATGATGACATACGGTGAAAAAAAGTTCATGGTGATCGGGAAAGATAAAAAAGCCATGAGCACCAGGGCCTTACGGATGCGCTGCCGCATGGGAATTTGACGGATCATAATTTTCTCCTCTATTCCAAGCCAACATCTTGACCATTTTTTGATTTCAAAATCGATGTAAGATTCAACCGCGATCACGCCTTACAGTCCAAGACAATTGATCCTTTTGTTCAACTTTCTGAATCTTCATGCGATATTGGTACAGCATCCAACCGGCCACACCAAATAAAATGGAGGTGACGATTCCATCGTTTGTGGGCGAGAGAACGGAACCTAGCACACCGTTGGTTTTAATGAAACCGTTCAACAAAAGCGGCATACTCACGGCGTTGATGATTTCGTGCAGGATAAATACCGTCCACACGGATTTGCTGAGCAGGCGCAGCTCGCCAAATAGAATGGAAGTTGGGACGGTGCTAATGAATGCGAGGAGCATAAAAACCGCCAGGCTGGTGTTTCCCAGATAAGTGGCAAGTTCAGCGCGGTCGAGAAAATAATAGTAGTAAGGCAGGTGCCAGGACCACCAGACAATGCTCACGATCACGTGATTCAAGATCGGATGAACTTTGGCAGCCTCCAATCTCGGGGTGAGATAGCCGCGCCAGGCAAATTCCTCGAAGATGTTTTTCATCAACGATGCGCCCAGCATAAAGATCACTGCGCTTGTGTATGCGCCGAAGCCCTGGGTGATAAATCCCTCGGCACTCACAGCTTTGAGCGCGAGAGCCACTCCGAAGACGAACAGCGCAATGACCGGGTAGACAAGGATCGCTACCAGGTACCACTTCCAGCCTGCTCTCAGATGGAGCCCGAAACCAGAATCCTTCCAGCCATCCCCGCCAAAAGCGCGCAGTAACAATCCGGCCAGCGCGGGAGACGTCAACCAGACCAGCGCTCCCAGGCTTTGCAAGGGCGGCTGCGTATTGCCGGTAACATTGTTCAACCAGATGCCAAGCCAGCCTCCACCGGATGTGAAGAGCACGACGATGAGGATGTTGCGAATTGTTTTGTTCATTTTGTTGATTCCTTTCTGCTCATCAAAATCATGGAGGTAATGATAACCACATCCTGGACGAAGTGGATCGCCCAAGCGATGAGCAGCCCCTGCGTTTCCACCAGAGACATGGCCAGCAGCCAGCCCATGAAGCCCGCCATCAGCACGCCGATAACCCCGCTAGGTGTGCCAAAATAATGCGGGAGGCCAAACACCGCGCCAGAAATGAGCAAAATAATCGGCACAGCCAATGCGCTGCCATACAGCGGCGAAATGATTCCAATCCTGAAAATGGCTTCCTCTGAAAATGCATTTGCCATTGAAAACGGAATCGCCCAGAGCAAGCTAAAAAAGAACAAGCGATAATCAGCCCCGGCTTTTTTCAACTGGAAGAACATGAATATGCCCGTGCCGAGGGTGATAAACAAGCCCAGGCTGGTAGCAATCTCCAGCCAGGTTTCATTCCCCGTGACCCCCAGCCACGCGATTTTGCTGATCTGCGCGTTAACATCTCCCAGGCGAAAGAACGTCCAAAAGTTGGCAGGATTGAGAAAATAGACCAGCAGCAATACGATCGCGGTCAATACGAGTTGCAAAACCTGGAATTTGATTTGATAGTTGACCGTTGGGTTTACATGAAATAGGATTTTGACTCTGGCGGTAAGCGGCCGGAGAGAAAAAATGCCCGCGCTTGCCAGCGCAACCAGCAGGAAGGTGAAAATAATTGTCATATCCGTCTCCGAAAATTTTCAAAATTCAAAGAATGACGCCTGGCGGTGTTGAAGCAATGGGAGTTACCCGGCTTTCTGCAGCAGCGCCAATCACGATAACATCAAATTTATCCATTTTATTATCCTTTTTGTTTTTTTTCACCAGGCGCCTTAATAAACCGCCTTGGTTGGGCAGTTTCAAAATTTATTTTGTTCACTTTGAATTTCAGAACGTTGCTTGGGTTGGCAATTCGACTTACGAGTTGGGCGGCGCCAACGGTGGCAAGTTGCGAATGGTATTTAGCATCTTCTCATGCCAGGTTAGCTCAAATTCGTAATAATCAATGCCATAATCAAGCGTGATTTGCCAGAGTTGGTGGGCGCGCTCCACACCAACTCGCCTGGCATTTTCATCAATGGCTGTCTGCGCCACCGTGCGCAGCGTTTCGATTTGTTCACGAATAGCCAGCATACGGGTTTCAAACAACGCAGCGATCTCTTCATTCGTGCTGAAATGCGAGAAGAAAATCTGGATCAGGGATGCCTCGCGGACAGGATCCATCGGCAGGGGGGTTACCAGCCAGCGGCGCAGTTCGACACGGCCTTCATCCGTGCTCCTGTACACCTTGCGGTTGGGTTTGCCGTCCTGCTGGATAACATGCGCATTCGCCCAGCCTTTTTTCTCCAGCCCTTCCAGAGATTTGTAGATGTGGCTTTGCGTGGCAGACCAGAAATGAGCCACAGATTGGTCAAAGAACTTTTTCAAGTCATAACCAGACATGGGTTCAAATTCGATAAAAGCGAGTATGGCATGTTCGAGTGGCATAAGTTCCTCTTGTTTTATATAACTATATAGACATAGTATCAAATAGTCTTATATTTGTCAAGGGATATAAACATCATCAAATGCAGAGCATGCCATAGCCTATTTTCTCGTGATTACACTCCGCCAGGGGAGAGAGAGGTTGGCAACCCGAATTGAAGAGGGTAAAATTGTGCTGCAAGATGATGAACCCCAAAAGCATTCCTGAAGAACCGAGGAGTCCAAACCATTGAGCAAGAAAACCAAGAAAGATAAGAAACCCCGTCCGCAGCCAAAACCCAACCGGCAAATATCCATTTCGATGATCAAAACGATGAAGCTGCTTGGTCCGCGTCACTATCTGGAGCATGCCCGCGAGTATCCGATTTTCGGCTGCTGGATCATGAAAGACTGGTACGAGGCAGGCATCACACCGGTCCTGGTGGTGCGTGAGCAGGAGCCTGGTAAAGTCATGTTTGCGGATTACATGGTGGATCTAACCTGCCTGGGAGTTAAAGACGCCTATACCCGAACGGATATTTCCCTCTCCAAATTCGAGCGCTCATTGCCAGAGTTGCACAACGGCGAGCTGGAAAAATGTTCAGTGGAATTGGCCCACGAGGTGGTCTATGGCGCTCTCGAATACGCTGAACGCTATGGCTTTCAGCCGCATCCCGATTTTAAAGCACAAATGGCAAACTTGATGCTCGACGCGCCGGATGCACATCCTCGCCAGGACCATGTCGCCTTTGGCCGGGACGGCAAGCCATTTTATGTATCCGGGCCTTATGATGACGAACGCAAAAGCAAGTTCGTCCTGGACACGCTGAGCCGCACAGCCGGGCAAGGAAATTTTGATTATGTGATCAACCTGGGCGATGGAATGCCGCAAATTGCAGAGTAACTCCGCTCAAAAAGTGGCCCACTGTGGGTGAATATTGACAGCGCTGGCTAAATTCCGGCCTCAATCCATGCAGCACAATCGGGAGAAACAAAATGTACCCTGTCAGGAATTCTGTTTACAGGATCAAGTGGAGCGCGGCTTTACTCGTAGCCTTACTGGGAACGCTGGCTTGCAATGCGGTCACCCGTATCATCCAGCCTGAAACTGCCCCGGCCCCGCAGGCTGCTATAACGGTTGAAGCCCCGACAGCGCAGGTGGTAATCACGGTTGAAGCCCAGCCAACCAACAGCCCAAATGACGGACAAGAGCCAGCGCCGGAATCGGGTGAGGCTAATTTCACCTACGACGGTGATTTCAACGGCGTCAAGTATCAACTCGACCTGCCAGCCAACTTCATCCACAGCACATCTGGCGGTTGGCAACAATTCTGTCTCGACGCCTCAGACAAACTATGTGTCAGCATCCAGCCACAAAGCGGAAGCTGGAACGATGCCGAAGCCATGGCCGACGAGGTCATCACCGGATTCAGCCGTAGCGTGGGCAATTACCAGGAACTGGATCGTCAGAGCACCTACAGCGGCGAAGGCTTCGAGGCCTACCAGGTGGGATATACCTATACCTGGCACGATAAAAACCTTGAAGGCTCGCGGCTTTTTATCGTTGTTCAAAATATCGGCTTTGACATCTCAGCCGATGGTCAGGCGGCGCTGATGGATAAATACCGCGCGGAGATCAAGAGCATTATGGACAGCTTTCGCCTGAACTATAATTAGCGCTGAAAGCCACTTGGCGCTAAACACAATCTGCGCTTGAGCTGCGTTCAATCACAAGAACCCCCCGCGCCAAAACTGCGCGGGGGGCTTGTTCACCTTTTATTATTTAATCTTGCCCAGTTTGATCAGCAATTTTTCCATCTCGGCTACCGTATTGTCGAAGTCGCTCAGCAAGGTGCTGACCGGTTGGCCGGAAAGCATATCGACACCGGCGGTATTGAGCACGGCTACAGGGTCATCCGAACCGCCTGCCTTAAGATAGGTGAGATATTTATCAACGACACCGGCCTTGTTCTCAGATAAATCCAGGGAGAATTGATCAGCCGCGGCAATACCGGTGGCATATTGGTAGACGTAGAAATTGTAATAAAAATGTGGGACACGCGACCAACCCAGTTTCGCCGCATCAATCAATTCATAGTCCGCCCCGTAGTATTTGACGAGAAGATTGCCCCACATCTCATTCAGGGAGTCAACCGAAAGCGCATCACCTTGTTCAACACGATCATGTATTTGTTGTTCAAACTCAGCAAACATCACCTGAGTAAAGAAGGTGCCGCGGATGGTTTCAGCCAGCCGGTCGAGGTAATATAGTTTTTCTTCATCGCTGCTGGCAGTCTTGACCAGGTAGCGCAGGACAAGCATCTCGTTGGTCGTGGAGGCCACTTCGGCATTAAAGGTGGCAATGTTACTGTTAATATAGGCCTGACTCTGATTGGTGTAATAGGAATTCAGGGCATGTCCCATTTCATGGCCAAGGGTCAGCATGCTATCCAGCGAGTCAGTGTAATTGGTCAAAATATATGGGTGAGTGTCATACGTCCCCCAGGAATACGCCCCGGAGGATTTGTTGGGATTTTCGTAGACATCGATCCAGCGGCTTTCAAACGCTTTCTTCATATCGGCGATGTACTGATCACCCAGCGGGGCAAGGGCCTCAGCCAGTTTGGTTTGCGCCTCTTGATAGGGTATATTAACCTCCTGACCCTCTACCAGGGGAACAAAAAGATCATAGGTGCGCACCTTATCCAGCCCCATCACTCTCTTGCGCAGGCTCACATAACGCTGCAAGGAGCCAAGGTTGGCGTTTGTAGCCGTGATCAGCGCGCTATAAACCTCGCGAGGAACGTAATTTGACTGCAAAGAAGCATCCAGGGCTGTTTCATAATTGCGCGTCTGGGCATAGAATATGTCCTTGCGCATCTGGGCATCCAGGGCAGCGGCCAAAGAATTCTGCATTCCGCCATAAGTTTCCATCAGTTTGGTATAGACTTCCTGGCGGAAATCGCGATTGGGGTTGCTCAATAAGTCGCCGAAAACACCCTCGGAGAGTTCTATCTCATTTCCATCCGGGTCTGTTACGGTGGGGAAAGTCAGATCAGCTTCGGTGATCTTCGTATAAATGGTTTCCGGAGCGCTGCTCATGTCGCCCGACATGGCCAGCAGTTTTTCTTCTGCAGGGCTAAGGGTATGAGCTTTTTCTTCGAGCAGGTATCTGAAGAAGATAGCGTAATTGGCAAAGCGCTCATCCTTGATATAGCTTTCGAGCACAGCTTGATCTAATGCAATCAATTCCGGACGCACATAAGAGTATGCCGTACTTAAGTCACTCCACAGGCTGCCTGAGCGATCCGCCATTTCAGAAATCTTACTATTCGTATTGTCGCTATCACGCATCATGTAGGCATAGACATATAACTTATCCATGGTACGGCTGGCTTTTTCGTCCATTTCCATGAGCTTGGCTAACTGCTCAGCATCCCCCAGCTTACCCTCATATTGTTGATATTCAGGAATATAGGTGTCCATGACCAGTTGAAAATCGCTTTCCCAGGCAGCCTCATCCGCATAGATGGCAGGCAGATCCCAGGTATCTTTGACATCAATGACCTGTGCCGGAACCTCGGTAGGCGCCACCGCGGGGGTTTCAGTGGGAATTTCAGTTGGGGTTTCGGTGGGCAGCGCAGTGGGTCGAACCGTGGCTGTGGCAGTGCTTACCACAACCTCGGGGACAGGGATTAGCGGGCCGCAAGTTGTTAGCCCAATTAACACAACCACAAAAAGCAGCAGCAAAATCAATTTAACTTTCATGACCTTCTCCCATTAAGTTTACAGAATAAAACACCCATTCCCGGCGAAAGGTGCAGGCAGGCTTTGAATTGATACCCCAGGTTGGGCAAAAGCCAGTAAAAATGCGCAATTATCGCCCGGCTTCGAGCGATAAGGATAGGGGGCATACGGTTTTTCTCCACGAAACAAGGGGGTATAATGAAAACTGAAAAAGGATGCCAAGATGAACTCACTTTCCATACGACATCGACTGCACGAGCAAATTGACCGCTTGCCTGACGAACTGGTACAGCAGGTCGCTGATTTTGCATTATTCCTGAACGCAAAACAGCAAATTATGCCGCGTTATGAAAACTGGAGCGAAGAAATGTGGCAAGAATTTTCGTTGCAACAGTTCTTCCGCACAGATGATGAACCTGCTGACGATGTGGTGTATTCCTTAAACGACGCGCGCGAGGTCTATCATCCGTGAAACCTGGCGACATTGTTCTGGTTCGTTTTCCACAGGCTGATTTGCAAACGGGAAAATTGCGCCCGGCGCTGGTTTTAGCTCTTGCGCCAGGCCGCCATTCTGACGCCTTGCTGGCAATGCGGACCGCTCATCAAAAGGAGGTTGCAAGAAAACAGCTGGAGCTTGGTGGCCCTGCTGTTTTAATTCGGGAATAAACTGGGAGCGCGCTGCTTTTTATTCCTCGGTTATATTTTCTATCGCAATAATTACTTCACTCTTCAACGTACCCAATCGCTTCTTGATGACTTCAAGATAATCTGCGCCCAGATTGATCTTCACTGTTTGAATTTCCTTTTTGAAATTTGCAGAACCAGGGTTGACATTGGCGAATCTTCTCAGTGTAGATTTTGGTAGCGTCTTGTAGTCACGCAAGTCTTCTATCATTGTCCGGATAAATGGAATAAATTCTTCTAGCTCATCCTTAAAGTTATGGAGGGCGTTTTGCAAGGTATTAAAGGATTTTGTTTCCAGTGATGCTTCATTTTTAGGGGTAAATACAACATCGCGATGGGATTTTATGGCTTCGTAGGATTTCCAAAAGTACGGACTCAAATTCAGGCGTGGCTCATCTAATGTGCACTCAATCCAACATAAGATTTCTTCAAACAGGGGCGAGTGGATTTCGGGTTTTTCTACCAGGGTGTCATCCACACTTTGAATAAACAACCCCAATCCTTTGCGCCGAAAGACAAGAAGTTGGTTACCGCTAAATGCTTTTGCAGTTTTTACACGGGCAGGAAATTCTTTGATTCTTTCTACGAGTTCAGGATATTTTGATTGAATTTCAAAGAACAGGCGACGGACAAGCGTAAGCGTGCTTGTTTCCTGGTCGTCTTCTGGATTGGTATTTACGCGCTTGAAAAGTTCGGATGGAGTCGGTGTCTCATCCACTGAAAATATCTTCGCATCTTCGCCAAGCGTATTATGGATTAAGAACATTTTCTGACTGGCGATCTCACGGCTCTTGATGATGTCTGCGCCCTGCTCAGTAGGGAAGAAATTGAAGATAAAAAGCTTATGGAATACTTTTTTCCCGATACGGTTAATACGCCCAACGCGCTGAATAACGCGGGTCGGATTCCATGGAATATCATAGTTGATGATCGCGCCGGCTCGGTTCAGGTTTACACCTTCTGAAAGTTTGTCACTGGTTAGCAGGATTTGGAATTCATCTTCCTGAATTTTTGACTTAATACCAGCATCAAAGTTGCCTAATATTTGTTTCAAAAGACCGGGCGACAACCCTGCATCCGTGCTAATCACTCTGCCGCTGAAAGCGTTCGCCAGGATTGGCTCAAGATGCTTGACTGTATCTGCATATTCGCTAAAGATAATCACTTTGCGCTTTGTCTCGCCCTGCGCAGGCAAGGTATTTAATATCTTTCTAATTTCTGTTACCAGACATTCTGCTTTGGGGTCTTCGGAAACCAAATCCAGTTTTTCCATCTTCTTGCGAATTTCACGCATGAGATCCAGGTCAGATTGAATATCCTGCATGAACTGTTTGGCCAGATCGAAATCCTTTATAACGTAAATTCGCTGGTGCTTGGGGATTACTTTCATTTCCAAAAGCCCTTGAGCGAATTCATCCAAGGCAGTTTCGATTTCATCAGGATCGCTATTGTAGATTTGTTCGATGAGTTTGCGATCCAAAATATATTTGCCATCAGAATTTTGAATAAATTCCAGAACACGCTCATGGATTCGCTCGAAGTTTGCGATGCTTTTTGCAAAAGCACCGAAGGAACTTTCAAAGCGTTTCACCAATATACGACGCATAAACTCGTATAGGTTGCGCTGTTGCTGGAAAATACGGTTTCCTTCTTCATCCAGCTTTTCGTTTTCAACCGATTTACGTTTTTCGTAATAATAGGGTTGATAAATTGCGCCATGAAAGCGGCCATCTTCGCTAAAGTAGTCGTCAATAACCTGATTATAGAAATCCATTTGCTCAGGCGAGAGTGCATAGAATAGCTCTATCGGATCCTGGACATCTGAAAGTTCGGTCACTTCTTTTGAGTAAACAGGGTCGTTTTTCAAGTCGAGACGGTTTCGGCGGATCAGGACAGGTTCGAGTACAGAACGAATCTCGGCGGCGAGTTTCCTGGCTTCCAATTGCACGCGCTGAATGTTGATCGGCAGAGGCGCTTCAAAGATTTGATCGTAAAACTTTTCGGCGCGCTCACGTTTTTCGGCATCCTTGTGGTTGTAGTAACGCAGGATATAGGATAACCGTCTAAAATCCGCATTGTAATGGGCAAAGCGGCCTTCGAGATTTTCATCCAATGTGATTTTGGATTTGCCGGGCACGATGAAAAGCTTAAGCAGTGTGAATATATCCTGGGGGGTATTGTTGAAGGGGGTGGCAGTCAGTAAAATGACCATGCGGTTTCGACAAATCGTGCTGAGCCATTCATAATCCGCAGTATCCTCGTTGCGAAAACGGTGAGCCTCATCCACGATGATGACTTCAATGTCATCGCCGTGTTCTTGTAAATATTTTGCGGCATTTTCAAGATCGCCCGAAGAACGGACTTCCCAATCATACAACCTGAAGTCGTGCATATACTTTTTCCAGCCAGTAGCAGCATTTTTGTCCCCGATCAATCCAGGCGGACAAAGCACCAACCCACGTTTACCCAGGTTGCGCGCCAGCATACCCGCGATGACGGATTTCCCCAACCCGACTACGTCTGCAATGATCACGCCGTTGTATTGGTCAATAATCGTCAATGCCTGGTTGACAGCATCGGTTTGATATTGATAATCTTTATATCCATTTTCTTCCAACAAGCGTTTGACATGCGGTTTGATCATCTTTTGCTCTGCCAGATCGAGATACGATTTCAAAACCAGCGCGTAGGCTTCAAATGGTGTAACTTCTGCCACCTGGGTTTTGTTTTGGACAAAGCGCGTGAGATAAGCTTTTCGTTTGGGAATTTCGGTAATCGGAACGGCCGTTTGCCAAAGTTCATTGAAGTAATTTTCCGCTTCTTTCCAACCGTAATCGCCGATTTCTACATTGAATTCGTTTTGCCCAAAAATACCCGCCCGCGTTAGATTACTGGAACCAGTAATAAACTTGCCAACCGTTTGCTTTTCATCTGTAACAGTTTCGAACAAGGTCCGTAATTCGTCTTTAACCTGAAACAGGTATAG
Source organism: uncultured Anaerolinea sp. (assembly GCA_964536185.1). Classification (GTDB taxonomy): domain Bacteria; phylum Chloroflexota; class Anaerolineae; order Anaerolineales; family Villigracilaceae; genus UBA5195. Next base: position 2,207 of record CAZHWV010000087.1, on the reverse strand, counting down.
CTTGGCATGATTAGGTTCAAGCGTTTTCTTAATCTGCAGACGTCCGTTCTGGAGCAATTCGAGAAAATAAGAAACCTGTTCGTAGAATTCTTGATTATCTAAATTTTCATCGTTTAATGCGATGTGCAGCGACTCGAAAAAGCGGTCTGCCAATTCGTCATTGCTGAGCAAAGCGCCTTCTTTGGAAACTTCAAAGACGCGGTTCAGGCTTTTATCCACATCCAGCCCAACCAGCAACTTGATCGTCAGCTCGTTTTGTTTTTTCAAACTTTCGTACAGTTCGCGCCAGCCCGAGAAATAGAAATAGCCCACCAGAAATTTGAGTTCCTGGCTGTGTTGGATGAGTTCATCCAGACGTTTTTTCAGCGTGCGTGACTTGGAGTTTGTGATGAAGGCGTTGGCAGGCATTAATTAAAGCCATCCCATTGTGCGCAGGTGTTCCCAGGCAGTGTAGATATGTTGGGGCTTGAAATAATCGCGCTTGTGCTGGTTCCATGACTGGAAACCTTGAACAGCAGCCTCCGGGTACTCTCTTACAGCCGGGTCTTCCTTTGCCAGCCAATGCACAGTGGATAACAATTCCATGCCATAAGGCGTTTCAAAACCTTCGATCAGGTCGATGACTTTTTGTAGGCGGGCTTGTGTTTCAAGTTTTTCACTTAGGAATTGTTTCGCTTCAGCCTCTGCGCCTGGCATAAGGTAAAGGCTGGTTTTCCGGCTTCGGTCTCCATAACCGCGCAAGAAGTGACCTTCCACGCGTTGCAGCACGTGGTTCAGGTTTTCAGCATAAGGTCCATATTGTTTTTTGATGTAATTCAATTTCAGCGGTTCGCCTGCTATTTGTAAAAAATACATGAGTTTCTGGATTTCTAGCAGCGAGAAGCGGTAGCCGGGCATGCTGTAGTGTTCCATCAAGTAGATCAAAGCTGCTCTTCCGCTAGTCATGTTTGGCTTTTCTGTGCCAACATGGATTTGCTCCGCTCTTGGCGCGCCAACTGGCTCGTAGATCAGTATTCTTACATCCTCAAACTGGCTGAGGGAATCAACGATCAAAGGGCGAATAATATTCCAGTCCAGCCCGCCGTTTCCACAGCCAAGCGGAGGAACGGCAATGGATCGGATCCCGTAATCACGGATCACGCATTGCAGGTCATCGAGACCCGCTTCCACATCCTCTAACTTGGAATGTTCGCGCCAATGGCTTTTAGTGGGAAAATTAATGATGTAACGCGGGTTGACAAACTGCCCACGATCATAGACCAGCATTTTGCCGATCTGTACTTTGCCTTGTTGGCAGGCTTTCTGGTAGAACTTGTAATTTTCAGGGAAAGTCTCGCGGAACTGTAAGGCAATACCCTTGCCCATGATGCCCACCGTGTTAACGGTGTTCACCAGGGCTTCGGCTTGATCTTCCAACAGGTTTCCTTTGATAAATTCAATCATAGCGTCTCTCTTAATCATAATACCATTGGCGACAAACACTTACAATCGGTTTGTGTTCCGAACCTTCCAGCATGGCTGCAACCTGATCTCTGACAGCGTTATTGATGACACCAATTTCCTGAATTAATTGCCACGGACAGTGCTGTTTTACTAAAAATTCCGCTTGCTTCCTGCGTCTGCGATCGTTGTCGCTGATTGTATCGTGCCAACTCCAACTTTCGATCACTTTCCAATCTAACTCATTCAAAGCGTTTAAGTTATTGTAAAAAAGGCTCAGACTCACGACAGCATGCCCATCGCTGAACACAAAGGGCAGATTTGCCTGCAAGACCGTTTCTGCAGAACTGACCAGGTGCAGGATATTTGCCTGCCCATCCCGATAGGTAGGGACGTTGCCCATCTGAATGGTGTAGAGCATCGGCGAGCGGTTGCAGAAATAAAAGGGGACGTATTCCGCCAGCAAGCCTCCGGGCGGAATGGGAATTTGCTTGCGCTTCCGGCGTTCTTTGATCTCGGTGTAAGCGATTTCAACCGGTTGGATGTTACGCCGGATCGATTCGGAATCACACCACAACCCATTTTCGTTGATGATATTAGCCAGGTTGCGGATGTGCGTGATGTGATAAATGGCAGTCATGCTATGCCTCTACGATTCGTAAAGTTTTTCCACCATCTCGTCCAGTTGAGCCTCCCACTCGCGCACTTTTTCGGTTCTCTGGGAATCTCCGTGGTAACCCCCAAATATGGGGGTAGATTGAGATGGT
>CAZHWV010000086.1:11270-18375 GCA_964536185.1 uncultured Anaerolinea sp. | reverse complement strand
GAGGTCATGTCGCAGCTCGGTACGCGCATCAGCGGCTGGTTGGGCGACGACGACGACATCCACGCTGTGCTCTCGGGCCTTTCGGGACGCGAAGCCATCCAGGGTATGCTGGCGCGCCTGCAGCCGAAGGAAGAAGTGCTGCTGCTCGGCTGGGGTGTGCCCATGCCGCTGCCGGTCAAGTCGCGGCGTTACGATGATGCCTTCTGGCGCGAGCTGCTCGGCGAAAGGGCTGGCCGAAAAAGTGAGAGCGATATCCTCAAGAATTTAGGTTTTGACTGACACCGTCTTGCAAAGTCACACAGGTCCGGAGATTCCTTGGTAGCGCGCATCTTTTCTGCCGCGAGTGTCTGATGCCCTTTTATCAAACCCTATCTCTGTGTTGAAAGCTATCTTAGGAGATAACCAGTGAACACATTTTTGACAACATCACTCGATGGCACACAGATTGCATATGATCATATTGGGACAGGACCGGCGCTCATATTATTGCATGGCGGCGGCAGCAGCCGGCAGGATTGGCATGATGAGGGCTATGTCAAACACCTCCAGGAAAACTTCACAGTCATAACCCTTGACCTGCGGGGTCATGGCGAGAGCGACTTGCCAACTGGGCCGGCAGATTACGCCATAGACAAGATGATGCAGGATATCCTGGCTGTTGCGGATGTATGTGGGGTCGAGCGTTTCACCATCTGGGGGTTCTCGTTTGGGGGCAGGATCGGCCGTTACTTGGCCGCCCAATCCGGGCGTGTTGATAAAATCATCTTGATGTGTACCCCCTGGGACAGGGAGTATCGGGAGAGCTTCGCCAGGAAATCGAATCTTTCTGCGCACACTGGTCTCCGATCCTGCAAGCTGGTCGCGCCAGTGCCCTGGATATCAACTCTCTCTCCCAGGATGACCGGGAGTTGCTGGGTGATAAAAATCTTCCGGTGAGGCTGGCCTGGGGACAGGCCATGCTCGACTGGCCCACCATCGTCCCGGCCGATTTTCGCTGTCCTGTGCTATGGATTGTCGGTTCAGAAGACCGGCTTGCGATGGAAAGCTACAAGGAATTCGAGCAATCCCTGGAAGGTTCCAGGGTGCGAGGTCATATCATTGAGGGGTTGGATCATGTGCAGGTTTTCGAAGAGATTGATAAAGTTTTCGATACGATGTTGGACTTTACTCGATCCAGGTAGCCATCAATTTTGGTCTGTGGGCTGTTTGGGTGCATAACAATGATAATTTATCAAAATTCTTACGAAGGCTTAATCCTGTTATAAGAATTATTCTCCCAAAATAGTTATAATAAATCCGACAGAAGGAGTCCATATATGTTTATGTTTGAAGGACCTGACCGCCGGAAAGAAGAAGAACGTGTTCGTAACCAAGGCCGCCTGCCGCCGGGACAATCGCTGACTCTTAAGTTCCCGGTGCTGCATTACGGTCCAGTTCCACGGTTTAATCCAGCTACCTGGGATTTACGGGTTTGGGGTGAAGTGGAGCAGGAAAAGCGCTGGACCTGGAACGAGTTCAATCAGCTTCCGCGCACAAAATTATTGATGGATATTCATTGTGTAACGAAATGGAGCAAATTCGATACGCAGTGGGAGGGCGTTTCGGTGAAAACATTGCTGGAGCAGGGTGTTATAAAAATCAAGTCCTCCGCAAAATACGTCATGCAGCATGCCGAATATGGTTTTACAGTAAACCTGCCCCTGGAAGTGGCGCTGCAGGATAATTTCCTGCTGGCGACCCATTACGACAACCAGCCGATTGACCCTGAGCATGGCTATCCACTGCGTGGCGTGGTGGGCTACATCCCCGGGGAGGAGAATCTGGAAACACCCTATTTTTGGAAAGGCGCCAAGTGGCTGCGCGGGCTCGAGTTCATGCCCGCTGACCGGCTCGGGTTCTGGGAGCAGGCTGGCTATCACAACCGCGCGGATGTCTGGAAGGAAGAACGCTACGGGTAATCCTGCGAAAGCAAAAAGAGAAGCTGGGCGATATCGCCCAGCTTCTCTTTTTGCTTGTTGATTTGATTTAAGGTCTTTTCGCCAGCGTCAGGGTCAGATCTACCTTTTGGTCACCGCGAAGCACGGTCAGGACGACGGTGTCGCCGGGCGATTTGTTGTCGACCAGGTAACCGATCAGGTCATCGTAAATCTTTACCGGGCTGCCGTCGATCGCCACAACCAGGTCGCCGCCAGATTGCAGGCCGGGCAGGTTGGTGGGCTGGCTGGCGCCAACCACCCCGGCCTGTTCGGCTGGCCCGCCGGCTGTGACGCCAGAAATATACACTCCGGTCATGCTTTTGAGACCCAATTCGTTGATGACTTTCAAGGTCATCAGTTCGCTTTGCAGGGCAGAAATACCCATGTAGGGGTATTCAAAAATTCCATCCTGGATGATGGCTGGAACCACGCGCTTGATCAGGTTGGCCGGGATGGCAAAACCAATGCCTGAATTAACTGGTTCGCCAGTGACATTGCTCGCATCCGTGCGGATGGAGCGGTTGATGCCGATGATCTCACCATTGAGATTGAACAATGGCCCGCCAGAATTTCCAGGGTTGATGGCTGCGTCGGTTTGGATCATGTCGGCAACGCTAAAGCTTCCGCCCCCAGCCAACTGGCGATTGGAATCCTGGGTGCGGCCAAGGGCTGAAATGATCCCCAAGGTCATGCTGCCGTTCAGGCCGAACGGATTTCCAATGGCCACAACCGACTGGCCAACCTTAATTTGTTTTGAATCGCCTAAAGGCAGCGGGTGAATCTCTGATTCTGGCGCGTCAACTTTGATTACCGCCAGGTCGGAATCTTTGTCCACGCCAACCAGTTTGGCAGTGGCTTTGTAGCCGGAGCTAAAAGCAATCTCAATGCTTTCCTGACCATCTACAACGTGTTCGTTGGTGATAATATGCCCCTGGTTATCAAAGATAACCCCTGTCCCCAGGCTGCCGCCTTGCGCTGTGGTAACCTGGATCGAAACGATCCCCGGTAAAACATTTTGATATAACGATGAGAGTGTATCCTGCTGGTTTACATTCTCTGCAGAGACCAGGATTGGCGCAAGGGTTGGCGCAGCAGCAGGCAGGGTTTGTACAGGCGCAGTTCCTGTGCTGATCGACTGGCAGGCCAGAGAGGCAAATACCAACATGGCAATGGCTACCATTAAACGGAATTGCTTGTTCATTATTTACTCCTTAAACATTCGCGTACAATTACATCAGTATTCGAAATAAAACTACAAAACACATTTTTCGTGGGTTTGAGCAGAAACTACTCATCCGCTATTGACGTTAAGTGGTGGTTCAAGATCGCGGGCTTTTTGCAAAAGGATTTTTTGTTCCGGGTTCATGGTTTTCGGGATGCGCACTTTTACCTGTACGTATAGATCCCCTTTATCCTGGGGGGTTTTCAACTGCGGCATGCCGCGTCCGGTGATGCGGATTTTCTGATCGGGCTGAGTCCCGGCCGGGATGGTCAACTTTACCTTGCCATTCATGGTGGGCACTTCGACTTCACCCCCCAGGATGGCGGTAAAAATATCCACGTTGACGGGGGCGTATAGATCGGCGCCATCGCGCTCAAAGCGGGTATCGTCCTGAACGGCAACCTTCAAATACAGGTCAGTTCCATCTGGTGCGCCACGGGTAACCCGTACCTTCGTCCCATTTTTTGCGCCGGCTGGGATTTTTACCTGGACGCGCCTCCCGCCAGTTTCGAGCAAACGGGTGGCTCCCTCGTAGGCCTCTTGTAGGGAAATGGACACAGGCTGTTCGTGCTGAGTCACGCGACGTGTACGAACATCACTGCCTGGCATTCCGCCCGTCCCGCCAAAAAAAGCGCTGAAAAAATCAGAAAAGCCGCTGCCACCTGCCCCGCCAAACAGATCATCAAAATTAACTCGTTGACCTCCGCCTCCAGTGTTAGACCACTGGCCCCAATCAAAACCTTCCGGCTGGCCGCCATTGCGTTGGTAATTGGAATAGGCGCTGCCAAGTTGGTCATAACGGGTTCGTTTTTGCGGGTCGGAAAGCACCTGGTAAGCCTCGTTCATTTCCTTGAACTTTTCTTCGGCTTGCTTATTCCCAGGATTGCGGTCCGGGTGATACTTTAACGCCAATTTACGATACGCAGAGCGAATTTCATCCGCACTGGCAGAACGAGCCACACCCAATATCTGATAATAATCTTTATAGTCCATACTATAATAGATTCTATGACGGTTAAGAGTTCCGAGTCAAGCTGCATTTAGGATATCTAACATAACTCTAACCTCAGGCCGGTGATTAATCATTATTCAGCTGATTGTGGACTGAATAACATCTGGCGGTGTGCTCGGTTCGCGGTAGAATGTACTGATATCATACTTCTGAAAGATGAACAACAAATGAAATCAATCTGTGTTTACTGTGGTTCTGCAGACGAAATCCACGAGGATTTCAAACTGGCTGGCCGTCGAATGGGGCGGACCCTGGCAGCGAATGGCATCCGTTTAATTTTTGGCGGCGGGAAGACTGGCATTATGGGTGCTGTGGCCGATGGGACACTCGAAGCGGGTGGCGAGGTGTTTGGCGTGATCGTCACATCGATGAACACCCCGGCTTTGGCGCATTCGGGGCTTACTCGCCTGGAAGTGACTCCGACCATCCATGAGCGCAAAGCGCGGATGTATGAACTTGCCGATGGGTATATCGCCCTGCCCGGAGGTTTTGGCACCTTCGATGAGTTGTTTGAAACTCTCACCTGGGCCCAGATTGGCGTGCATGATAAGCCAATCGGTCTGCTAAATGTGCGGAACTACTTTGAACCGCTCTGGACGATGGTGCTGCACGCGGAAAAAGAAGGCTTTATTTTTTCAGAGCACCGCCAAATGTTGTGCATGGCTGATACGCCGCAAGAACTGCTGGCCTGTATGGACAGCCACCAACCACCCATTGCCGCAGTCAAAAGATGGATGCGCCAGGATACCTAACCCTTGCTAAACTTCGCCCACCTGCCCTTGTTCATCATTGCTTCCATCGTCCTGCTGCTGACCCCCGGCCCGGCGGTTTTGTATATCATCGCCCGCAGTATCGACCAGGGTCGTATGGCTGGCCTGGTTTCGGTGTTGAGCATCGAGGTCGGCAACTTTTTTCATGCCGTGGCGGCTGCGTTTGGGCTGTCTGCGCTGCTGCTCTCGTCTGCGACTGCTTTCAGCGTGGTGAAATATCTTGGAGCGGCTTACCTGATTTACCTGGGGATACTCAAGCTCTTTGCGCGCAGCCCAGGCGCGGATGAGCAGGTAACCCGGGCTGAACCTCAAAGCTTGCGACGTATCTTCACGCAAGGCGTGGCGGTTGCTGTCCTCAACCCAAAGACCGCGCTGTTTTTCCTGGCTTTCCTGCCGCAGTTTGTTGATCGGGCGAAAGGACAGGTTGGCCTGCAGTTGCTGACCCTGGGCTGCCTGTTTGTCTTGATGGCCATTGTCAGCGACAGTATGTATGCGCTGCTGGCCAGCTCGGCGGCAAAGTGGTTGAAATCTCGTCGTCAGGTTTGGTTGGCGGAGCGTTATGTGGTTGGGCTGATCTATATTGGCTTGGGGGTAACAGCCGCGCTGGCAGATAACCCGCAGTGAAAAATTTTGGTATGCCTGGAATGAAAGAGCTACGCCTGTCATCTGGCATGGCTCTTTCATTTCCCACAATCTCGACTTTATTCCTCGCCGGGTTTATTCTGGAGGATGCTTTCGATCTTTTCCAGCACTTCGGGGATGAGTTTTTCGGTCACGTCCAGCGCTTTCATATTCTCAGATACCTGTGATACACGGCTGGCGCCGGTGATCACAGTGCTGACGTTGGGGTTTTTGAGACACCAGGCCAGGGCCAGTTGGGCTGTGCTGCAGTCAAGCTCCTGTGCAAGCGTTTGCAGAGCTTTGACCTTGATAATGCCTTCGCTGTTGGTTAGGCGTGGCAGCAGCCATTCGTACCCTTTGAGCGTGCCGCGGCTGTCGGCTGGAATCCCATCGTTGTACTTCCCCGTCAGCAGGCCGGAGGCCAACGGCGACCAGGTGGTGGAACCGTAGCCATAATCTTTGAATAAACGCGCATATTCTTTTTCAAAGCGTTCTCGCGAGAGCATATTGTACTGTGGCTGCTCCATGACAGGTTGATGCAGGTGGTGGCGTTCAGCAATTTCGATTGCAGCAATAATATCGGCTGCCGGCCATTCAGATGTGCCCCAATAAAATGCCTTGCCCTGCTCAACGATGTTGTGCATGGCCCAGACTGTTTCTTCAATGGGGGTGGTCGGATCTGCGCGATGGCAGAATACCAGGTCAATGTACTCCATGTCGAAGCGCTTGAGCGAACTGTCGATGGCTTCCAGCAAGCGTTTGCGGTTAAGCGTGTTTTTCTCGTTGACGCCTTCATTAATTCCCCAATAAAACTTGGTGGAAATGACATAGCTGGAGCGTCGCCAGCCCAGTTTTTTTAAGGCGGCGCCCATCACTTCTTCGGATTTTCCATTGGCGTAGATTTCTGCATTGTCGAAAAAATTGACGCCTGCGTCATAGGCGGCAGCCATGCATTGTATAGCTGCATCCACATCGACTTGATTATGGAATGTGACCCAGGATCCAAGCGAAAGTTCACTGACTTGCAGGCCAGAACGGCCCAGATGACGGTAATTCATACGAAAGATCTCCTTGCAATAAATTTAGCGGGCGAACCATTTTGCCCGGCTTTTTTGAGAGGCGAGGTAGGCCAGGAACAAGCGGTTTTGTCTACCTTTGTTGCTACCGATGGCGAGTAGCCGTCTAAAGCTGTTCGTGAAATTCTTCGACCTGGTAAATCTGAACATCGACTTGTTTTTTCTGCCAAAGATTGGCGGCGCTCCCCATTTTGATACACAAATGGCTGAGAAATTCTTCTTTGGAAGGGATTTGGGCCCAGACTTGTGGCAGGAAAGTGGCGCGGCGAGCGCCATCGCGCAGGATTACCCCATCGATGCCCGGACGCAGTGTGGCAAGCAAATCGTCAGCGTCCTGGTAGATCAATGCCTGGGGCTTTGTCAGTCGCGAAACTTCAATGTGGATATGGACAAGTTCGCTGGGGCGCACGGGAGGAAAACGAGTATCT
>CAZHWV010000086.1:0-11260 GCA_964536185.1 uncultured Anaerolinea sp. | reverse complement strand
TCCAACGCAGCGGAAACAGCGTGTTCGCGCACGTCTTCATAAAGCGCTTGGTAGGGTTGAAGTGCGCCGATACAGCCGCGCAACTTACCGTTCAAGGTCAGGGTGACGAAGGTCGCCCCCTCGGCGCGAAGTAATGGGGTCAGCAGGTTGTCATCTACGACGGGAAGGTTTTTACCTCGTACGCTGCTTTCGAGAGCTTCCCGCGCCAGGTGGAGAAGGATTTTTTTTTCTTCCTCGGTAAGGTTTTCTGTCATTTGTAGATCCTTTGATCAAAACAAAATCAGGCAGCCATTTTCTGGTAACTTTGATTGTAATAGAGCATGGGGTCGCCGCCGTTGCCAGATTGCGCGGATAGGACTTCTCCGATGAAAATGGTATGGGTGCCGGATGCCAGGCTGGTGACGACATGGCAGTCAAGCTGGGCCAATCCATTTTTGAGCACGGGTGTACCACTGACGAGAGATAGGTGTTCCACGCCATCCAGACGGTCGATTTCATCCGGTACGCGTCCGGCAAAACGTTCCGATAGTTCCACCTGGCTGGAATCGAGGATGCTTATGCCAAAGAAATGTGAATGCAAGATCAGGTCATGTGTGCGCGTATTCTGTGCCAGTGAGATTAGCACTTGCGCAGGCGTGAGCGATACGGAAGTAAACGAAGTGACCGTCATCCCGTGCTGGACACCTGCGTGCGCAGCAGTGACAACGGTAACGCCTGTGGCCCAAAAACGCATGGCCTGGCGCAGCAACTCTGATTCAACGGACATAGCGATCTCCCGGGATGTTTTTTTTGATAATACTTCTCGCTGTAGGGGACGTCAAGCCAAATGGGGTTTTTCATTCGTTTTTTTCTGATATGTTGTGCAATAAAGCCTATAAAGTAACTCCAAATTCGACTTACCCTACACGAAATTTTTCAGGTAGTATATAATGGCTTATCATGGAAAATCCTACACAACCGCCCGAATCCCGACCAATTCGGCGCTCAGAACTACGCCGAAGGCCGAAGTCTCCTCGCATTTTACAGACTGTGTTGATTACGGCGGTTGCGGTTGCTACCTTGTTTGTGGCTTTTACGCCCACTTCTTTTTCCGGGGGATTTAGCGACCAGTTGGCAACTTTGTTGACTGCGGAACCTGATTCCGTTGTACAACGCGGTACCTCTCGCCCGGCGCTCAAGATCGGGATTGTGTCAGGGCATTTGGGAAATGATTCTGGCGCTGTCTGTGAAAATGGCACCACCGAAGCAGATGTAAATATAAAAATTGCCACTATTATCCAACAGAAATTGAATGCGCTTGGTTATGAGACGGATCTGCTCAAAGAAAAAGATCCGCGCTTGAATGGGTATCGCGCCGCGGTCCTGGTTTCTATCCACAATGACTCGTGCGATTATATTAATGATCAGGCCACCGGTTTTAAAGTTGCCGCGGCAATGGGTACGCGCGATATCAACCTGGCAAACCGCCTGGAAGCCTGCCTTCGTGATCGCTATCAGCGTACAACTGGTTTGGCTTTGCACGAAAGTGTCACCAATGACATGACTTTCTATCACGCTTTTAACGAAATCGATCCCGCAACGCCGGCGGGGATTATTGAGACCGGGTTTTTAAACCTGGATTATGACATTCTGACGAATAGTACCAGCCTGGTTGCCACAGGTGTTGCTAACGGTATCATGTGTTTTATTAATAATGAAAATATTGCACCGACAGCAATTCCATAGATTGGCCCAAAAGGTATCCTATGAATTCGAATCAACTCGCTGCTTATAAAAACCTTGAACTGGCCCAGAAAGCCATGAAAAATGGGGATAAAAATACTGCCCGCCAGTTAGCTGCAGAGGCTGCCCAATTGGGTCCTGATTTGGAGGAAGTTTGGCTGCTCATGGCAGCTTTGGATGCTCCGCGTGAAAGTGTAGAGCATCTCGAAAAAGCGCTAAAGATCAACCCAAACAGCAAGCGCGCTCAGGATGGTATGCTCTGGGCTCAAGCGCGTTTGGCGCACGAACTGGCTGCCAGTCCAGTTGAGATTCAAACGGTCGCTACACAACCGTCAAAACCACCCGCTACAGAGGAAAATCAGGCGCTGAATATTGCCCAGCCTTCTCCTTTCTCATTTCCTGAACTTACGCCTGAACCGCTTCACGAATCTACACCCGACCCATTACCTGAACCTGCACCTTTCCCGGTGCCTGAACCGGCGATTGAATCTCTACCTATCCCACTGCCTGAGCCTATGCCTGAATCGCTGCCCGAACCTGTATCTGTCCCGGATTTACCCCCTGAACCCGTGTCGTTTGTTCAGACGAAAGAAGCTGTCGCCCGTCCACGCTATTCATACATCACCCTGCTGGTGATTTTTATCTGCCTTGTCGTGGTCTGGGTCAGTTGGCAGGGAGTGACGCCTGTCGCGGCGGTCATCAGCAACTCGTTTATTGTTCGGGAACATGGCCCGGCTTGGACCCAGGCAAACATCGCAAAATCGGATGCCCCCCAGCCTGCGCTTGCATCCACGCCTATAGTTTTGGAGCCAACCATAGCGCCGGTCCAGGAACAGCCGAGCCAACCGGCCCCGGTTTTACCGACCAACACATCCACACCTTTGCCCAGCCTGACGCCAAAGCCAACTGCGACTGTAATTATTCCCACGGAAACCATTCCTGCGCCTACCGTTACTGTCCCTGCGCCCACGGCAACGATCATCCAGCAAGGTGGTTACTTCCCGACAGCAAGCCCAACAATTGCCATCCAGCCCACATATACTTTTCCTGCCCCTACCGAGTTTATACCTGCGCCAACTGAGACGATGCTGCCCACCGATGTTGCCCAGGCGACAGCCACAGCAGATTTAGGGTATTTCGAACCGGCCTCACCCACACCACTTCCGACCGATACTGCGGAGCCTTTTCCGACTCAGTTTATTCCTCCCACCCCCGTTCCAGGTTCGGGTGGGGGCGGCGCTGGCCGTTGGATCGATGTGGATCTGACAAACCAGATGGTTTATGCCTATGAAGGCAATACGGTTGTTAATTCGTTTGTGGTTTCTACTGGCACCTGGGAGTATCCGACTGTCACCGGTCAATATCATGTCTATGTAAAATATCGATACACAGATATGTCCGGTCCAGGCTATTATCTACCCAATGTGCCATCGACCATGTATTTCTACAAGGGCTATGCTATTCATGGTACGTACTGGCACAATAATTTTGGTACGCCCATGAGCCATGGATGTGTCAATATGAGGATTCCTGAAGCAGAATGGATTTTCAATTGGGCTTCAGTGGGCACCTTGGTTAACGTTCACTATTAGAAATAGTATAGGAGAAAAAATGCACCCATCATTTCAGTTTAATCAATATTTATTAAAGCGCCAGGTCTTTGCGTTGACGGGAAAGCTGCGTTTTTATAACCCGCAAGGCGTGCTTGTCCTGTTTAGTGAGCAGAAAATGTTCAAGTTGCGCGAGGATATCCGAATTTTTGCCGATGAGCAAAAAACCCAGGAAGTGTTGGCCATTAAGGCGCGTCAGGTCATCGATTTTTCTGCCGCGTACGATGTAATGGATAGCTCCACCAATCAAAAAGTGGGAACTTTGCGGCGCAAAGGGATGAAGTCCATTTTGCGCGATGAGTGGGATGTACTGGATGCTAATGAGCAGGTTGTTGGTAGTCTTTTTGAGGATAATATGGGGCTGGCGCTTTTGCGGCGCTTTGTTTTAGGCTCGCTACTGCCTCAAAATTATGATCTGACGTTCAATGCTGAGCGCGTGGCTGATCTGAAACAGCGTTTTAACCTCTTGCGTTACGAAATGGACCTGGATTTCAGCATGGATAGCGCCCAACGCCTCGACCGGCGTATTGGGCTGGCCGCGGCGACTTTATTGGCCATTATCGAAGGAAAGCAGGAATAATGCCTCGCCAGGCTTTGTTTGGTGGCTTGCTCTTCGATGAATTTGACCACCCACTTGAGGTGGGATCCATCGGCGTAGAACCTGCTTATATCATCAACGATGATGGTTTCCGCCGTCATATCCCAGCCGAACAGATCGACCAGGTTGTCCTGGGTAAGATGAAAAGCCTTATTCAGGGGAATGAGGGTTTCCTGAGCGAGCAGGCTGCCAAAATGATGGGCGCTGATGATTTATTCAGCAAAGCCATGATTGAAAATCAGCTAAAGAACATTGATAAACAGTTTGAAATGCTGTTTGAAGTTGGCATACCCGAAGATATGCGCGCCTACCTGGGTATGTCGGGCTTCAAAGTGGTTGTTGATTACCACGGCCAGGTTCTTGAAGTTCGCGCTGGCGGCGGTGCCAGCGATGATGATGGTGAAGGCGGTGGAGACCTGTAAGTTTTATACCAGCAGCGTGCAGAATGATTGGTCTTTAATTAAGCAAATGCTCCACAACATGCTGTGGAGCATTTGCTTTGAATTACTCGTCTGGATTCTTGTTAGGTGGTAATACCACCGTGAACTTCGTCCCCCGGCCCAACACTGATTCTACCCAAATGAGTCCGGCATGGTTTTCGACGATTGATTTGACAATCGCCAGGCCCAGGCCTGTTCCCTCTGTATCTTTGGGGACGTTTTCTGCGCGGTAAAATTTTTCAAAAATATGTTGTTGATCAGTAGCAGAGATGCCTATACCTGTATCAGCCACTTCAAAGATGATCTGGTCTAACTCGCTGCGCAGGCTAACTTTGATCTTGCCTCGGATGGGTGTGTACTTGATGGCATTGACCAGCAAATTATCCATGACTTGGCGCAGGCGGAGAGGATTACCACGCAAAACGGGCAAGTCCCGCGCGATATCGGTAAACACCTCCTGGTGTTTATCTTCGATCTGGTGTTCCAAATTATCCAATGTGTAGCGTAGAACGGTTCCCAACATTACATCATCTTTGCGCGTATCGAAACCGGCTTCAATGCGGCCCAGGTCAAGCAGGTCATTGACGAGTTCAGTAATGCTGTGGGCACTGTTTTGAACGTGGATGACGAATTCTTTTTGCTGGTTGTTTAACGGGCCAACCCGGTCCAGCAGCTCAATATAGCCCATAATGGAGGTCAGTGGTGAGCGCAGGTCGTGTGAAATGGTGTGAATAAAATCGCTTTTTAACCGGTCGAGCATCTTGAGGTGGCTGATATCTTCCAGGGTGATGACTGCGCCGATCTTGGGGATGGGGGTGTATTGGGTATTAAAAACACGCCCATCTTCGAATGCGATTTCGTGAAACTTAAGCGGATCATCGGTGATCGATTCGAGCAAAATTTTCAAATCATTATTCGGGATGGCTTCCAAGATGAACTGCTTCGTGAAATCACTTAGCCCCAGGCCAAAGACACTTTTAGCGGCAGGGTTGATCAATAAAATACGCTTCTCGTCGTCCAAAAGGATAACGCCATCCTGTATATTGGCGATTATGGTTTCAAATTTTGTTCGTTCTTTCTCGGATTCTGCGTACAACTGCGCATTCTGGATGGCGATGGCCGCAAAATCGGCCAGCACCTTCATGAGCAGTTCATGGTGCTGCGTGAACGGGCGCTTTGCGCTGCGGTTGTCGACACCCATTACGCCAGTTACATGTCCATTTGCGATCAGGGGCACATAAATAAGCGCATACACCAGGTAGGATGTCTTGATTTTATTGGGTGAATCCTGGCAAAAGGAGATTGACTGTCCTGTTTCCATTACTTGCCCGGCCAGGGAATCTTTTACTGGCAGACGGAAGGTGCGCACAAAATCATCGTCGTAATTCTGCCCGGCGCGCATATACAGATCGTTGTTTGTTTCGTCCAGCAGGAGCAAGTGCCCCTCCTGCGCCCCAGTTAGTTCGACTGCAGCCGAGACAACACTGGTTAGTACACTGTCGAGGTCGAGCGATGCAGTGATAGAGCGACTCAAGGTTACCAATGTATCCAATTCACTCACGCGAGCTTCGAGTGAGGCTGTGCTGAGGCGCACTTCATGGCGGACCCAATCGCCCATTCGGCGGGCGTGTTTTTGGCTTTGCTGTACTGCGCGTACGATGTCATCACTTTCAAGAGGGGGATAAATATAATCGCTCAGACCAGCTCGCATGGTTTGTAGCGCCATCTGCGGGTCATGACTGGATGCATAATAAATGATTGGCAGGGTTGGAAACCGCTCCAGAGATGCTTTTGCCAGATCCAGTCCGTTTTTGTCCCCCAACTTTTCGGAAATGACGAGCAATGTTGGAATGGTTTCCTGTAGAATTTTTTCGAGCCCGATTGATGTTTCAGCTTTTACCAGATCATATCCGGCCGAGCGCAATGCCCGCTCAAGCAGGTCAAACGCTGTTGATGGGTCCAGGGCAAGTAAAATTAGATCTGGTTTGAGCATTTCCCAATTTTACCTTAGGCTAGGATTTTGGTTGGGAATTCTGCTGTTTGGCCATCGTGATCAGCCGTTTCAATGCGGTTTGGGTCGTTTCCATGGCCTGTTTTTGCTGAGAAGTTACTCCACCCAATTTTTCAGCCAACAACAACTCCAATGGGTACAGCGCCGTGGTCAGATTGGATTGGATTTCCTGACGCACTTGTTGCAACAGCTCATTCTTGCGCTTTTCCCCCAATTGAGCCGCTTCGGCGTTTTGCGCCAGGGCACGGAATAAGCGTGCATTCACTAATGAGATCGATGCGTAATCTGCAATCGCTTCAGAAAGGGTATGTTCGCTGCTGCCAAAAGGTTTTTCGGATTTTCGGACAACTGTCAGCAGTCCGATGGCCTCATTTTTGACTTTC
Source organism: uncultured Anaerolinea sp. (assembly GCA_964536185.1). Classification (GTDB taxonomy): domain Bacteria; phylum Chloroflexota; class Anaerolineae; order Anaerolineales; family Villigracilaceae; genus UBA5195. The sequence continues at coordinate 4,496 of CAZHWV010000086.1, read as the reverse complement.
ACGGGCACTACCATGGCTGATTTTCCCAGGTCAGAGATTTTGAATTTTTGCAATGGCTGACCATGGATAGCCAGCGTTTCAGCTGACATGGCTACCAGTGTGCCGAGACCATCATCGAGCGGTTGGCCAATTTTCCGAGCCAGGCCTTCGGGTAAGTTCCGATGCGCAGCCAGCGTAAATGCTTTGGTATTGTCGTCTTTGAGTGTCAACCAACCGAGATCAGCTTCTGTAACAGTGGTCACAGCTTCGACAATCTTATCGAATAATACGCGCTGGTCTGTGATGGAAATCACGGCGCGGCCAACTGCAAATATGGTGCTCAAGTCACGCACCCGCCGCTGTAGTTCGGCGTTAGCCTGTTTAATCTGCTCAGTCAATTTTTCGCGCGCGCGGATTTCACGCACTTGTTTTAAGGCGCGTTCCACACACGAGAGAACCTCTGCTTCGCGGACAGGCAGCATTAAATAATCACTGGCGCCCAGGCGGAAGGCTTGAATGATATCGGCTTCCTGGCCTTTTTCGGCCATGAGGATCACAGGCATGGATATGCCTTGTGAGGACAGCGCTACCAGTAAATCTTTGCCGCTTAACCCTGGCAGATTGATGTTGGTAATCAGCACGTCGGGCTGCAGTTGTACTGCTTGGTGGATGGCGCTGGAGCCATCGGTGGCTATGCTTACTTGGTATCCAAATGGTTTCAAGGTCTGTCGGGCGATCAGATCGCAGATGCCCGGGTCACTTTCGGCGACAAGAATATTTTCAGAAGGGATAGTAGCCATATTAATTCATCATAGCATAATTTTAAAATATTTTGTTCCGATGTTTTTATATTTGATGGGTTAATTCCATTCTACTCGAGGAAACTTGCCTGACAGATCACTGCGCTTGATGTTGAACCCGTATGAACTCTGCTGCTAGATGAAACTCACGGCTGTATGATAAACTTTGCATATGCTTGCTGACCTGTCGAAATACAATATTATTGTGATCATCCCGGCTTTCCGCGTGGACAGTGAATTAGGCCGTGTATTGACCAGCATCCCTGCGTATGTGCGTTACATCGTTGTGGTTAACGATGCTTCACCTGATGGCACTGCAGATGTCATCAGCCGAGCCTGTCGCCGGGATGAACGTATCATTGCAGTCACTCATACCAAAAACCAGGGCGTGGGGGGGGCGATGATCAGTGGTTACCGTAAGGCCCTCGAACTAGGCGCTCAGATCGTGGTGAAGCTGGATGGCGATGGGCAGATGTCTCCCGATGACATCCCTGTGCTAATTTCTCCGCTGATCGCTGGACAAGCCGATTTTACCAAGGGCAACCGTTTTCGCGATTTTTTGGCGCTCAGCCGCATGCCTTTCACCCGGCGTGTTGGCAATGTGGCTTTAAGCTTTTTGGCAAAATCGGCCACGGGCTATTGGAATTGTTTCGACCCCACGAACGGTTTCCTGGCCATGCGCAGCGAAGTTTTGGAAAGGCTTCCGCTTGAGCACATTCACAAAAGCTATTTTTTTGAAATTTCACAACTTAGCCAGCTTTATTTGATCGGCGCGTGCCTGCGCGATGTGCCTATCCCGGCTCGTTATGCTAACGAGATATCCAGCCTATCTATTCTCAAGGTACTGGTCGAGTTTCCCCCGGCTCTGATGGCGCTATTTCTGCGGCGCATTCTGCTCCATTATTTTCTGTATGATTTTTCGATTGGCTCTGTCTACTTGCTGGCAGGTTTGCCTCTTTTTCTATTTGGTTTGATCTTTGGCAGCACCAAATGGATAGACTATGCGAGTCGTGATATTCCTGCACCCACAGGCACTGTTATGTTGGCTACGTTGACAGTGATTCTGGGAATCCAGTTCTTGCTTTCTGCTGTGTCCATTGATCTGCAATCTATTCCTCGCGAGCCGATCTGCAGGCCGCTCGATTAGTTTCCACGATCTGTCGGTCCTAGCTCGTCTTCGCGCTATACTAAAGTCATGGGTATTTCCATGCAGTATCTTTCAGCAGGCCGGCAGGATGTCTCTGGCCCCCTAAATCGATTCCTTCCACCTGTGCCGGAGGGCGCAGCGAGCGCATTTACTCAAGGACTGGGACCTTCCACAGCCTGGATTCTCGATCCTTTTGCAGCCTTGCCACGCCTGGCCGCCGAGATGGCGCGCGCCGGGCAGAGAGTGCTTGTTACGGCGGGCAACCCAGTCAGCCGCTTTCTGCTCGACCTGGCAGCCCATCCTCCCAAGCTGGCTGATCTGCAGGCTGCATTGGCTGATCTGGCAGCTGCGCGTAAAGAGGGCAAGCGCCTGGAGACACATCTGCAGTCTCTTTATGCCACCCGCTGTGATAACTGCCGGCGAGAAATTTCAGCAGAAGCTTTCTTGTGGGAGGCTAAAACTGGCGCACTGATCGGCCGAATCTACAATTGTGTTTGTGGCAGCGGCGGTGAGTACCCTGCCACTGCCACAGATGTGGAAAACGCTGCGCATTGGGCGCTGAGCGACGGTTTGCACCGTTCGCGCGCCCTCGAGCGGGTTGTCCCCGGCGATGATCCAGATCGCCCTTTGGCCGAAGAAGCCCTTGGTTTTTACCTGCCACGCGCTGTTTATGCCATCGGGACGATCGTCAATCGTTTGGATAATTTGTCCACTTCGGATGAGCGCCGGCGCTGTATGAGTGCGCTTCTGCTTTATGCTGCAGACTATACCAATGCGCTCTGGCCGCACCTAACTGAGCGCCCTCGCCCGCGACAGTTGACTTTTTCGCCTGTATATCGTGAGAATAATGTCTGGATGGCACTCGAAGCCGGGGTCAAAGCCTGGGCCTCTGTCGAAAAGCCAATTCCCTTGACACTCTGGCCCGAAGAACCACCTGAAAGCGGCGGCCTGTGCGTGTTCGAAGGTCCATTGCGCGATCTGGTCCCGGAACTGCAAGGCATCTCCATCCAGGCTGCTGTCACTGCCATTCCGCGCCCGAATCAGGCCTTCTGGACGCTTTCGGCGCTTTGGTCTGGTTGGTTGTGGGGTCACGCGGCAGTTGGGCCGTTTAAATCTGTTCTGCGCCGTCGACGGTATGATTGGCAGTGGCATGCAGAGGCTTTGAAGGCGTTGTTTGGTAATCTGGTCGAAGTTTTGCCTCCGTCAACTCCCTTTTTTGGCATTCTGGCTGAACCAGAGGCAACTTTTATCAGCGCTGTTTTCCTGGCCGCACAAGCTGTTGGATTTGAGATTAATGGTCTGGCTATGCGTGGCGAATCCGAAGCTATTCAAATCTTATGGCAAAAAGCCCCCACCGGCAGCGCTTCTGCAGGTTTGACTGGCAAAGGCACTGCCGGACGCCGGCATAAGTCGCTACCATTGGATGCCAACTATACGCGTAAATTAATCCGCGAAATCCTGGGGCAGAACAAGGAACCCATGGAGTATCTGCATCTCCATGCTGCGGTTCTGGTAGCTCTGGAGAAAAAAGGAATGCTGCAGTGGGCGGATGAGGCGCTTTCCGCGCTGGGAAAAAATATACATGCGGCGCTGGCATTCCCGGAATTTGTTGATCTCAAAGATCGTTCATCACCCGATCATGGGAAATGGGCACTCAAAAAATGGGACCATCAGGAAGCGCTGAAAGGTCTGTAATTTGGTTTTGCTGGAAATTCAGAAGGGGAAATTCTTCAGTGTACCGTCCCGGCAGATTTTGGTTCAAACTGATGAAAATGCCAAAGGCCTGAATGGTGCAGTTGGTATTTCAATAATACTTTCAGTACTCCGAAGCCATAAATCACACTGCGACGAAAGTTTATCGAGGAGGCTTCGGGGAAATAGCGTGTCACGATAGGCACCTCCTGAAAGTTGAGATGGCAGCTCATCCCTTGGGCAATGATTTCTGTGTCGAAGACAAAATCATCACTATTTTCTTCTATGCGAATAGTTTCAAGGTATTTTCGGGAATAAGCGCGGAAACCGGAGTGGATTTCCGTCAGATATCGCCGAAATATGATATTTGCGGTGGCAGTCAGAAGTACGTTTGCCAGGTATTTCCAGAAGGGCATGCCACCCTCCAGGGGTCTTCCGCCCAACATGCGTGAGCCAAAAACTGCATCGGCCTCGTTTTCCAGGAGAGGAATTACCATGCGTGGAATCACGGTGGCATCATATTGATGATCTGGGTGGAGCATGACGGCAATATCTGCGCCCATTGCCAGCGCCTCGCGATAGCATGTTTTTTGGTTGCCCCCGTAGCCTATATTTTTTGGATGCACTATGACTTTAATTCCGGCTTGCCTGGCAACTTCGACCGTCGAATCCTTTGAGGCATCATCCACAAGAATAACATGCTTCCTGTATGCAGCTGGTATTTCTTCCAGTGTGCGCAGCAGGGTTTTCGCCGCGTTATAAGCAGGAAGAACAATGACAATCATTTTCTCTTCTTTCGCCATGACATTTTCCTTATAAGTCGTTAAGAGGCTGTTTAAAAACTAGACAAAAAGGGAAAAATCGGGCAAATTTGGGTG
>CAZHWV010000085.1:525-18900 GCA_964536185.1 uncultured Anaerolinea sp. | reverse complement strand
CGCAACAAAAACCTGCTCCAAAAATGGCAAGCCTCGCGCCAACCGACCCACTAGCCGAAAATAAAGAAAACCTCCTATTCTCAAGCACCATTAAGAGAAACCTGGCCAATCTGATTTCATAATTCACACGAGGAGAAGATCATGAAAGGAATATTCATTAGCGCAATCACGCTGTTGGTGTTTGCCAGTCTATTGCTGACCGCCTGCAGCCCTGCGGCAACACCAGCGCCAGGACCTGCCGTTGAGGAAAAAACAGCTATCATCGGTTTTACGACTTCAATCACTGGCAGTCTGAATGTTGAATCAACACGCCAGAATAACGGTTTAAAATTGTGGATGGATCAGATAAATGCCGCCGGAGGCATCAAGCTTGCCGATGGGAGTGTAGTAAAATTTGCTTCAAAATTTTACGATGACGAGTCTAAAAAGGATCGAGTTCAGGAGCTTTATACCAAGTTGGTCACCGAAGACAAAGCCGATTTCCTGATTAGCCCCTACTCTTCCGGCCTGGCGGACGCCTCGGCGGTCATTGCCGAGCAATATGGAAAGGTGATGATCACCACTGGCGCTGCATCCGATGGTACCTATAAAAAAGGTTACACATTGGTTTATCAGGCTTATACCCCGGCCAGCCGTTATTTGACTGGCGCACTTGACAGTCTCGCCAACACGGACCCAGCCGCCAAAAAGCTGGCAATTATCCATGAAAATGACAAGTTCTCCAGTGACGTGGCCGCCGCGCTAAAAACCTATGCTGAAAGTAAAGGATATACAGCGGCCCTCTATGAGGGTTATGATACTGGCACAACTGACTTTGCCCCAATCATTAATAAAATTCCAGCCGATATAGATGCCATCATGGGTGGCGGTCACTTTGCGGATGGGCAGCAATTTGCCAAAGCGCTGTTTGAAAAAGGGATAAAGGCCAAGTTTATTTCCTTGCTGGTTGCCCCAGCTGAGCCTACTTTCACTGAAATTGGCGATGCAGCGTTTGGTATTGTGGGTCCAAGTCAATGGGAACCGCAAGCTGCTTTCGCGCCAAATTTTGGACCCACAGGTGTAGATTTTATCGCCGCTTACAAAACTGCCTATAAAGAAGAGCCGTCCTACCATGCCGCAGGAGGGTATGTGGCTGCCTTGATCCTGCAAAAAGCGATCGAAACCGCGGGCTCACTCGATACCGCCGCAGTAAAGACCGCCCTGGACGCCACCGATCTAATCACATTTTTTGGCCCACTCAAATTTGATAAAAGCCCCGAAGCTCATGGCCTCCAGATTGGTCACGAGATGATTTTCATCCAATGGCAGAAAAACGCATCAGGAACCCTTGTAAAGCAGGTCATCTGGCCGCTGGCCGGTAAGACAGCAGATCCAATTTATCCCCTGCGCTAATCGTCGACCCAAATTCCAAAAGGAGCGTTCGGTGAATTTGAGCAACCTGGGTATGTCAATGATTGACGGTCTGCTGATCGGCGTGGTGTACGGGATTGCTGCAATGGGCCTGAATCTAATCTGGGGCGTCATGCGAGTGATCAATCTCGCTCATGGCGCAGTCATTGCATTAGGAATGTTCGGTGTTTATTTGGTTTTCAGCGTTCTGGGCATTAATCCTTACATAGCCTTATTGCTGGTAGCCATACTTGGGCTGGCGTTGGGGGTCGTAATTTATTATATGACCATCGCTCATATGGCAAATGCGCCACATCTTTCGACGCTGTTGGCGACTTTCTCCATAAATATGGTCATTATTGGTCTGGGTACGGCCGGATTTAGCACATCGCCACGAGATGCAGGTTTTTCGCTGGGCACTGCCGAGCTGGGATTTTTAAGATTGCAGAATACACGCCTGGTGGCTGCTCTGATCACTTTGGTGGTTACTGCCGCACTGTATTTCTTTTTGTACCGTACACGGCCAGGCAAGTACATACGGGCGGTGTCCAATAACCGCGCTGCCGCAGAGTTAATGGGCATCCCAGCATCGCGAATCCTGGCATTGAGCTTTGGGATCGGTACCATGCTCGCAGCTATTGCCGGAGGGTTAATCGCCACATTTTTCTCTTTCACCATCCTCTCAGGTGATGTTTACCAGCAGAAAAGTTTTGTCATCGCTGTACTTGGCGGGCTTGGGAATCCACTGGGCGCCCTTTTGGGCGGCTTGATCTTGGGAGTTCTCGAAGGGATTCTGCCACTGGCTATGCCAAACACCTGGGTACCCGTGATTGAATTCATCTTATTTGTCGTCATTCTGCTGGTGAAACCCACGGGGCTGCTTGGAGATAAGAAATGAGCCAATGGAGAAATCTAGGTCTTTGGCTGGCGATGGCAACCGTGCTGGCGCTTGGCTTCTGGCCAATCATAACTCACGATGCATCTGGTCGTGAAGCCGGATTCACAATTTTGCTCGCAATTGTGATGGCCAGCAGTCTGAATATTGTCATGGGTTATACGGGCTACGTTAGCTTTGGTCATGTAGTTTTTTACGGATTGGGCGGGTACGTTGGCATGTACGCGCTTTCCGCGTTGGCTTGGCCGCTGCCTGCGGCTGTGCTGGCAGGCGGAGCAAGTTCAGCACTACTGGCTTTCTTATTAGGGAAAGCCATACTCAGGCTGCGTGGTTCTTATTTTGCGCTGGCAACCATCGGCGTTAATGAAGCCGCTCGTACTTTCGTTGCCAACTTCGCACCGTTTGGTGCCGCCACCGGAATCGAGTTGCCGTTCTCAATTTACAAGCCCTACGGTGGTGCGATGCAAGCTCTCTGGCTCACCTACTATGCTGTGGTCGCAATCGCAATTATTGCAGTGGTTTTAAGCTTCGCCATCAAAAATAGCAAATTTGGGTTGGCGCTGATGTCGATTCGTGAAGACGAAGACGCTGCCGAAGTGCTGGGCATTGTCACTCCCAATGTCAAAACTTTGGCGCTTGTCCTCTCTGCCATTTTGCCAGGCATGCTCGGCGCGCTTTTTTTCTTCAAGAATGGGAATGTCGAGCCGGGAGATGCTTTCCGGTTAGGATTTTCGATCGAATCGCTGGTAATGATCATGTTGGGCGGGCAGGGAACCGTGCTCGGGCCGGTATTAGGCGCGCTCAGCTACCAGCGCCTGCGCACGTTGCTTCTAACGAGTAATATTTCCATCGGCAGCCTCCCACTCAAGGATTTTCAACTGGTCATCTCTGGTTTACTGATGCTGATAATCATTTTGTTTATTCCAGGCGGGCTGGTCGGATGGCTGCGGCAGCGCTTTCCTCGACTGAGGAGGGTGTTGGCATGAGTCTCGTTTTACAGGTGGAAGGCGTCTCCAAGCGCTTTGGTGGTTTGCACGCTCTAGCAAATGTAACTTTTGATCTGGCAGAGGGACAAATTCTTGGATTGATTGGTCCGAATGGCGCAGGAAAAACGACCCTGTTTAACGCCATCAATGGTATTTACCATCCCGACGAAGGCCACATCCGCTTTCTGGGGAAGGATGTCACCAGGGCGAAACCCTATGAAATGGCAAGCATGGGCATGGCGAGGACGCACCAGATTGTGCGTCCTCTGAATGAATTGACTGTGCGCGAAAATGTGATGGTAGGCGCTTGTTTCGGGCATGAGAATCAGCGCATTGGCCCAGCCACCCAAATTGCAGATGATGTATTATTATTTGCGGGGTTATCGTCACATGCCGACCAGTTGGCAGGCAGCCTAAACGTGGCGCAAAAGAAACGCCTGGAGATGGCTCGCGCCCTGGCAGCGCATCCAAAATTACTTCTGCTTGATGAGGTTCTCGCCGGGCTAACTCCCTCTGAAATTGACGGTATGGTCAAGACCATTTTGGAAATCCGGAAACAGGGAGTTACCATTATTATGATTGAACACGTTATGAAGGCTATCATGAACGTCTCAGATCGCATCCTTGTCTTGGAATACGGGCAGCTAATTGCCGAAGGCAAACCTGAAGATGTGGTGTGCAACCCGCGAGTTGTAGAAGCCTACCTAGGCGACCCGCTCATTGCCAAGCGGCTGATGGAGGCAGATTGATATGTCCCTTCTCGAAGTTGAGAATATTGAATCAGGGTACGGCGAAGTACAGATCCTTTGGGGCGCAAGCATAAGCCCGCAAGAAGGCAAACTGACCAGTCTCGTAGGGGCCAACGGTGTCGGCAAGACCACCGCGTTGCACACCATCATGGGACTAAATCGCGCCTGGAAAGGCAAGATCACCTTTGACGATAAGGATATTACCCACACACCAGCCTATACCAAGGCTGACCTGGGTATCGTTTTAGTCCCGGAGGGCCGCCAGCTATTCACGGATATGACGATCTATGAAAATCTGGAGATGGGCGCAACCAATAAACGTGCCGGCGCTAAGTTTAAAGACAACCTCGAACGAGTCTACACTATGTTTCCACGTCTCAAAGAACGCGCTACACAAAAAGCGGGAACTCTTTCGGGGGGCGAGCAACAAATGGTGGCCATTAGCCGTGGATTGATGGCCGATCCGCGCATCTTAATGATTGACGAACTTTCGCTGGGTCTATCACCCGTGTTGACTCTGCAATTGTTTGAAAGCCTGCGCCAACTGCGCAAGCAGGGATTGACAATTTTGTTGGTTGAGCAAAACGTTCAAATGGCATTAGCGGTGAGTGATTATGCCTATGTTTTTTCCGAAGGAAAAACCGAGATGCAAGGTCCGGCACGCGAATTATTGAACAATGAACACATTCGCGCTTACTACCTGGGTTTGTAGTTTTAAGTTTTATTGTAGGACCAGCGTGTCTTTGCTCTTTCAATTCCACTTGATTTAATCTCAGGCTCTCTAATCCGAATTCCTCAACTTTTCCAATCCGGGCTGCCGCGCGTATCAGCTAACGCTGGAAGCCGCCAGGTCACCAACTGTCTTTTTCTGAGGCCATAAACTCCTATACGCCAGGAATTGAATAGCCACATACATGATGGTCTTGGGTATCATCAACATGCCAATCAGAGGATAAATTCGGGAAAACAGGATCACCGGCGTATAAAAAAGAAAAGAGAAAAAGACACAGATGCCAATCGTGCGGAACAGGGTGTCTCCAGTCTTGGATGAATCACGTAGGTACAAAAAGAGCACACCCACCCCCAGTATCACTAGGAATAAATTTCGTAAAAGCGACCAAAAAACTGGCACGACTGTGTTGCCCCAATCGTTCTGCGGAAAAGCCATTACTATCATTCGCACCGGCACACTGGCCAGCAGCGTATATTCCAGCCACCCAAATTTTGCATTGAAGCGTTCCTTCCAGATATATAACATTACCACGTAAAAGAACGTTACAGTAATAGCAGTCGCCAGCGCGCCAACACCCACGAGCAGGCTATTATTCTCCAGCCCACCCATTGCATATGCCGCCACCCTGAAACCAACATGCCCGGTGTCGCCCAATGCAAGCAGAAAGAATGCCCAGCGAAAAAGGTTAGCAACCGATCGATTTTCTTTTGTCACCCTGTTCAATTGCATCGACATGATGACTGTCATCATCCAAACCACGACCAGGTACAAAATATTGAAACTAATTTCTACGAATAAACGCAGGGAATCAGACATAAGCTCTCCTTATAAAAGCAGCATGCAAAAGGGCGTTAACAACTTAGCAAGATACCACGATCTGAATTACGGTAATATGCTGGCTTCATCAACCCTGTTTTTCCGGAATGAATGTTAAATTTTCATATTCTCAAGTTGCCCGGGCACCTTTCAAGAAAAAGGCTGCCAGTTTTTTTGCCAATCGGTCAGGATCAAGATCATATTCATCTGTGCGAGCAATATAGCTTTGAACGATCCCCATAAAGAGGTGGGCCAGGAATTTCGCATCACCGCTGATTTGACCAGCATCAACTGCAGACTGCATCAATCTGGAAATTGGGAAAAATATCTCAATCGAAAAAGCTTCCCTAACTCGGTTAGCGTTTTCTGGCGCTTTAATGTGTTCGAGATCTCGTACAAGCAAAGAATAATCTGACTTGAAACTATCGAACATCACGACCGTAATACGTGCCAATTTTTCTTCCAGTTCACCCTGCTCTTCGATTACCTGTCGAAAACCCTTCAGGCGGCGTAACAACACCTCAACAAACAGGTTTTCTTTATTACCAAAATAATAATACAGAGTTGGTTTGGTAATGCCACAGCTCTGACAGATTTCGTCAATCGAGACCCCCAGATAACCCTTTTGCTGGAAGAGCTCCCAGCCATCATGAAGGATCCGCTCTGCGTTGGGGTGTTGGCTATAGTCCATATACTAAACAGTATAGCGCACTCTTCATCCTTTTTCAAGGGATAATTGTCACATACGGTATGATAGAATTACATTACCCACTAATTATCCCGATTTATTCTCGGGAAGGAGAATATTTCAATGCTAGCGGAGCCGTCAGAATCTATCCGGTTTTTGCATGAAAGCGAAATTGGCCTAGGCGCATGGTCCTGGGGAGATCGCATGATATGGAATTACGGCAAGGATTACACTGACACCGATATAGAGGCTGGTTTTAATATATCGCTAGAAAACGGGGTCCATTTTGTCGATACAGCCGAAATTTATGGCAACGGTCGATCTGAGCGTCTGCTCGGTCAATTTTTGAAACACACCGAAGCCCCTGTAATCGTGGCTACAAAATTTTTTCCTATGCCCTGGCGCTGGACGAAATCGACTGTCACTCGCGCTCTGCGGCGCAGCTTGGAACGACTTGACCTGGAATGTGTGGACCTCTACCAAATCCACTGGCCCAGCCCACTCATACCAATCGAAACCTATGCTGAAGGATTGGCCTCGGCTCACAGGCTTGGATTAACGCGCGCAGTAGGTGTCTCAAATTATGATAAAAATCAGATGCAGCGTGCCTATACTGTTTTAGCTAAATACGATATTCCGCTGGCTTCGAACCAGGTGGAATTCCATCTACTCAATCGCTCGGCAGAAAAGAATGGGCTGCTGGCGCGTTGTCAGGAATTGGGCATTCGCCTGATCGCTTACTCACCGTTAGCCATGGGACTTTTAACGGGAAAATATAGCCTGGAAAAGCCTCCTCCCGGTATGCGCGCAGGGAAATATGGCAACATTCTCAAGGATATCCAACCATTAATCAAAGTGCTGACAACAATCGGCCAGGATCTGGGCGGAAAATCTTCTGCCCAGGTTGCCCTGAATTGGTGCATTTGCAAGGGTAGCCTACCCATCCCGGGCGCAAAAAATACCCACCAGGCAGAAATGAATGCAGGGGCTGCCGGTTGGCGCCTGAGCCCAGACCAGATCAAAGCACTAGATGAAGCCAGTGATCCATTCACCAAGTAAACTTCTGGGTACCCAACCCATCTACCAGGAAAGGATAATATGCTCAGTAAATTACGCGAACCCGTTAACGGGCTGACTCATTTGTTTGCGGCCATTGCGGCTGTAGTCGGGTTGATAGCCCTACTTATTATCGGCCAAGCGAATATCGGTAAACTCGTTTCGCTTGGGATTTATGGCACATCAGTTATTCTCTTGTTCTCAGCCAGTGCCACCTACCACATGGTCAAAGCCAAACCCATGGTGTTGGAAATATTACGCAAGCTTGATCACTCTGCCATCTACCTACTCATCGCTGGTTCCTATACACCGATTTGTTACAACATGTTCACCGGCTTCTGGAAGTGGGGCCTATTAATCATTGTCTGGTCGTTTGCCCTGATCGGAGTGGCCATCAAGATATTCGTTATCAAGGCTCCACGCTGGACTACGGCTGGTGTCTATCTCGTCATGGGCTGGATGGTAGTGTTTGCCCTCAAAGAAATGCTTACCATGCTGCCGGTTGGTGCACTAATCTGGCTGGCAGCGGGTGGCCTGATCTATACGCTGGGAGCCGTGATCTACATCACCAAGATTTTCGATTTTTTACCTGGCAAGTTTGGCTTTCACGAGGTCTGGCATATCTTCGTAATTCTTGGCGCGCTGGCGCATTTTATTGCCATCATCGCCTACATCGCACCAGCAAGCTAAGCCCAAGTGATATAATAAAAGGGTTCTCATTTTCAGGAGTATCAGGAATGGATAACAACCTGTAGATCATCACCGACTTTTCCCGGGTACGACCCGCCGTGATGATTCCAGCCGGGGGCGTTTGCCCTCGGTTTGTTGTTTTTCGGTGAAATCTGGTCTTTGGAACCAGTTCCCAACAGGTTGATCTCATGCTTACAGCCCATCATATAACTAAATACTTTGGCATCCATACTGTTCTGAAAAACGTTTCCTTCAGTATCAGCGCTCACAAGCGCGTCGGTCTGATTGGTCCGAATGGTTGTGGCAAGACCACTCTAATGCGCATCCTGGTCGGGCTGGATAAACCCGACCAGGGCATCGTGACCCCCACCTGTACCGATTTGAGAATTGGGTACCTGGCCCAGGGTTTTGATTTTTCCCCAGGGCAAACCATTGGTTCCAGCCTCGGCATGTCTGCACCGGATGGAACGACGCTTTCAGCAGAGAGACTCGAAGCCGAGATCGCTGGCCTGGCTGAGGCATTATCTCAAGCGCCTGGCGACGCTAACCTCCAATCACGATATGACCGCAGCCTTTCCCAATTCGTCGCTCTCAATTCTCAACCCATGTCTGTTCTTGGACCTCTCGGCTTAGGTTCCTTCCCATTGGATACAGTCGTCAGTCACCTGAGTGGCGGTCAAAAGACTCGATTAATGCTTGCCCGGGTGCTGCTCTACGATCCCAATTTGCTGTTGCTCGACGAACCCACGAACCATCTCGATATCAGCATGCTTGAATGGCTGGAATCCTGGCTGAAAAGCTTTCATGGCGCAGCTTTGATCGTCTCGCATGACCGCGCTTTTCTTGATAATACAGTTAGCAGTGTTCTCGAGATTGATCCGGTAACCTGCGGCCTCAGAAGCTACGCTGGAAATTACACTGCTTACGTTGAGCAGAAACTAGACGAACATGAACACCAGCTTCAAGCCTTCAGCGACCAGCAGGCACAACTTGAACAATTACGCACCGCAGCACAGCATTTACGCGGGTTAACAATCATGAAAAAAGGCGGTAAAGCCGATGGAGGTGATAAGTTCGCTGCGGGCTTTTTCGGTAACCGCGCCACCAAAAACACGGCCGGGCGTGCAAAACACATCGAAGCGCGTATTGAAAAAATCATAAACGACGAACACATCGAAAAGCCGCGCCCAAATTGGCAGCTCAAGCTGGATTTCAGCTCTCCCGCTCATCAGTCGAAGGATGTCGTTATTGCCGAGGATCTAGCCGTAGGCTACCCGGGCCGCGAGGCGCTTCTAAAAGGATTGAATTTCAACATCCGAGCCGGCCAGCGAATTGCAGTCACCGGACCTAATGGAGTCGGAAAAACCACTCTAATACGGACAATCTCCGGACAGCTGGAACCTGTCTCTGGTCTGCTCAAAATCGGCTCAAGCGTCAGAATCGGTACCATGTCACAGGAGCAGGAAATGCTGATTCCCAACCTCAGCCCACTTCAAATCGTCCAAAAGGTCTCAACGTTTAGCGAAACCGAGGCACGAAACTTCCTGCATTTCTTCCTATTCAGCGGTGATGAACCTCTGCGCCCAAACACAGAGATGTCGTTTGGCGAGCGAGCACGATTGCAGTTGGCCATCCTTGTGGCCCAAGGGTGTACTTTTCTTCTGCTCGATGAACCCATCAACCACCTTGACATCCCTGCCAGGGCGCGTTTCGAGCAGGCACTGGCCAAATTCGAAGGCACCGCCATGGTTGTCATCCACGATCGCTATTTTATCGAACGATTCGCCAGCAATGTCTGGAGTGTAGAAAACAACCAGATAAAAAAGTGGTAATGATCGAAATAACTCAATTGAAGGACAGGGCTTATCCAATGCCGAACCAAGAAAGCATCACCAACCTTATCCGTCAACGATTTTCCTGCCGGAGCTATCGCGAAGAACCAATTCAAGAGGAAAAACGCCAGAGACTGAAGGATTTTATAACCTTGCTTCCAACCGGCCCTTTTGGCGGACAGGCAAATTTCCATCTCATCGCCGCCAGCCAACAAGACACCCAGGCCTTGAAGGATTTAGGAACATACGGATTTATCCAGGGGGCCACAGGTTTCATCATCGGTACAGCTGGAAGCGGTGACAAAAATTTAGAAGACTACGGCTACCAGATGGAGCAAATCATCCTCTTCGCTACTTTCCTCCACCTCGGAACTTGCTGGCTAGGTGGCAGTTTTACGCGCAGCAGTTTTGCGCGAAAAATCCAGGCTGGCAAAGATGCGATTATCCCCGCAGTCACTTCCATCGGTGAGATGATCGATCCTGAGAAAGCTCGAAAAGGCTTGCTTCGCCGCCAAATCAACGCAGATCAGCGGCTGCCCTGGGAAAATCTTTTTTTTGAAAATCGATTCGACGCGCCCCTCAGCCCGAAAGCGACCGATGATTGGACCTCGCCACTCGAGATGATCCGCCTCGGACCGTCAGCTTCGAATAAACAGCCCTGGCGGGTAGTCAGAGACTGCAGTCGATGGCATTTTTATCTCCAACGCACGAAAGGCTACCGCTTAGGCTCGCTGAATCGCTTCCTGGGCATCGTGGATATTCAACGTCTGGACATGGGTATCGCCATGTGTCATTTTGAATTGACTGCTCGTGAGCTTGGCTTACCAGGTAAATGGCTAATCCAGGAGCCGGCCATCGAAAAGCCAGATACTCTGACCGAATATATTGTCACATGGGAAATTTAAAAACTTTCTTCTCGTGCGCGAAATAGGTGATACTTATTGTCCACAAGGTCTAGTACGGTATGGAAAAGGAAGCCAATAGCACCTGATTCGAACCCCGTATGCTATAATCTAACTGGGATAAGTTCCCCAAATATATCATGGGGATGCCAGGCTTCGACGGGAGAGGCTGGCTCCGGAATGCGTGCCGAGAGGTGCCGAACTCGAAAAATCCGCACAAAAAATCAAGTGCCAATCGCACTTCCTACGCCGCTATGCCCCTCGCTGCCTAATAAGCAGTAGAGAGTACACGGCCCGTCTCATCTGAGGCGGCGTTCACCGTTCCCGCTCTCCGCCCGGAGAACGAGTGGGCGTCAAAATGGCAGAGTGCCGTACCGCCACTTCACTAACGGTACGAAAGAGGACTTTCGGGTCTGAGTGAATGGCCGCAGGTGAATTTTGCCGGATGAGTAACCTGTGGCGACACGATCAACCGGCTACGCTCGTAGATTTCCGGTGGTCGATTCTTTCGGACGCGGGTTCGATTCCCGCCATCTCCACACACAACTTCCAGGCTCACATTTCTGGAAGTTGTGCTTTTATTAACCCCTGTTCGCCTAAGCAGGCAAGCAATCTGGGAATAGGACTAATATAAGACAATTTCGCTAGTTGCATTAGGGTTTACTTATGCTAAAATGTGACTGTAGAGTCACAGACTCTCATCAGAATCCATAACTCAATGCAGAGGAGAGAATAATGAAAACGTTTCGCCCAATTTTTTTAATCGTGACCTTTGTTCTGATCACAGGGATGGCATGCAATCTATTTTCAACTCCAACTCCACCACCTACCGATAATAACGGCGGGAACGAAAGCCCGACAACAGCGCCCTTGAACAACAATGAGTCAGCTACTTCTGCGCCGGCACCAACACCCGAAAATCAGTCCGGTGGGGGTGGAATCAGCAATATGAGTGATGCTCAAAATGCTGTCATCCAGATTGAATCCCAGGGCACCTTTATTGATCCCCAGGTCGGATTGGTCGTAAATGGCGCCGGTCGTGGTTCTGGTTTCATTATTGACCCATCTGGCATTGCCGTCACCAATAACCATGTTGTGACCGGATCAGCCCTGCTCAAAGTTTGGGTTGGAGGGGTTCAACACAACGCCCGTATCCTGGGTGTTTCCGAATGTTCAGACCTGGCCGTAATCCAAGTTGACGGTGGACCTTACCCCTACCTGAATTGGTATACCGACACCATAAAAACAGGTTTGGAAGTTTACGCCGCTGGCTTCCCGCTTGGTGAACCTCAGTTTTCTCTAACCAAAGGGATTATTTCGAAGGAACGCGCTGACGGACAGACCAGTTGGTCGTCTTTGGATTATGTCCTTGGGCATGACGCCACCATCAACCCTGGCAACTCAGGCGGTCCATTGATCGCCTCAGATGGCCGGGTGGTCGGGATTAACTACAGCTCGATCGCTTCCGCAAACCAATATTTCGCCATTGATGAAAAGACCGCCAAGACTGTAGTCGACGAACTGACCAAGGGCAAAGATATTGATTCCATTGGCATTAATGGTACAGCCGTCCTATCGGATGATGAATCCTTCTCTGGTATCTGGGTATCCTCCGTCAAATCCGGATCCCCAGCCGATAAAGCCGGTGTCAAACCCGGTGATATCCTATACCAAATGGAAAGCCTGGTGCTGGCCACTGACGGCACCATGAAAGATTACTGCAGTATTTTACGCACTCACAAGCCCGAAGATACGCTTTCCTTACAGGTGATCCGCTATGCCAGCGGTGAACT
This sequence comes from uncultured Anaerolinea sp., assembly GCA_964536185.1. Taxonomy (GTDB): domain Bacteria; phylum Chloroflexota; class Anaerolineae; order Anaerolineales; family Villigracilaceae; genus UBA5195. Next base: position 6,371 of record CAZHWV010000085.1, on the reverse strand, counting down.
GCTTGAAGGCCAATTAAACGGTCGCGAACTCGCTGTGACCGGAACCTTTGATGTCAGCGGCGGTGGTGGTGGAAATTCAGGTGGTAGTTCCGGAGGTACTGCGCCAGACTTCTATACTGAAACTTTCGATGGCGATATCGGCAACTACACTTATTTTGAATTTCACGAGAAATATGGATCAGCATCGACTGATAATACGCTGATCCCCACAACCAAAGACGGTTTCCTGGTTTTTGACATCCGTAAGACTCAAAGATATGTCTATGTAACCTATGAGCCCTATACTTACACTGATGTGCGTCTCGATCTGAAAGCCGATAACCGTGGTAAAAACAGCAACTCTGTCTCGCTCATTTGCCGGTACAGCGAAGAAGGCTGGTACGAGGTAAACGTACAGAACGACGGTCTATATTCCATCCTTGCTTATGTTATTAGTGACGGGAACTATTACAATATATTTAATGGCGGTTCGAACTTGATCAAGCAAGGCAAGGATACGAACGACTACACGTTTATTTGCAGTGGAACCGAGCTAACCCTGGGCGTCAACGGCACCGAAGTCAAAACCGTAATTGAGAAAAAATATAACTTCCGCGAAGGGCAGGCGGGCTTCGGTGTCTCATCCTTCGACTCATTACCTGTGCTTGTCGAAGTCGACACCTTCGAGATAAACCAACCCTAATCCAAAAAGACCTTCGACTCAGGCCGCCCTGCAGGGCGGCCTGTTTTTATTTTTTCTACATGACGTTAACGTATTTCTATTATTCATGCATTATCCTAGCCGTATTGTGAAATCAAAAACAAAATAACCTCGGAAACTGAAATAGTTTCAAATCAAGGAGAGATCCATGGGAAAAATCATCGGCATAGACCTCGGCACCACCAACAGCGTTGTTGCCGTCATGGAAGGCGGACAGCCTACCGTGATCACTACTGCGGAAGGTGGGCGTCTATGCCCATCCATCGTCGCATTCACGAAGAACGGTGAACGTATGGTCGGGCAAACCGCCAAACGGCAATCCGTTATTAATTCTGAAAATACTGTTTACTCCATCAAGCGGTTCATCGGCCGCCGCTTCGAAGAAACCAGCGCTGAGCGTAAAATGGTCCCTTACACGGTAATAGAAGGCCCTACAGATGATGTGCGTGTCAAGGTGCCTCTGACCGGAAAAGAATACAGCCCGCAAGAAATCAGCGCTATGATCCTTGCCAAACTTAAGGCAGATGCTGAAGCCTACCTGGGCGAGACAGTCACCGAAGCTGTTATCACTGTTCCAGCTTATTTCAATGATACCCAGCGCCAGGCCACCAAAGACGCAGGGCGCATCGCCGGGCTAGATGTGAAACGCATCATTAACGAACCCACCGCCTCCGCGCTTGCTTATGGCCTGGATAAAAAGGCCAATGAAACCATCTTGGTCTTCGACCTTGGCGGCGGCACCTTCGATGTTTCAGTATTGGAAGTAGGTGACGGTGTGATCGAGGTCAAGGCCACCAACGGTGATACCCATCTGGGTGGTGATGACTGGGATCAGCGCGTTACAAGCTGGGCTGCGGATGAATTTCAAAAAATTGAAGGCATCAACCTGCGTAATGACCGCCAGGCCATCCAACGTTTGCGTGAAGCTGCCGAAAAAGCCAAGATCGAACTTTCCACCATGATGGAAACTGAAATCAATTTACCTTATATTACTGCGGATGCCAGCGGCCCCAAGCATCTAGTGCTCAAGATGACCCGCGCTAAGTTTGAGCAAATGACCAATGACCTGCTTCAGCGCTGTGTACACCCATTTGAAAATGCGCTCAAGGACGCTGGTCTTAAATCAAGTGATCTGCACGAAGTAGTTCTGGTCGGCGGTTCCACTCGCATGCCGATGGTCTCAGATCTGGTGCGCAAGCTGACCGGTAAGGATCCAAACAAATCCGTTAACCCGGATGAAGTCGTCGCTGTTGGCGCTGCCATCCAGGGCGGTGTGCTTGGTGGTGAAGTTCGCGATATCCTCTTGCTCGATGTAACCCCACTCTCCCTGGGAGTTGAAACTCTTGGCGGCGTGATGACAAAAATGATCGAGCGTAACACCACCATACCTGTAAAAAAGACTGAAACCTATTCTACCGCGGCTGATAGCCAGACTGCCGTCGATATCCACATTTTGCAAGGTGAACGCCCCATGGCTGCCGACAATATGTCTTTGGGTCGGTTCCGCCTGGATGGTATTCCCCCGGCTCCTCGCGGCGTGCCTCAGGTAGAAGTCATCTTTGATATCGACGCCAACGGCATTTTGCATGTCACAGCTCGCGATAAAGCCAGCGGCAAGGAACAAAAGATTACGGTTACAGCATCGACCAACCTGAATAAGAGCGAAATCGACCGTATGGTGAAAGAATCCCAGGCACATGAAGCTGATGACAAGAAGCGCAAGGAACTGATTGAGGCGCGCAATATTGCCGACAGCCTGATCTATCAGACTGAAAAATCTATGCGGGATCTGGGTGACAAGATCAGCTCCGCTGAACGCGGTGAAGTCGAAGCCAAGATCAACGATCTCAAATCTGCACTGAGCAGCGAGGATGCCACCCAAATCCAAAAAACCAGCGAAGACTTGCAAAAATCCTTCTACGCTGTGAGTGAAAAGCTTTACGGTCAACAGGGGCAGCCACAACCCGAAGGCGATGGCCCAGCCACCCCGCCTTCCAGTGATGGAGATGTGATCGACGGTGAAGTCAAAGACGCGTAGCGTTGGACCTTTTGCGTGAAAAAAAGTAACCCGCAATGGTTTTTTGATTAACATTTCAAAATAGCGGCAGCCTCCCTTATAAGGGGACTACCGCTATTTTGATTTATAATCACGCTATGTTTAAAAACCGTTCTGTCCGCATTTTGCTTTCGATCCTTGGCTTTCTGATTCTGGGATTGGCCGTTTACAACATCCCTTATGTAAACGATAGGCTTGCCTCGCGAGTGGATGACCTGCGTTCACAGATAATTTACTTCTTCAGACCGCCATCTGAAGCGGTGTTTATTCCCGCACAACAGTCTCAAATTGATAAGATCGTCACCGCCACGCTATTGGCTATGCGCACACCAACGCTGACGCCCAGTCCACAAGCAACTTCAACACCTGTTGGCCCCACACTCACCCCCACGATCACCTCCACCCCTTTACCGGCAAGCATCACCCTGCCAGGCGTTGTCTACGTCGATCAGATGGGTGGATATAATTTATGTGGACCATCCAACCTGACCATGGCTTTGAAATTTTGGAAATGGAAGGGTACACGCGACGAAATCCTTATTGCAATCAAACCAGGCATAAATGATGCGAAACTGATCTTTTGGAAACGGGGCCAGACTGATAAAAATGTGATGCCTTACGAAATGGTCGATTTCGTCAATAATAATACCTATCTTCGCGCCATCACTCGTTATGGCGGGAACCTGGATTTGCTCAAACGCTTCGTCGCCGCCGGGTACCCCATCTTGATTGAAAAAGGTGAATTTCAACGTGACACCGCTGGAGTGATTAGCTGGATGGGTCATTATCAATTTATTACCGGCTACAACGATACAACCAAAACTTTTTTGATCCAAGACACTTATCTAGACGGCCCAAATTTTATAGTGCCCTACGATAAACTCAGCAGCGATTGGAGAGCTTTCAATTTTTTATTCATGGTCATTTATCCAACTGACCGAGAACAACAAATCCAGGAATTAATGGGGAATTGGTCAGACACCCTATGGGCCAACCAGCACGCGCTCGCTGTTGCAGATCAAGATATTAAAACCCAGACCGGTCTAGATGCCTACTTTGCCTGGTTTAATAAAGGTACCAGTCATGTTCAACTGCTTCAATACTTCGATGCGGCATCTGCTTACGATCAGGCGTTTTTGCTATACTCAACCTTGCCACTTGAAAAAGCCAAATTTCCATATCGCATGATGTGGTACCAAACTGGCCCATACTGGGCTTACTATTACGCTGGCCGTTACCAAGACGTGATCAACCTGGCAAATGTAACCCTTGAGACTGTGAGTAAACCCACCCTGGAAGAAAGTCTTTATTGGCGAGGGTTGGCGAAACAAGCCATCGGCGAAATCGACAACGCCATTGCCGACTTAAAATTGGCCAATCACTTGAATCCAAAAATGACTGCGATCATCCAGGCGCTCCAATCCGCCGGTGTTTCTCCAGAAGTCCCTGTGAAATAAAATCATGCGACTATTACACTTCGCCGATGCTCACATTGATATGGCCAATTATGGCCGCCACGACCCGCAAACCGGTTTGCCTTTCCGTGTGCTGGATTTTCTGAAATCGCTGGACATCATCATCGATACAGCCATCAACGAAAAAGTAGACCTGGTTATTTTCGCCGGAGATGCCTACAAAGACCGCACCCCTGCCCCCACGTTTCAGCGTGAATGGGGCCGGCGTTTAATGCGGCTTTCGGACGCCAAAATTCCGACACTCCTCCTGGTCGGAAATCACGATATATCCCCATCGATTGGTCGCGCACACGCCTTACAGGAGTTTGAGACGCTACAGGTACCCTATTTACGTGTCATCGCCAAACCACAACTACTCACAGCTGATGAAATGGGCATACCTGTCCAGGTTATAGGCTTACCCTGGATATCACGCTCTGGGTTGATGGCCACCCTAGAAACAGGTCAGACCGCGCCATCCGAAATTTTCGCCCAGATTGAGGACCTGCTGACAACTCTGGTCAAAGGCTATCTGGCAGCAATCGACCCAGCTCTCCCGGTAATCCTGACTGCGCATGCATCAGTTCAGGGTGCAACCTTTGGCGGAGAACGCATGGTCATGCTCGGCACCGACCTTGTACTGCCAGGCTCTTTGGTCAAAGACAGTCGCTTGGATTATGTAGCTCTTGGCCACATCCATAAACCACAGAACCTAAACGGCCCAGGCCCTGACTCGCGCGATAAAACCCAAGACCAACATCCACCGGTTATTTACCCCGGCTCTATTGAAAGAGTCGATTTTGGTGAAGCTCATGATGAAAAATATTTCATCCTTGCCAACGTGGAGCGAGGTAGAACACAAGTAGAATGGCGCCATTTGAAGCAGGTCCGGCCATTTATGGAAGCTCATCTCAAACTAGATTCTACCGAAAACGTAACCGAACAGATAAAGGCTGCCCTGCCTCCCCTGTTAAGGATCAAGGATTCAATTATCAAGCTAAGCGTGGATTACCCGCGCGATTACGAAAAACTTATCAATGAAGCTGAAATCCGTGAGTATGCCGCAGCGGCTTTTGAATTCCATCTCGTCAAGCGTCCACAAATTGAAACGCGTGTGCGTTTATCTCAAGGGCAAAACATTGCCAGCCTCTCTCCGCTTGAATTACTCGAGAAATACTGGCAAGCCATCCATACAGACGACGGCGAAGCGGAACTTCTTCAAAAATTAGCCCAACAAGTATTTGACGACCGCGATCCAGCAGATGATAAGGTTTTTTCGTAAATCTGATCCAAAAACACATCTCATCTGTATCAACACTGCTTACATGTCGTTCACTCACGGAAATGCAAGGTATTGCACATGCGCTGGATATATATCTCCCCACACTTTGATGATGCTGTTCTTTCCTGCGGTGGCCTGATCTGGGAACAAACTCACACAGGCATACCAGTCGAAATCTGGACTGTAAACTCCGGCGACCCACCGCCGGGACCTGATTCTGAATTAATGAAACGCATGCACGCGATCTGGCAAACTGGCTCAGCCGAGGAGACAGTCGCCCTACGTCGACTTGAAGACTTGAGTGCTGCCCGCGAGGTCGGCGCGACTGTTCGCCACCTAAACATGGTCGATGCA